>NZ_JARCCY010000023.1:0-78915 GCF_039907775.1 Arthrobacter sp. CC3
GTGCACCCCGGTGAGAGGTTGGGCCGGTCCGCCGGGTACCGGGCCGCGCCCGGGCCGGGCGTGGCCGGATGGACAGCAACCGGGGTCCCCGCGGCCGGTCCGGTGCCGTCCGCCGCACCCTGCAGCACGGTGCCGACAATTTCGTGCCCCAGCACCAGCGGCGCCTTCAGGATCGATTCCCCGGCCGCGCCGTGCAGCCAGTAATGCAGGTCCGAACCGCAGATACCGCCGTAAGCCACTTCGATGACGGCCTCCTCCGGAGCAGGCGTGCCAAGACGCACGTCCTCGATCCGGAGGTCACCGGCCGCATGCGCCACCACGGCCGGGCCGCTGGCAGGAAGCTGGTAAACACCGCCCATCAGACCACCACCGTCATTCCGCCGTCAATGAAAATGGTCTGCCCGTTCACGAAGTCCGAGCCGCTGGAGGCCAGCCACACCGCCGGACCGGCCAGGTCCTGCACGGTCCCCCACCGGTGCGCCGGAGTCCGGCCCAGGATCCAGGCGTTGAACTGCTCATCGTCCACGAGGTTCTGCGTCATCTCGGTATGGATGTAGCCCGGCGCGATCCCGTTGATCTGCAGGCCCGAGGCCGCCCACTCCGCGGTCATCGCCCGGGTCAGGTTCCGCAACCCGCCCTTCGCCGCGATATACGGGGCGATCGTGGGCCGGGCAAGGTCGGTCTGCACCGAACAGATGTTAATGATCTTCCCCCGCCCGCGCGGAATCATATGCCGCGCCGCCTCACGCCCCACCAAAAACGCGCTCGTCAGGTCCGTGGAGATCACCCGCTCCCAATCCGCCACATCCAGCTCCAGCATCGGCACCCGGTGCTGGATCCCGGCATTATTCACCAGGATCTCCAACGGACCCACGTTCTCCTCCACCCACGCCACACCCCGCGCCGCCTCGGCATCGGACGTGACATCGAACGCGCAGCTGTGCACCCGCCCCGGTGGATACCCGGCCGCCATCGCAGCCTCCGCCGCCTTCAACCGCTCAGCATTGATGCCGTTCAACACCACCGTCGCCCCCGCATCCGCCAATGCCCGGGCCAGCGCATTACCGATCCCCCGGCTCGAACCGGTCACCAGGGCAACACGCCCCGTCAGATCAAAAAGTGAATTCATGGAAAGAGCAGCTCCTTCGCCGCGGTCTGCGCGGTATCGCGCTGGTAGTAGGTCGTTGGTGGCGCGAACGTACACTTGCGGCCCTTCGAGGAGGGGCGCCAAGTGTCCGTTCGCGCTTGGTGGGTGGGCGCTTGTGGCTAGAAGCGGCCTCTCTGCACCAGGTTGGCCGGAGCCTGCCCGGCGGCCAGGGCTTCGAGCTGCTGCCTCAGGAGCTTCAGGATCCGGGGCTGGAACGCCGACGCGTTGCCGCCGATGTGGGGCGTGATCAGCGCGTTCGGCGTGGACCACAGCGGGTGGTCCTGGGGCAGCGGTTCGGGATCAACGACGTCGAGCGCGCACTGCAGGCGCCCGGACAGGACTTCCTTGGTCAGGGCAGCCGTGTCCACCACGGAACCGCGGCCCACATTGACCACCAGGGCACCGTCCGGGAGGGCGGCGAGGACTTCTTCGCCGATCAGCTGGTGGGTCTGCTGGTTCAGGGGCAGCACGGAAACCAGGATGTCGTGCGACGCGGCGAGCGCGGTCAGTTCGGAAGACCCGTGAACCTCGCCGTGCTCATCCGTGCGCGCAGAGCTTCCCACCCGCGTGACGGCGACCTCGAACGGCGCCAGGCGCAGGGCAATTTCATGCCCGATCCCCCCGACACCCACCAGCAGAACCCGCCGGTCCGCCAGCGACTGGCGCCGTTCCGGCCGCCACATCCCGTACTGCGAATCGCGGACGGCCTGGTCGATGCCGCGCAGCTTCGCCAGGATCAGCCCCACGGCCAGTTCGGCGGTGGCGGCGGCGTGGACGCCGGAGGCGCTGGCCACGCCGGCCGCCGGACCGGCGGCCTCGATCACGCCGTCGTATCCGGTGGACTGCGTCTGGACGTACTTGAAGTTGGGCACGCCGGCAAGGGACCCCAGCACGGCGGAAGCGTCGATGTACGGAAGGATGACGCCGTCGATCTCACTGAGCGTCCCGCCGTCGGGATC
The DNA here is from genome assembly GCF_039907775.1 of Arthrobacter sp. CC3. Lineage (NCBI taxonomy): Bacteria > Bacillati > Actinomycetota > Actinomycetes > Micrococcales > Micrococcaceae > Arthrobacter > Arthrobacter sp. CC3. The sequence goes on from NZ_JARCCY010000023.1 coordinate 2,107, forward strand.
TGCCTTCAAGTCCCACACCACTCCCCTCAGCCCTTCGGGAAGGGGCGAGAGGTCGTCCAGGAGCTGCTGGTCGGGGAAGCTGACGGTGCGGACTGTTTGCATCGGGAAAACCTGTTTCAATCGGTGGCGGGTTGGGGCGGGGGCCGTTAGCGGCGGTCGAAGGTGAGGCCGCCGGGGACCTGGAAGGTTGGCATGAGTTCGAGCATGCCGACATTAACGTGGCGTGGTGTTTCGATCGCGTAGTCCATCGCGTTGACGATGTCGTCCGTGGTCAGCGATTCGTACCCTTCGTAATACGTCTTCCACGCCTCTTCCATGGCTTCGGGAGTGCCGCCCATGTTGCGGCCGAAGATCTCCGTTTCGACGCGTCCGGGGCAGATTTCGGTGACGCGGATGCGCTTGCCCACCGTGTCGTTGCGCAGCTGCCGGGAGACCTGGTGCACTGCCGCTTTGGTGGCGTGGTAGACCGTGTGGCCGTAGAAGTTGTACACCCCGGCGATGGAGCTGATGTTGATGACGTGGCCGCGGTCCCGCTCCACCATGCCCGGCAGCACCAGCCGGGTCAGCTGCAGCAGGCCGCGCAGGTTGACGTCCACGAGTTCGTCGATGTCGCTCTCGCTGGAGTCCAGGATGTTCCCCGGCCGGGACACCCCGGCGCAGTTCACCAGGACATCCACTTTAAGATTTCCGACGGCGGCAGCCAGCGCCGCCGTGTCGGTCAGGTCCACCACATGGGGAATCGCACCGGTCTTGTCCGCCAGTTCGGTCAGGCGCTCCTCGTTGCGGGCGAGGGCGTGGACGGTGAGTCCCCGCTTGGCCAGGCGTTCTGCGATCGCGGCGCCCATGCCGGTGGATGCGCCGGTGACGAGGGCAGTTGAATAGTCTGAGAAAGGCATGGAAGTCTCCTGTGGGTGCAGCGCAGTTGATGCCCCGCAATTGGTGCAGTGCACTGCCGGCGGGGGCAGTGCACTGCTGTTCGGATGGGTGGGGTTTAGGCGTCGCGGAGGGGCAGGTGCGCCCGGTCCTTGACAGTGCTGACGGCGGCGAGGGTGCCCAGTGCCGTGATCACGGCGTAGAAAGCGGGCATGTAGATGTTGCCGGTGGAGGAAATGAGCCAGGTCATCAGCAGCGGTGCGGTGCCGCCGAAGAGTGCCGAGGAGATGTTGTAGCCCAGTCCGTAGGCGGAGTACCGGACGCGGGTGGGGAACAGTTCAACGATGAGGATGTGGATCACTGCGGTGTGGCCGGCGAAGACGACGGCCATGATGCAGGCGCCCAGGATGGCCAGCGCCATTTCTCCGGTGGCGATCAGGGCGTAGGAGGGGATGCCGAGGACTGCCATGGCGATCGCGGAGCCGGCGATGACCTTCTTGCGTCCCACGCGGTCGGAGAGGGCGCCCATGAACGGGATGGCGATGCAGATGACCACCAGGCTGCAGGCGGTGACGAGGAGTGCTTCGCCGATGGTGAAGTTGAGCTGCTTGCCCTTCAGGAAGGTGGGCATGTAGGAGAAGAGGACGTAGTAGCCGGAGCCGTTCATCAGCGGGATGAACAGGGCCAGGAGCATGGCGCGGCGGTGTTCGGCGGAGGCGAAGGCTTCCTTCAGCGGGTTCTGGGACAGCCCGCCTTCTTCCTTGAGCTTCTCAAAGTTCGGGGTGTCGCTGATGGCCTTGCGGATGTACCAGCCGATGACGCCCATGGGGATGGCAACCAGGAACGGGATGCGCCAGGCGAAGGCACCGAAGCCGCCGCCGTCGATGGCTGCCTGGGTCAGCCAGGGTGACATGGAGTAGGCCACGAGCGTGCCGGTGAGCAGGGCTGCGAAGGAGGCGATCTGGGCGTAGGAGGTGATGATGCCGCGCTTGCCTTCCGGTGCGTGCTCGGCGAGGAAGGTCATGGCGCCGGCGGCTTCACCGCCAACGGAGAAACCCTGCAGCATGCGGAGCAGCACCAGGAGGATCGGGGCGGCAATGCCGATGGCCGAGTAGGCCGGCAGCAGGCCGATGCCCGCCGTGGCAACGCTGATCAGCAGAATGACGAAGACCAGTAGCTTCTGGCGCCCGATGCGGTCCCCCAGGAACCCGCAGACCACGGCGCCGAGGGGGCGCACGAAGAAGGACACGGCGTAGCCGGCGAAGACAAACAGCAGGGCGTTGTCCGGGTTGCCTGGCGCCAGGAAGACGAGGGCAAGCGTTCCCGCCATGAAGGCGAAGATGCCGTTGTCGTAGAGCTCCACGAAAATGCCGACGCAGCCGGCCGTAACAACTTTGCGGGTCTGCCTGCTGCTGAGCCGCTCTTGCGGCTGGGCCGCGTGCGTAGAAGTTGACATGGCTTTCCTTACTAAGGGGGATGGTAACAAGGCTTTGGATCTGACGCGAGGGGTGTTAGGTTCCGGCCGCCGGGGCGAACTGTTGCCAGCCCGGCCGGCTGCCGATGCCGAGGAGGGCAAAGACTGTGCTGACGGTGGAACGGAGGTTTTCCAGCTCCCGCAGGGCCGCCCTGTGCTTCGCCGTGGCGTCGGGGACGGTGGTCCTGCGGAAAGTTATGGTGTGGCCCGGCCTGGCCTGGGCCAGCACATCCAGCGAGCGGGTGGTGACCACTGCGAGGACCGGATAGCCTGCGGTAACGCCGCGGCCCCGGTGCAGCACCAGGAGTTCATCCCGGGACGGCACCTCGATCGCTCCGACCGGGACGCCGCGGGACAGCACTTCGGCGCCCGACTGGCGTTCGGGGAGGTCCCCGCCTAGGCGCAGTCCGATGTGGTTGCTCCGGGCGCTGACGGTGTATTCGGTGCTGTAGAGCAGGTCCGCGGTGTCGCCGAATTCGTCCACGTCGGGCCCGTCCGTGACCTCCACCACCGCATGGCTGCTGAATTCGGGCCGGGTCAGTCCCAGCCGGAACAGCGGGAGGTCGAAGTACGGTTGCCGGATCGGCGGGACGCTTCGCGAGGTCTTGAGTTCGGTGCCGTCGGTCAGTCGAAGACCGAAACCGATGACGGTGTCCGGGGCGCAGCTTCCCAGGAGGACGGGTGCCTCCACCGAGCCGTGGACGGCAAGGTAGGCGCGGAGTCCGCCGGTGATCTGGCGCAGCGCCACGGTTTCCCCTGCCCGCACGGAGATCGGTTCCCATTGCTGGCATTCGCGCCCGTCCACCGTGAGCCGCAGGGGTGCTCCCGTGACGGCGACAAGGATGTCGGTGCTGGCCCGCATCCGGAAATCCAGCGCGGTAATCTCCAGCAGGGGCGCGCTGTCCGCATTACCGGTGAGGATGTTGGCCGCGCGTGCGGAGAACTGGTCCAGTGCACCGTTGACGGGCAGCCCGAACCGGGGTCCGCGGAAACGGCCGAGGTCGGTGACCACGGAGTTGCCGGACTGCTGGATGACCAGGGAGCCGCTCATCGTGCCGCCTCCAGTTTCCGGCCGGCGTAGGTGGCGAATTCTTCGGCCCGGATCTGGTGGAACCTCAGCAGATCGCCGGGAACATAGGGAACCAGCGGTTCGCTGGTGACGTCCAGGACTGCCAGCGGCGTCTGGCCGATGACGCACCATCCGCCGGGGGCCATGGCCGGGGCGATGACTGCCTGCCGGCCCGCGACGGCCACGGCACCTGCCGGGACGGACAGGCGGGGGTCCTTCAGCCGCGGCACGGGGAGCGGAAAATCGGGGCCGTCCATCATGGGCGAGCCGGCAGGGGCGCCAAGGCAGCGGATCACGTAGGACTTTGCAGTGTGCAGTGCGATGATCTCCTCGACCGGCAGCTGCTCGTGCTCTGCCACGCGTTCCAGGTCCGGACCGTATTCACCGCCGTACACCACGGGGACGCTGAACTCCCGCGGAGCCCGGGCCGGGGCACCGATGAAGTCGAGCTGGCGCATTCCCAGCAGGACAAAGGCACGGACCTGGCGCGCGGAGGTGACCCCGGGATCGAATTCCACGAGCAGGGAGTCATAGGTGGGCACGGCGCCGTGGACGCCCTCGGCCCCTGCAGCCTCCAGCCATCCGGCGAGGGCATGGACGGTGCTCCAGTTGGCCTCGCGGTCCGGTGACGACGCGACGACGCGCAGTGCGGCGTCCCCGGACTCGAAGACTTCCACCGGGGTCGGCGTTGCGGTGGCGGGCATGTCAGGCTGCCTTCACTTTGGCGGCCAGGACCTGCGCAACGGGGGCGATGGTCACGCCGGCGCGTTCCAGTTCGGCGCGGACTGTGCGGGCCAGCTGGACGGCGCCGGGAGTGTCACCGTGCAGGAGGACGGTGTCGGCGACGATCCGCAGGTCGGTCCCGGCCACCGTTTCGATGAGCCCTTCGCAGACCATCCGGATGGTGCGGTCCACAATAGCCGACGGATCGTGGATGACGGCGCCGGGGCGGCTTCGCGGCACCAGCGTGCCGTCTGCCTCGTAGGCGCGGTCGGCGATGCCGACGATGGCGACCGGGAGTTGCCGCAGCGCGGCGGCGTCGGCAAGTTCGCCGTCCTGGGCCAGGACGATCAGGTCCGGCTTGATGCGGGCGGCGGCGTCCGCCACGGCTTCCGCATAGTCGGCGCGGGTGGCCACCAGGTTGCCGAGGCGTCCGTGCGGTGCGATGTGGGCGACGCCGGAGCCGTGGTACGCGGCGAAGGCGCTCAGTGCGCCGAACTGGTAGAGGATGTCGTTGCGGACTTCGTCGGCGGTGAGGTCCATGGCCCGGCGGCCGAAGCCCCGGAGGTCGGGGAAGCTCGGGTGCGCCCCGATGCTGACGCCGCGCCGCACGCATTCGGCGACAGTGGCGTTCATGATGTCGGGGTCTCCGGCGTGGAATCCGCAGGCGATGTTGGCGCTCGAGACCACCTCGAGCAAGGCCGCGTCGTCGCCCATCGAGTAGGCGCCGAAGCCTTCTCCGAGATCTGCCACGAGATCAACTGTGGGTCCCATGTGAGCCCTCCTGGGATGTTGGCTGCACAGCTGCGCAGCGGGGCGCAGAGTTCAGCTTCCGGTAGTGAAGTGAATTCCGGGAACCTGCCCGGTACGGGGCTTGCGGTCCGGCAGCCCGGACTGCCGGGCTTCTGTCAAAAAGTCTGGCATTGCGAATTGGCTCACACAAAGACGTAATCCATGTCACGGGATAGGCGCTGGTTATGACGGGTGCGCCGTAGGGTGCTGCCATCATTCGTGCCACCTCGTTTCAATCATCAGGCTCCGCCTTGTCACCGCGTTTTCGCGAATACATTCAAGGTAGGGACCGTATATTTCAGAAATGTAAAAGGGAACGGCTTCCCCGGTAAATCCCATTAGCATGCGAAATGCATCTGACGTCATCGTGAAATTGCATATCAACCCTGCGGGTAGAATGTACGATTAATGAATTGGCATCCGGTTATGACCTTCCCGGGGTCTGGACGCCGCGAAGAGAGAAGGCACCATGGATACGCGGAAGCTTGCGTACTTTGTCCAGATTGTGGATTCGGGCAGCATCACCAAGGCCGCAGCGGCGCTGCACGTGGCGCAGCCTGCCCTGAGCCAGCAGGTGTCGGCACTGGAAACCGACCTCAAGCAGCGGCTCCTGATCCGCAGCAAGCAGGGCGTCAAGCCCACCGCCGCGGGGCACACCCTGTACCGGCATGCCCAGTCCATCCTGCGGCTGGTGGAGCAGGCACGCCAGGACGTTGCCGCGTCCGGAGCCGCGCCGTCCGGCCGCGTCTCCATCGCGATCGCGCCGTACAGCATGGCCTCCAGCCTGACGCCGCGGATCATCGGCGAAGTGGGCCGCCGGTACCCGGAAATAATCCTGCACGTCACGGAAATTTACGGCGGCGTCCTGAGCGAGGCCATCAAGAACGGCCGGCTGGACATGGCGCTCATTTACGAGCCGGGCCCCATCCGCGGCGTTCAGTTCACCACGCTGATCGTGGAGGACCTGCATTTTGTGGTGAACGCCAACAGATCCGATGTGGCAGCCGGAAAAGGTGAAATTTCGCTGGAGGACGTGGCGCGTTTCGGGCTATTCCTTCCCGAGAAGATCCACACCCTGCGGCAGGTTGTCGAAACGGGATTCACCAGCAAAGGGCTCACGCTCCAGTTGGTGGGCGAGGTGGAGTCCGTGCCGTCCCTGGCCCGGCTCCTCCGCGCAGACCTGGGCGCCACCATCATGCCCAAGTCGGCCGCGGACGCCCTGTTCCATGAGGAGGACTTCCATGTCCTGCGGATTGTGGATCCGGCGCTGCAATGCAAAATCGCGCTGTGCACCCCTGATCACGACCCCCTCTCGGAAGCCGCCTCTGCGGTCCTGCTGGTCCTGAAGGAAATGCTCCAGGAAATGCTGAGCAACAAATACGCGCGGTAATCCGTCCATAGCATCCGCTTATTAGGCCACTCATCATTAGTCTTAGTATCAGGGCGCTCCCGAATCTAGAATTAAAGGGAAGCCGAGGAATTGCGGCAGTTACTTTTGTAATGAATTTATTGGGAGGCCGCCGTGAAAAAGATCAGCACTATACGAAGAATGTCCGACACACGCCCGGGACTCGCGGCCAGAACAGGTTTCCACTGCCCGGCCAACGGCTTTTGGCGCCCCGAGGACCGCTCCACGGATGCCGTCTTCATCTTCGAAGGCAGCATCATGCCGGCAGGAAGTGCCGGATCTACGGTCTGGTATTTGGAGGGCACGGCCGCTGCCCAGCCCCGCCACCCGGCCCGGTAGGTTCCCAACGCCACAGGGACAGCGCGAACTGGCAGCTAATGCCCCCAAATCGGTGATTTGGGGGCATTAGCTGCTTGTTCGCGCCGTCGTCCCGCACGCCAATGCCGCCGCACGGGAGATTTTCCCGTACGACGGCGGTGCTGCCGCGGCTGGCGCGATCGGTCAGGCCTCTTCGACGAGCAGTCCCTTGGACTTCAGGACGTCGGTGAGGTTGCACAGCTCGATGGTGGTTCCGCCGGCCTGGTAGAGGCTGATGAGTTCGCGCTCGGCGTCGTCGCGCTCCTGCGAGAGGCGGATGACTTCCTCGATCTCGTCCTTCCGGACCACCACCACGCCGTCCGCGTCACCGCGGAGCACGTCGCCGGGGTAGATGATCTCGTCGCCGAAGACCACGGGGTGGTTGATGGGGCCGATGGTTTCCTTCACGGTGCCCTTGATGGAGATGCTGCCGGAGAAGACGGGCAGCCCCAGTTCGATGAGGTCCTGGGTGTCGCGGACGCCCGAGTCGGTCACCAGGCCGGCGAGGCCCTTCGCCTTCATGGCGTTGCCGAGGACGTCGCCGAAGGTTCCGGCTTCCTCGTACTCCCCTGCCGCGGCCAGGATGACGTCCCCGGCTTCGGCGTAGTGGATGGCCACCTGCAGCATGAGGTTGTCCCGCGGGGCGCAGCGCACGGTGACGGCCGGGCCGCAGAAGGACATGGCGCGGTCGATCGGCTTGATCCTGGAGCTGAGGGCGCCCTTGCGGCCCTGTGCCTCGTGGATCGTGGCGGACGAGAACTTCGCGAGGCGGCTGACCGCGTCGGCTTCGGGTCGTTCGATGGTGGTTTTGACGTGGATCACGGCGTTTTCCTTCGGTGGGTTTGGATCAGTTGAGGGCCCGGACGGCCTTGTCGATGGCCGCGATGGACTCGTCGATGACGTCGAGGCTGGTGGCGTAGGAGATGCGGAAGTAGGGTCCCAGCCCGTAGGCCGATCCCTGGATGACGGCGACGGAAGCCGCCTCGAGGAGGTAGAGGGTGAAGTCCTCGTCGGTGGCGATGACCTGCCCCTCGGTGGTGGTCTTCCCGATGACTCCCGCACAGTTGACGTAGGCGTAAAAGGCGCCTTCCGGCGTCGTGCACGACAGCCCGTCGACGGCGTTGAGCGCCGCGACTGCCGCATCGCGCCGGCCGCGGTAGGTCTCGAGGCTTTCCTGCACGAAGCGCTGGCTGCCCGTGAGGGCGGCGGCAGCGGCGGCCTGGCTGACGGAGGACGGGCAGGAGGAGATCTGCGACTGAAGCTTGTTGATCGCGGCGATCAGCGGGGCCGGTCCTGCTGCGTAGCCCAGGCGCCAGCCGGTCATGGCGTAGGCCTTGGACACGCCGTTGACCGCCAGGATGCGGTCCTTCAGTTCCGGGGCCACCTCCACCAGGCTGGAGAGCTTGCCTGTGCCGAAGTAGATCTGGTCGTAAATCTCGTCCGTCAGGATCTGGACGTTCGGGAAGCCGGCCAGGACCTCGGCCAGCGCGCGCAGTTCCGCCGGGGAGTAGACGGCGCCGGTGGGGTTCGACGGCGTGTTCAGGATGACCCATTTGGTGCGCTCGGTGAGGGCCCCGGCCAGTGCCCCGGGTGTGAGCTTGAATCCCGCCTCCTCACCGCAGGCAACGATCACCGGCGTGCCCTCGTTGGCGAGCACCATGTCCGGGTAGGAGACCCAGTACGGGGCGGGCACCACCACTTCGTCGCCGGCGTCCAGGGTGGCCATGAAGGCGGTGAAGATCACCTGTTTGGCGCCGCCGCCGATGGTGATCTCGGCGGGGGTGTAGTGGATGCCGGTGCGCAGCTCGAGGGTCTGGAGGATCGCATGCTGCAGGGCGGGGGTTCCGGTGACGGACGTGTACTTGGTTTCCCCGCGGGTGATTGCTTCAATGGCGGCCGCTTTGATGTGTTCCGGGGTGTCGAAGTCCGGCTCCCCGACCGTCAGGTCCAGGATCCGGCGCCCCTCCGCCTTCAGCTCTCGCACGCGGGCCGCGGCGGCCACGCTGGCGGATGACTTGATGCGGGACACCCGTGATGCAGGTTCAAATTTAGGCATGGTCTCTTCCTACGGATTCAGGAGGGAGCGGTACTCGCTTCCTTCGACCCTAGGGAATCCTGGCGCGTCTGGATAAGACCTAAAGTGCGTGGACGGATAAGCGTCCCTTATGGCCCGCGCCCACATTTTTTGGTTATGGCTCCACGCAGGATTGGTATTTCCGCGGGCGGATTCTTGTGTCTAGCGTTTTAGGTACACCGGCCCGCCTGGCGGGATTTCCGACCTGAGGAGTGCCATTTGGCCGTTCTGCACCCCGTTGATTTACCCGCGGCCGACGGCGGCTTCTACCGTTACCGGGGACGGCGGAAGGCTGACCGGACTGCTGTCCAGGCGGAACGCCTCCGTCAGCTCCTCCGCGAGGACCGGCAGCGGATTTCGTTCAATGCCAGCAGCATGCGCGCCCTCTCGATGCGACTGAACCAGCACGTCGCACAGGCGCTGTGCGACGGGTTGAAGATCACCGCACTCGCCAAGGCGGCAGGGCTGTCCCGCTGGGCTGTTCGGACCATCGGCCTGTCCAGTGACGACCTGGCGCCGTCAGGGTTGCCGCCCGCCCAGCAGCTTGCGGCGATTGGTTCGTTGAAGTCAGAGCTGGCCTCACTCGAGGCCTCGAAGGCGGACCTGGAGGGGCGCCGGCTGAAGCTCCTCGCCGCGGCGCGCAGGCTGGGCGTCATGGACGATTACGAGCTCGCGGCGCTCAGCGGGCTCCAGAGTGAGGCGATCCGGAAGATGACCTGGGGGCTGCAGCCCGAGCCGGGAGTCATCCCGGCTTAGCGGGCGGACGACGGCGGCGGCGGGCGGACGACGGCGGCGGCGGGCGGACGACGGCGGGACCTCCCGCCGTCGTCCGTTTTGCGTTGAGTACGGGCCACCTGAACCATTGGTATGACTCCCGGGAGCCATGCGCCCAACACGGCCAGCGCACTAATCCAGGTTGTTCTCCGCCGTTTCCGGCCCGCACCGATTTAATACTACGAACTTCGGTTACCCCGCCGCGGGCCGTTCCCTCACCCAAAACCGGAAATATGCAAGGATTGAAGGTAATAGGGAACGGCCGACGGCGGCCGCCTCCCGCTTCGGATGGACCGGCAGGAGGGCCCCGGGAATGCAGAGCACGGCGCTGTCCACGCGTTCACTGGATCTTCTGTTGCTGCTGCGGGGCAGCGAGCCCGAGGGGCTGGGCCGCGCCGACCAGGTCTCGTACCAGATTGAAACCGCAATCCTGATGGGCATCCTGACCGAAGGCGACCGGCTACCCACGGAATCCGTCCTTGCCGGAGAGCTGGGCATCTCGCCGATCACCCTTCGCCAGTCCCTTGCCGCCCTCCGGACCAAGGGCCTCATCGAAACCAGCCGCGGCCGCAGCGGCGGAAGCGTCATCCGCCGCCAGATCGAACTCACGGACACACAGCTGCAGCACAAGCTCCGGGATACCAGCACTGAAGCCCTCCGAGACCTCGGGGACCTGGCGGCCGCCATCTCATCCATGTCCGCCCGGCTGGCCGCCGGCCGCGCAGACCCTCAAAATGTTGAGCATCTGGAAGAGCTGGTGACGCGCCACCGGGACACCGCCGATGAACGGGCCCGGCGGCGCATGGACGCCCGGTTCCATGTGGCCATCAGCATCGCTTCCCAATCCAGCAGGCTGACCTCGGCGACGCTGCAGCTTGAAGCCGAGCTAATGACCCTTTGGTGGGGAGACCCCGGCCAACCAGGCAACGAGGGTGACCTCGTCGAACAGCATGCGTCGATCGTCGAGGCGATCCGAAAGCGGGACGCCGACGCAGCGGCCACAGCGGCCGAGCATCACAGCCGGAGCGGAACGGAATATTTGATCGAGCAGCATCTCAGGCTGACGATGCAGGCTGAAGGAAGTGTGTGACGTGGAAACCGTAAGCGAGGCCCTCCAACGGACGGTCGACACCGTCTCCTCCAGCATCAGCGCAGTCTTCGCGGACCTCGAAGAAGTCGCCGGCGCGGTCACCGCAGCGGCACAAGCTGCGTCCGGGGTCCCCCGCCGGAGCGACTACCTGTTCCTGCGGCAGGACTTGGCGAACTTCATCAAGCTGCACTCGGACCTCATCATCGGCGCCGGGATCGCCTACGCCCCCGGCAGCCTCCCGGAGGCACCGCATTGGCTGGAATGGTGGCGGGCACAGCCCAAGGGCGAGCCCCGCTTCGTCACCCACGACCTCAACCCGGACTCGCTGAACTACTACGACTACACCGGACGGGAATGGTTCACGCTTCCCTCCGCCGCCGGCCACCCGCTGGCAGTGGGTCCCTACGTCGATTTCGGCGGCATCAACGTCAGCATCATCACCCTCTGCGTCCCCGCCGCCACCCCCCAAGGGACCCACATCCTTGGGTGCGACCTCACTCTGGCGAACCTCGAAGGAGTCTTTCTCCGGGCGCTTCAGCTCCGTGACCCGGCGGTGGTCCTGCTCGGACCCAACGGCCGGGTCATCGCGTCCAACAACGCACGCATCGCAACAGGCACGCTGCTTCTCGAAGAAGACCTGAAGCGGGCCGATCTTTCCCTCGACGTCTCCCCCGCCGGCAGCCCCGCGCGCCTGCCCTGGAAGCTGATCAGCCTCAAGAAATAGGCGCCAGAAGGCCACCGGAACCCGCGTCAGCTCGACGCGGGTTTTTTTGGTTCCCAAAAAGCTATTGCATTAATCATACAATGATGTATCTTTTATATGTGACCAGGCGCACAACCCCCGCCTTGAAAGCATTTTCTTAGACCGCTCAACCCGCGAAACCCGGCCTTCGCTGCCGATGAAGACAGCGTTCGGGCAGGGATTCTCCAGCAAAGGAAAAGCAATGTCCCATGTAGTTGATGACGCGCCCCTGTCGTCATTCCACAAGAAGCTGGCCCTGTACTCCTCAGGCGGCCCGTTCGTTGACGGATACATCCTCAGCATCATCGGCGTGGCAATGATCCAGATCACCACGAAGTTCAACCTCTCCCCGTCGGAACAAGGCCTGATTGGGGCGGCCGCCCTGGCCGGCATCTTCTTCGGCGCTTTCCTGGGCGGCTGGCTGACAGACAAGTTCGGCCGGCACCTGCTCTTTACCGTTGACCTCATCGCCTTGGTCGCTTGCTCCGTCGCCCAGGCCTTCGTCAACGACGCCTTCTGGCTGATCATCCTGCGGTTGCTCATCGGCTTCGCCGTGGGCGCCGACTACCCCATTGCCACATCCCTGCTGGCGGAATTCACGCCCAAAAAGTGGCGCGGGCCGCTGCTTGGGGCCTTCGTCACCATGTGGTTCGTCGGTGCCGCCGTCGCCTACATCGTGGGCCAGTTCCTGCTCACCTTTGAAGACGGCTGGCGCTGGATGCTTGCCAGCTCGGCCGTCCCCGCCCTCATCATCGTCCTGCTACGGATGGGCACCCCCGAGTCGCCCCGCTGGCTGGTGAAGGTCGGCCGGCTTGAGGAAGCCAACAAGGTTCTCAAGCGCGTCTACGGCCCCAACGTCACCCTCGCGGACCTGCCTGAAGAGTCCGGCGAAAAGGTCAGCGTCGGCCAGCTCCTGAAGTCCGGCTACGGCAAGCGGATGGCCTTCATCACCATCTTCTGGACCTGCTCCATCGTCCCGCTCTTCGCTGTTTACGCCTTCGGCCCGGCCATCCTTGAAGCCCTCAAGCTCGGCGAGGACCTGGCCCACGTAGGCTCCGCGGCCATCACCGTAATGTTCCTCGTCGGCTGCCTGGTGGCCGTGTTCCTCGTCAACAGGATGGGCCGGCGCCCCCTAATCATCCACAGCTTCCTCTGGAGCGGCCTGGCCCTCCTCGCCATGGGAATCTTCCCCGACGCTGACACCTGGATCATCATGGCGCTCTTTGCGGCCTACGCGCTGCTCATCGGCGGCACGCAGATCATGCAGTGGGTCTACCCCAACGAGCTGTTCCCCACTGAGGTGCGCGGCTCCGCCGTCGGCTTGGCCTCATCCCTGAGCCGCATCGGCGCTGCCGTCGGCACGTACCTTGTCCCGCTGGCCCTGACCACGCTCGGCATCGGAACCACCATGATCATTGCCGGAATCGTCACGCTGATCGGCATGGGAGTCTCCATGGCCTGGGCGCCGGAAACCCGCGGAATGACCCTGGGCGAGGCTGCCGCACTGCCGGGAAATGCCCCCGGCGGTGCCACGGCTAACGTCGCCCTCGGCCACAGCGCAGCCAACTAGTACTTCAAACCAGCCTCACAAGAAAGTCCAAATCATGAAAGACGTAGTTATTGTCGGTGGCGGCCTCGCCGGACTATCGGCGGCCTGGAGGCTGCGGCACTGGGATTCCGTGGTGCTGGAATCAGCCGGGCGTGTGGGCGGGCGGATCCGCTCGGAGCGGCGGGGCGCGTACTGGTTGAACTGGGGCGGCCACGTCTTCGCCGGGGCCGGTTCCTCCACGGATGCCTTGCTCAATGAAGTCGGCGTGACGGCCGTCCAGATCCCCGGTTCCCTGCAGGCCCTGTCCATGAACGGGAAGTTCATCCGCGAAGGGCACATCGCCACCTATCCGTTCCGCATCCCGATGTCCCTGACCTCGCGGATCGACACCCTGAAGGCTGGAATGAAGGTCGTTGCCGGCGTCGCCAAGTACACCGGTGTGGTGCGGAAGCGTTCGGGTGAATCCGGTGCGATGCGGCAGCAGCGCATCTATGACTTCGAGAACGACAGCTCATTCCAGGACTTCACCGGAAACCTGTCCGAGGACGCGGCGGCACTGTTCAAGACCACCGTCACCCGCTCGGCCGGGGACATGGACCAGATCTCCGCCGGCGCCGGCATCGGGTACTTCAGCCTGGTCCTGGGCATCGGGCAGGGCCTGAGCCAGGGCATCGTGGGCGGCCCGTCCACCCTGACCGAGTCCATCGCGGCCGCCCTCGGGGACCGTGTCCAGCTCGGCGCCACGGTGCAGGAAGTGATCCACCGGAAGAACTCCGTGCTGGTCCGCTACAGCCAGGGCGGTGTGGACCGTGAAGTCGAGGCCCGCGCCGTGGTCCTGGCGACCACCGCTGATGTCTCGCACAAGATCGGCGTGGACCTCCCGGAAGACCTGCGCGGCGCCCTGTCCCAGATCAAGTACGGCCCGCACGTCAGCACCGCGTTCCTGACCAACGAGACAACGGCCAAGCCCTGGGATGACATCTACGCCATCGCCGCCCCGAAGCGTTCGTTCGCGATCGCCCTGAACCAGGCGAGCATCGTCCGTGGTTCCGAATCCGTGCGGAAGCCCGGCGGGTCCTTTATGACGTTCTCCCCGGCCGCCCTGGGCAAGGCGCTGCTGGAGAAGAGCGATGAGGAAGTGATCGCCACCCACCTTGCCGACCTGGACCAGGTCCTCGGCCACGGCTTCGCCGACAGCGTCGTCGAAGCCAAAACGGACCGCTGGAAGGTCGCGTCCCCGTACTGCTTCCCCGGCCGGGCCAAGCTCCAGTCCACGCTCATGCGCGGCACGGACCGGGTGTTCCTGGCCGGCGACTTCCTCGGCACCCTCTACACCGAAAGCTCCATCACCACCGGCTTCTCCGCAGCCCAGGAAGCCGCCAGCCTGCTCGCCACCGATAAGCAGCGGGCCGCTGCCCCCACCCTGCGCCTGGCCGCAGGCACCTGATCCGGCCCCTGCGCCCGCCCTCGAACCAACACCACCAAGGAGAACAACCCACCATGACAACGCAACTCAAAGGCGTCCTCACCGCTCTGTCCACCCCGTTCAACCAGGACGAAACCATCGACGTCGATACCCTGCGGCGGATCGTTGACCGCTCCATCGACGCCGGCGTGGACGGCGTCGTCGCGGCCGGATCGACCGGCGAGGTCGGCGCTTTGTCCTCGGAGGAGCGCCTGCTCCTGATCAACACGGTCATCGAGCAGGCGGCCGGCCGTGTCCCGGTCATCGCCAACACCGGCGCCACCTCCACCGCCGAAGCCATCCGCCTCTCCCAGGCCGCCGAGAAGGCGGGCGTGGACGTGCTGATGCTGATCACGCCCTACTACGAGCCGCTCTCCCTGGAAGAGACCGTCACCTACATCAAGGACGTCGCCCGCTCGGTGAGCATCCCGGTGATGCTCTACAACATCCCGGCCGTCACCGGGGTCAACCTGGACCCGGCCACCGTCCGTTCCCTGGCCGAGGACGTGGAGAACATCCTGTACATCAAGGACTCGTCCGCGAACTGGGAACAGGCACTGCAGCTGATCCACCACCACAGCGACGTCATTGGCACCTTCATCGGCTGGGACGCCTACCTGTACAGCGCCCTGGCCGAAGGCGCCGCCGGCGTGATGGCGGGCACCGCGAACGTCGTCCCCAACGAAATCGTCGCCGTCAGCCGCCGCATCGCCGAGGGCGACCTCGCCGGCGCCCTGAAACTGTGGAAGCAGCTCTACCCCGTCATCGACGCGCTCCTCTCTGTCCCGTTCATCCCGTCCGTCAAAGCCGGCCTGACCCTGCAGGGCCTGCCCGCCGGCTCACCCCGCCGCCCCACGGCCGACCTCAACGACGCGGACCTCGCCCGGGTCAAGAACGCCCTTACCGCCCTGAACCAGAAGTAAGAGACAGGACTCCAGGAAAACCATGACCGCCACAGACACAGCATTGTTCACCGTCCGCCGGGCGGCAGCCGCGCCCGCGGCGTCGCTGCCGCCGTTCGGCCAGTTCATCGGCGGGGCGTTCATCCCCTCTACCTCGGACGCAACGGTCGAGGTGGTGAACCCGGCCACCGAAGAGGTCCTGATGCAGGTCCCGGGCGGGTCCCTGGAGGACGTCGACGCCGCGGTCGCGGCTGCCCTCGCGGCCAAGGCCGGCTGGGCAGCAAAGACTCCCCAGGACCGTTCCGCGGTCCTGCTCCGCATCGCGGACATCATCGAGGCCAACCGCGGACTCCTCGAAACCCTGGAAGCGGCGAACACCGGCAAACCCGCCGCCGTGGCCGAAGACGACATCTCCAGCGCGATCGACACCTTCCGGTTCTCCGCCGGCGCCGCCCGCACTTTCAACACCCCCGGCGCGGGCGACTACGCGGAAAACCACACCTCCGTGATCCTCCGCGAACCCGTCGGAGTCGTCGGCGTCATCACCCCGTGGAACTACCCGCTGCTGATGGCCGCCTGGAAAATCGCACCGATCCTCGGCGCCGGGAACACCCTGGTCCTCAAACCCTCCGAGCAGACACCCCTGAGCACGCTCAAACTCGCCGAACTCATCGCCGCCGAAATCCCCGCCGGTGTCCTCAACATCGTCACCGGCTCCGGCCGCGTGACAGGACACCGGATCTCCGAACACCCCGACGTGGACCTCGTCGCCATCACCGGCAGCGTCGGCAGCGGCCAGCAAGTCGCCGCCAGCGCAGCGAACACCGTCAAACGCGTCCACCTGGAACTCGGCGGCAAAGCACCCGTGGTCGTCTTCGACGACGCCGACCTCGAAGCCGCCGCCAAAGGCGTCCGCTCCGCCGGATTCTGGAACGGCGGGCAGGAATGCGGCTCCGCCTGCCGGGTCCTCGTCCACGAATCAGTCGCCGCGAAGTTCACCGAACTGCTCGTCCGGGAGGTCAGCGAAATCACCGTCGGCACCCCCGGCGCGGGCGACGTCGAAATCGGCTCCATGATCTCCAAAGCCCATTACGACAGGGTCCTCGCCGCCCTCCAGGACGTCCGCAACGACGGCCTGACCATCGCCGTCGGCGGCAACGCCATCGAGGGCCCCGGCTACTTCATCGAACCCACCGTGGTGACCAACGTGCCCGCCGGCGCCGCGATCACCAGCACCGAAATCTTCGGCCCGGTGGTATCGGTGGAAACCTTCAGCACCGACGAGGAAGCCATCACCCGCGCCAACGAAACCGTGTACGGCCTCGCGGCCTCGGTCTGGTCCACCAACGCCGCCCGCGCCCTCTCCGTCCCCCGACGGCTCGACTTCGGCACCGTCTGGGTCAACTCCCACCTGGTCATCGCCAACGAAATGCCCTGGGGCGGCTTCAAGGGCTCCGGCTACGGCCGGGACCTCTCCGCCTACGCCCTCGAAGACTTCTCCCGCACCAAACACATCATGTACAACCACGGCTAAAGGCCGGGAACGGGCGACGGCGGGACCTCCCGCCGTCGCCCGTTTGCGTTAACCGTTGTCTCGCAGGCGGGTAGTGGGTAATCTACGGCCAACCGGACTTTCGGCCGCATCAGGCGGCGCCCGGAACGGCGCTGCCGTCAGGGGCTTCGCCCCGTACCTACAAGACGCCCAGTCACCGCACTGGCCGACAATGCGGAACGCAGGACGCCACGCTTCCATTCAAGGGAGAACCTGATGTTAGGCACCAGAAGCTGCCTCGCCGCCGCTCTTGCCGCCACCCTCGTGGCCATGGCCACCCCCGCGCAAGCAGCCCCCGCCACGCTGGTGAGCGCGGGCCCGGGAGTCCTCGTCGCCGACGGCGCGGCAGTGGATGTTCCCGTCACCTTCGTGTGCGACACCGACCCCGCCCTGGTCATGGCAATACCCGTTGTCCAGATCACCCAAAGGGTCAGCGACGGTCGTATCGCAGGCGGCGGCGGGAACGATCAGCTCAGCTGCACCAAACAGACCCAGACAGTCACCATCCGGGTGGTCCCAACCATGATGGCGTTCAACGAGGGTGCCGCCGCAGCGTCGGTTTACCTGCAAACCTGCAGCGCGCAATTCCAGTGCACCGCGGTGATCATCCACACTGAAATAACGCTCGACAATCCGTGAGCGCGAACGGACATGTGTGGCCCTACCCGCTAAGGAACCGCAGCAATAACGGGACTGTGGCGTGCATCGTCCGCAGGTCACCGCCGCTGGCGGCCTGCTCGCCGAGGTAGTCGCCGTGGCCGCCGGGGACGACCAGCAGCCTGGCACCCGGGATCATTCCGGCCATCCGCGCGGCGTACTCGGCGGTGACGATGTCCCGGTCGCCGCTCACCACCAGCGCGGGCGCGGTGACGGTGCCCAGTTCGTGGTCCGACCATCCGGGGAAGTCCAGGATGCGCCGGCGGTCCAGCTCGAAAAGCCGTTCCAGATGGCCGGGTTCCGGGTTGAGGAGCCGGTCGGCGTCCTTGTAGGTGTCCGGCATGTCGTCCAGGGTGGCCTTCGCCATGCCGTCCCAGAACTCGGCAGGGACGGCATCGCGGCTTACGAAGGTGGAGGCGAGGACCAGGCGCCGGACAGCGGCGGGACGCGCGAGTGCCAGGGCGACGGCGGTGTGCCCGCCTGCGCTGAATCCCAGCAAGTCCGCAGTTTCAACGGAGAGCTGTTCCAGAACGGCGAGGATGTCGCCGGCGGAGTTTTCGGCAGTGAGCGGGCGGTCGGTGGGCCGGGTGCGGCCGTGGCCCTCCTCCTCGACGGCAATCACCTGGCGGTGGTCGGCCAGCACCGGGATGAGTTCGCCGAAGTTGGTGCCGATCGTGGAGCCGCCGCCCGGGATGAGGAGAAGCGGCGGCTGGCCGGCCACCGCCTCCCCGTGCACCTCGTAGTACATGCGAAGGCCGTTGTTGTCCGCGTAGCCGTGGGTGGAAGTCACACGGCATCCTAACGCCGGAGGCTTCCCTCCAAAAGGGGTGCCGATCGCGTGTGCTGGCCCGGCCCGAGCTCCACGGGTTCCGCACCGGGAAGTTCGAGCCTCGCCGTTGCGCCTGTGGGCACCACAACCTCGGCTTCGAGGGCGCCGTCATCGAGAATCCGCCACGAGATCGCCGCTGGTCCATAGGGGCTCTCGTGACGGGCGGACGCATGCGTCAGCCCCCCGCCGGGCAACGGCTTGAACAGGATCCGCCTGTACCCCGGTTCGAGCGGCGCGATTCCCGCGACCACCCGGTGCATCCAGTCGGCCACTGCCCCGAGGGCGTAGTGGTTGAACGACGTCATTTCGCCGGGGTGGACCGTTCCGTCCGGCAGCATGGAGTCCCAGCGTTCCCAGATGGTGGTTCCGCCCTGGTCCAGCTGGTAGAGCCACGAGGGACATTCCCGCTCGAGGAGCAGCCCGTAGGCAGCGTCCTTCTCTCCTGCGAGCGTGAGCGCCTCCGAGACAACCGGAGTTCCGGCAAATCCGGTTCCCACGCGGTGTCCGTTATTCCGTACGAGTTCGCCCAGGCGGCGGCCGGCCGCGGCCCGGGCCGTGTCATCCTGAATGAGGCCGAAGACCAAAGCGAGCGCGTAAGCCGTCTGGGCATCGGAGGCCATGATGCCGTCGTCGTGGACGTAGGCCTTGGAAAATGCCAGGGCAACGTCGCGGGCCAACGCGGCGTAGTAGCGTTCGTCGTCGGGCTTGCCCAGGACCCCGGCGGCCTTGGCCAGGTGCTCGGCTGAGCGGGCAAAATATGCGGTGGCCACGAGGTAGGGGTCGGTCATGGCGCGGGTGGCGTCTTCCGGCGGAGCCGTCGGGTCCAGCCAGTCCCCCAGCTGCTGGCCGTTTTCCCACAGCCTTCCGGGGCCCGCGAGACGCTCGACGAGGTCCACCCAGTCCTTGGCACTCTTGTACTGGGTGGCCAGCACGCCCGCGTCACCGAAACGCTCGTACAGCGTCCACGGGGTCAGCACAGCGACATCGCCCCATACTGCCCCCGGCCGCAGCGGAGTCCAGTAGTCCCCGCCGGGGATGAAGGGGACATACCAGGGGACGGTTCCGTCATCAAGCTGCTCCGCTGCCAGGTCCTTGAGCCAGGACGACAACATGCCCGAGCAGTCGTAGAGGAAGCTTCCTGTCGGGGCGAAGACCTGGATATCCCCTGTCCACCCAAGCCGTTCATCACGCTGGGGGCAGTCGGTGGGGATGTCCACGAAGTTCCCGCGCATGCTCCACAGGACGTTCTCATGGAGGCGGTTGATGTCGGGGTTTGAGCATTCGAACCACCCGGTCCGTTCCATGTCCGTGTGATACACGCGTGCCACGATGCGGTCCAGCGGGTCGCCTCCGGTCCAGCCGTCCACTTCGGCATAGCGGAAGCCGTGGATCGTGAAACGGGGCTCCCACGTTTCGGTGCCTGCCCCTGCCAGGGTGAAGCGGTCGGTGGCGGTGGCCCCGCGCAATGGCCGGGTATAGATTTCGCCGTCCTGGAGGACTTCCGCATGGCGCAGCGACACAGTGTGCCCCGCTGCGCCTTCCACGGTGATCCGGAGGCGGCCCACAAGGTTTTGCCCGAAATCCAGTATGAGTTTGCCGGAGGGCGCTTCGGTGACGGAAACGGGCCGCACTTCCTGGGTGCAGCGGACGGGCGGACCTTCGGGGGCAACCAGGGTTTGCGGGTCCCGCGCTACAGCCCGGACCTGCGACCACTCGGAATCGTCAAAGCCCGGCCTGCTCCATCCGTCGGGAAGCTCGCGGGCGTCGTACTCCTCGCCTTCGTAAAGCCCGGTGAATCGGATCGGACCGTAGGCAGCCCGCCACTCCGTGTCCGTACCTATCACGGTGACCGAACCGTCGTCGTGCGTCACGTGAACTTGGGCCAGCAGCGCGGCCTTGTCGCCGTAAAGGTTGCGGTGCCCGCCGTGGAAGCCGATGCGCCCGCGGTACCAGCCGTCGGCCAGCCACGCACCGATCGCGTTGTCTCCTTCAGCGAGCTGTTCAGTCACGTCATAGGTGTAGTAGCGGAGGCGCTGACCATAGACGGTCCACCCCGGCGACAGTGCATCGTTGCCGACGCGTTGCCCGTTGATTTCCACTTCATACAGACCGTGGGCGGTGACGTAGAGCCGGGCCGATGCCACGGGCCGCGCCAGACGGAACCCACGGCGAAGGAGCGGCGGGCGGCGGTCGGAATCCGGGTCTTCGTCCCAGTCCGGCGCGACTGCGACGGCGGTCCAGTCGGCAGGCCGCAGAAGGCCCGTTTCGACGACGGCTGCTTCGCTCCAGGCGCTCGGCTCGCCGTTTGCGTCGCCCCAGACGCGGACGCGGACCTCCGCCTTGACGCCGGAGGACAGGGGCGCGGCCGGCCAGTCGAGGAGAACGGATTCTGTCGACGCCGTCTGCTCGCCGGTCCATACGGTCCCGCCGGTTTGAATGGACAACTGGTAGGCGGCCTGTTGCCAGCCGGCAGGGGCGCTGGCTTTCCAGGAGAGACGGGGCGTTGCCGTGCCGATGCCAAGGGCTCCGGGCAGGTGTTCAAAAGTGATGGGCTGGATGAATACTTCGGCCTGCACGGGGGCAGTCATGGAGCTCCTAGGGGAAAAGTCGTGACGCACATTCAGCCCTTGACCGCGCCGGCGGTCATGCCGGCAACGATCTGGCGGTTGAAGAACATGTACATGATCAGGGGCGGGATGGTGATAAGCAGGATGTTCATGAACAGCAGGTTGTAGCTTGTGGCGAACTGGCTCTGGAAGTTGAACAGGGTCAGCTGCACGGTGGCATTCGCATCTCCGGGAAGGAAGTACAGCGGGTGCTGGAAGTCGTTGAAGACGGCCACCGACTGCACCACGATCACCGTGACCATGACCGAGCGCAGCAGCGGGAAGATCACACGGAAGAACAGGCGGACCGGACCGCACCCGTCAATCACGGCGGCTTCGTCCAGTTCCTTGGGGATGCCGGCGATGAAGGCACGGAACAGCATCACGCAGAAGGACAGACCGAACGCCACCTCGATCAGGATCAGGCCCGGGAGGGTCTTGAACAGGCCGAGGGACTGCAGCACCCAGATGGTGGGCACGACGGCGGGCGGGATGATGAGGCCGGACAGGATCAGGAAGTTCACTACCCCGTTCCAGCGCGACTTGCGTCGCTGCAGGACCCAGGCCACCATCGCGGCCAGCACCACCAGCACCGCAACACTGACAACGGTCAGGATGGTGCTGTTGATGAACGCCGTAACGAGCATGAAGTTGCGTTTGGACACAACCTCCTGGAAGTTTTCCCAGAAATGGATCTGCGTGGGCCAGGTGAACTCGAGTTTTGACGCTTCTCGCCGGTCCTTCAGCGCCGTGAGCACCATGAAGAGGAGCGGGACAACGAAAACGATGAGTGAGACACCAATGGCGAGGATCCCCGCGGCATAGCGTTTGATGGCGGTCACTGTTCGACCTCCTTGCGGTTCAGGAACATGGAGAGGGGCACGACGATCGCCGTGACGATAAGGAAGAGCACCACGTTGCCGGCCGTGGAGAGGCCGTAGAACCCGGCCTGGTACTGCTTGTAGATGACGGACGCGATGACGTCGGACGTGAAGCCCGGACCACCCTTCGTCATGGCCCAGATGAGGTCAAACGAGCGCAGGCCCCCGATCAGGGACAGGATGATCACCGTTGCCGTGGCGGGACGGGCCAGGGGCAGTGTGATGTTCCAGAAGCTCTTGAAGGAGCTCGCCCCGTCCACCTTGGCTGCTTCGAAGTACTCGGCGGGAATCGAAACGATGCCGGCGATGTAAATGACAGTGGCCAGGCCAACGCCTTTCCAGACGTCCACCAGCGCCACGGACATCAGGGCCCAGGCCGGATCGGTGAGCCATTTGGGCCCGTCGATACCGAAGAGGGCCAGCGCATCGTTGATCAGGCCATTGTTCGGGTCCATGAGCACCGTGAAGACCATGCCGACGCCAATGCTGGACAGCAGCACCGGGAAAAACAGAACCGAGCGCAGGAAGCCGCGGGCGATAATCTGCGACGTCAGCAGGACCCCGAGGAGCATGCCCAGCACCACTTTGAGTCCCGAAGTCACCACGCCGTAGATGAAGGTGTTGACGAGTCCCTTGATGAGGGCAGGTTCCTTGAAGAACTGAACGAAGTTGTCCAGGCCGATGAAGGTGAAATCGAACAGCGACCAGCGGGTGAAGCTGAAGAAGAACGACGCCACGGTGGGGACAAGGAACAGGACGGTGTAGATCACCGCTGCCGGGAGGTAGAACCAGTACGGATAAGCCGATCGGCCCGGACGACGCCGGGGGGCGTCGGTGATTTGGCGCGGACGGACGCTGGGCGTCGTCATGGTCGTATGTGTAGTCATGGTGGTGAGTCTCCGATCGCCGTCCGGGCCGGGTGGCGGCCCGGACGGCAGGGGGTCCTGGGATCAGTTCCAGCCGGGCAGGTTCAACTGCTTGGCCTGCTTGGTGACGTCCTCGTCATAGAGGGCAGCGCCGTCCTTCGCGGAACGGATACCGGAACCGACCTCAACGGTGATCTGCTCAAGCGAGGGGCCCTTGACGGGAGAAAGGAACTCGAGGGCAGGGCTGTTCTTCGCCGGGTCCTCGAAGTACGGAAGCATGTCCTTGACCGCAGCGGGTACTTCAGCCGGAAGTTCGCAGTCGTCCACGAGATACGGTCCGCTGACGCCAACCGCCTTCGTCACCGCGTCGCAGCCCGCCTTGCTGGCAATGAAGGCCAGCAGTTTCTTGGCTTCCTCGGGATGCTTGCTGGTCTTCGGCGTGTAGGCACCGCCGGGCAGCCACACGGTCAGGGCGTTCTTGGAGGCGTCGTCGCCGGGAAGCGGAAACAATCCGATGTCATTGATCTTTTCCGGGAAGGTGAGCTGGATCGCCGTCAGGGAGCTGCTGAGGATCGGGTACTGCGCCCCTTCGCCGTCCACGAGCTTCTGCAGCGCCTCCTCATACGTGGTCGAGGCGAAGTCCTCGTTGAACAGGCCCGCCTTCGCTGCCTCCTCCTGGTGCTGGAAGCCCTTGAAGGCTGCCGGATCAGTGGAGTACTTGGTCTTGTTGGCTGTGTAGTCAGTGGCGAAGTTCGGCGAAGCCTTGGCTACGTTGGCGAAATCGCCGAGGACAAACAGCTGGGACGACCAGGTGGCCTGGTAGCTCTGCAGGATCGGAGCGACACCGGAGTCCTTGATTTTCCGGCTGTTCTCCATGAACTGGTCCCAGGTCTTCGGAACGGACAGTCCGAGCTTCTCGTAGACCTTCTTGTTGTACAGCACGGCACCCGCAAAGCCGGTTCCGACCGGAACGCCATAGATGTCGCTGCCCGCCGTTACGGTCGGTTTGAACGTCTCGGACACCTTGGCAATGTACGGCTCGTTGGTGATGGGGGTGAGGTTCTGCTGCGGGCTGATCTGCTGGAACAGCGAGCCGGTGTTGTAGGAGAACACGTCCGTCATGTCGCCGGTGGAAAGGCGGGTCTTTATCAGGTTGTCCCCGTCTCCGCCCTGCGGCCGGGTCTCCAGATCCACTTTGATGCCGGGGTTGGCCGCCTGAAAGTCCTCAACGATCTGTTCTGCGGCTGAGACGGTGCTCTCGCCGTTGTCCACCAGCCACGTGATGGTGGTCTGGTTGGCGTTCCCGCTGCTGCCGGAGCAGCCAGTGAGTGCCAGTCCCAGGGCCATAGCCCCGGCGGCCGCTGGCGCCAAGCGCCGAGTAAAGCTCTTCATTCGTATCTCCTGGGTTCGAGGCGGCTTCACTGCCGCCTTGTGGAACGTTTCAAACCTTCTGGCCTTCGCTCCAGCCGGATATCGACTGTGTAGAGCGATCTACATTTGATATTAGCCAGATCACATTTGAGACGCAAGGGCTGTGGCGGATCATTCAAAAAGTGGATGCCCCCCTTGCCTGCCGGACTGCCTCGACTATAGCGTAGATCGCTCTACGTTTGTCCCGGGTCATCGTTTAGTAGCCCGGAGCGAGCTCCCAGGAGGAGAACCCAGGATGACCGAACCGCTGACGCTGCATTCCTTCCGCCCACTCTCCGCAGCGGATGTCAGGGCAGCCGCACGCGCTGGTTCCGTCGACGCGCTTCCGGATGCTCCCTCGCCCAACGCGGGCCCCGGCACCGCATGGCTTTACGTCCGCGGCCAGTACGAGCTGGGCCTCCTCGACCGGCTCGTTCACGACGGCTTCGCTGCCAACAAGCACGTCCACTACGCGCGGAATTACGGCCTGATCCACCACCAGGCGCTCTTCCGCACACCGTTATGCGGTGCCGAGGGCACCATGATCCTGCGGAGCAACGACGCGCTCGCCTGCGTGGTCGACGGAGAGCTTGCCTCCACAGCGAGGACCGCCGAGGGTGACTCCTCCGTTCGTTTGCCTGCCGGCTCACGACGGCTGCTGGTGAAGGTGCAGGCCCGCGAAGGACAGCCTGCAACCTTCGCCGTGCTGGACGGCCATCTGCTGCCCCCGGCAGCTCGGTGGGAAGCGCAAACCGGGCATAGGAACGGCGCCGACGAGGCACAACACTGGAGTCCCGCCGTCGAACGCCCGGGAGGTGCGGGTGTTCCGCCGCACCTCGAACACGCGCCCGTGGCGGAAGTGCGGCCGCACCCGGCCGGTTCCGGCGGGGACTGGAACCTCTTTTCCCTCAGCGCTCCGGTGCTCGGACGCCCTGTTGTCCGCTGCGAGGGTGTGCCAGGGATTTCCACCGGCGAATCGGTCGAGGAGGCCCTGTCACCGGACGCGGACAGCGAATCCCGGCGCGACGTGGTTCAGCTGGCGGACGGGCGCTGGACGACGGTCCATGAACTCGGCTTCCGCCACGTCGTTGTCCGTGGCGCAACGGTGCACGACGTCACGGTCGAGGCATCAGCCCACCCTGTCCCGCACCGCGGCGCGTTTGTCTGTTCAGACGAAAAGATCAATCGCATCTGGGATGTCAGCGCCTACACCCTCCGGCTCTGCATGAACGGACTGATGTTGGACGGCATCAAGCGCGACCGGATGCCGTGGATGGGCGATCAGGCCCTCAACACGCTCTCCAACGCATACGCCTTTGCCGACGCCGGGATAGTCCGGGACGGACTGGTGGCTTTGGGCCAGCCGCGGCACGGATTCATCAACGGCATCTCCGACTACTCCCTGTGGTGGCTGATCAATACAGCTTCGTACGTAAGGTTCTTCGGCGACGCCGAGTATGTGGCGAGGGAGAAGCATCAAATCCACCGTTTCACCGAGTACCTGGCGGGGCATTGTGGCAAGGACGGGATTTTCCGTCCGGGCGACGAGCCTGACTCGTTCGCCGACTCGTCCGACGGCGGCGTGTTCATCGACTGGGGCGTCTCGATTGAGCCTGGACGGACCTTCACTCCCCTCCAGGTGCTGTGGTTCTGGGCACTCCGGAGTGCCGCAGATGTCCTTGCCCTAGCCGGACATGACGGCAGCCGCCGCTGGGCGGCCCTCGCCGAGACGCTGCGTGAGACCCTCATGGAGCACGCATGGGACGAAGATGCCCAGGGGTGGCGCGAATATTTCGACGGGGATTCGATCTCCTCCCCGTATGCCAACATGCTTGCCGTCCTGAGCGGACTCTCACAGGGCAGGCCCGGAGCGGGAGTTCGTGCCTCGCTTCTGGGCACCCACCGGGCCGGGACACCCTTCATGACCAGCTTTGCGCTGCGCGCATTGGCGATGACCGGGGAAGCCGAGACCGCCGTCGCCCGCGTTCGGGAGCTCTGGGGAGGAATGCTCGACGCCGGTGCCCGCAGCTTTTGGGAGGAGTTCGCCTCACCGGGCGAGGGCAGCTACGAAATGTATGGGCGGCCCTTCGGCAAGAGCCTCTGCCATGCCTGGAGTTCAGGGCCTGCCGCGCTGCTTCCGCAAATTGTGCTGGGAGCCGAACCCACGGAAGACGGCTGGGCTGAGTTCCGCGTCCGGCCCGCGCTGGGATCCCTTGCGTGGGCGGCGGCCGTGATCCCGGTCCCCCAGGGTGAAATCACCATCCACGCTGATCCGGCCGTGACGCATGTGGACGTGCCGGCGGGAACTACCCTCGCCATGGCGGGCCACCGTGCCGCCGGCCCGTGCCTGGTGACGCATTCCGTGACGACGGGCGGGTGGACCATCCACCCGTCCGGTTCCGTGGCGTAGGCGGGCCCGCTGTCAGGACTCCCTGGCAGGTGGATACGTGGTTTTCCGGGGCCGCAACTCGGGCGCGTACGTCTCATGCTCAGCGACGTCCCGTCCGGCCAGCCGCTCCAGGAGCATTTCCACGGCCCGCGCCCCCATGTCTTCACCCGGCTGACTGACGGATGTGAGCGACACCAGGGGGTGCCCTGCGAGCGGAACGTCGTCGTACCCGGCAACCGAGATGGGCAGGCCCCGTTCCATCACTGCGCGAAGGGCGCCGAGGGCCAGCTCGTCATGGCCGGCCACGATCGCCGTCGGGGCCGGTCCCTCGTCCAGCATGTCCCTGGCCGCCTCATAGGACGGATCCAATCCTTCACCGCAGCGGATCACGCGGATGTTGCCGGCCAGGCCGGCGTCCACCATGCACTTCTCGTAGGTGGTGAGCCTGATGTCATGGGGCGACCGGGCCGCGCTGGAGAGGGCGTTGATCGTCAGGTGCGCGATGCGCTGGTGGCCAAGGTCGAACAAATGCTGCATCAGGGCCGCCGTCCCTGCCGAGTCGTCACCCGCGACCGTGTCGTAGTAGGGCGACTCATCGTGACGGCCGAACATCACGATGGGAGTCTGCACGGCCGCGCGTTCAAGCCACTCCTGGCTGACCAGCGGCGAGACGGCGATGAGCCCGTCAACCCGCTGGTCCAGCAGCGCCTCAATGGCACGGTACCCCTGCCTCATTCCTTCTTCGGCGGGAGCAATGATCAACTGGTAGTTGGTGCCGGCGAGCGCCCGGGAGGCACCCCTCAGGACCCTGGTAAAAAACTGGTTCCCGAAGTCCGGAATCTCGATGCCCAGCGTGTAGCTCGACCCGCGCATGGCCCGGGCGGCGACGCTCGGCCGATAGTTGAGTTCCTCGATGGCCTTGTCCACGCGGAGCTTCATTGCGGGACTCACGCCGTAGGCATTGCGCAGAACTTTGGAGACGGCAGCCCTGGAGACTCCGGCCGCCCGGGCGACGTCCTCGATGGTTGTCTTGCGGGCCTCATTCTCGGCCATGATGCCTCCAGTGGGATCTCACAGGTCCGCGATTCCTGCGGAAACGCTACAAGTCTATGCCCGTCTGTGGATCGGTCTATGACACGCCGCACGGCGCCACGGAGCCCGACTGGTTTTCCGCACCACAACGCACCGCGCCTGGGTAGCGCCAACCAACCGGCTGCCGAACAATGGTGGAAGGGGGCCACTTCGCGAAGGAGCCAGAAAATGCCCAACGACAACTCGGACATGGTCAGCGTCCGGTACATGGTTGACGACGTCGAGGCGGCGGTCGACTTCTACACCAAGCACCTCGGATTCACCCTCAGGATGAGCGCCGCACCGGCGTTCGCCGACGTCGCCCGGGGCCAGCTGAGGCTCCTGCTGAGCGGGCCGGCCAGTTCGGCAGGCCGGCCGATGCCGGACGGAGCCGTGCCGGCACCCGGCGGATGGAACCGGATCCACCTCATCGTGGGCGACATCGCGGCCGAAGTGGACCGGCTGCGCGCCGCGGGCGTCACGTTCCGAAACGACATCGTCAAAGGCCCGGGCGGTCAGCAGATCCTGCTGGTGGATCCGGCCGGCAACGTGGTGGAGCTGTTCCAGCCCGCCGGCGGGTAGGGCGGACCTAGGTCATTGCTTCTGCCTCCGCCATCCTGATCATGCGCAGTTCGTCCGCCACAGCCCGGGCCGGCCAGTAGTCCTTTGCCAGGCTTCTGGGCAGGTCCCGGTCAGCCTCCGGAAACATTCTGTCGAGCAGCCCGGCCGCTTCAAGCAGGGCGATAAGGGCCGCGGTCCTCGCATCCGTAGGTTTCGAGTCTGCGGGCTCCACTTCGGGCGCCTCGGTCTCGGGCGGCGTTGCAACTGACGGCTTAAGTCCGAGGGCGGCCTGGACCTTCTGCCGGATGGCCGCCTCAGGAGCGTGGTCTTTCTCCGGATACCGCACGGTCGTGAACACGCCCAGGTGCTTTTCGCCAACGTGATCGACGATGCCACGGGAGGCCATCCCCTCGTACACGCGCTGCACTTCCGCGCGGCCTTCGAGCATGGAGACCCACCGCTTGGGAGTGTGCGGCCGGGACTTGTGACGGATGAGCTCCAACTGGTGTTCGAAGTCCGTTTGCAGCGCGGCGCCGGTAGCGCCGACGTGCTTCCCCTGCAGCCCGACCGCGCCGACGACTTCCAGTTCGGCCAGTATTGCGCCCGCCAACGTGGTCCTGAGAATGTAGGCCGGCACTTCGGGATCGCCGTCCGCGTCGTTCGTCGCCAAAAGAAGGAAAGCCTCGGGAAGGCTCAACTCCATGTCCTTCGTGTCCTCAACCTGAGGTGTTTCAGCATCCATACGCTCATCGTGACCCTGTTAGGCGCTGACCACAATGAGGTTTTACAAGCCGGAAACCAAAAAACCTTTTCGCAAACAGAATTGCATAGTAGATTTTATGCAATCAGCCTTGCAGAGTGATGTGCATTACAGAAGAGGTCCGGACTTGAACACCAATGCGGTCGATTTTGATGCTGGCGCCGCCGGCGCCCCGGGCTCCGGAAGTGTTTCCCCGGCATGGCTCGGCGACGCCCTTCCGGACGTGCCGCTGTCCAAAGCCCAGAGCCGGGTAGTGGATGTCATCACCCGCAATCCGCAGCTCTCCTCGTACGCCGACATTGCCGAGATTGCCCAGCGGGCAGACGTCAACAACTCCACGGTGGTCCGCACAGCCCAGCATCTGGGATACCGCGGCTGGCCCGATCTCCAGCGGGAACTACGCTCGCGGTACCTCGTGATGATCTCCACCGAGGACACCCTGACGGAACACGGCGAACACCGCAGCCCGCTCCATGACGCGCTCAACCATGACATCGAGAACTTGCGCCTGACCCTGGACTCCAACACAGGAGACGACGCCGAGGCCGCCATTGCGGCCATGGCCGCTGCCAAGTCCATCACCGTCGTCGGGCTTGGATCCTTCGCCGGGCCCGCCAGTGTGATGGCTCACCTGGGTTCCACCATGGGCTACCCCATCGCCCTGGAGAACCGTGGCGGCGTCCACCTGGCTTCCAGCACCAACACCCTTGGTGCAGGCGATGTCCTGGTAGTCATCAACATGTGGCGCTCCATTCGGCAGATCATCGTCACCGCCGAAGCCGCCAAACTAGCAGGCGCCACGGTCATTGCCATCAGCGACATGCGCCGCGGCCGCCTTGCCGCCGCTGCTGACCACCTACTCATTGTGGCCTCCGAAGGCATCTCCTTCTTCCAGTCGGTGACCGCGGCAAATTCGGTGGTCTACGGGCTGCTCGCGGGCATGGAGGCGGCACATCCCGAACGAAGCCGCGCCGCCATCCGCCGCACCCAGCAGCTGTGGAAAGACCTGGACATCTACCTCGACTGACCGCATGCCCTTGGCACCAAACATTCCACGCACGCACGACACACCTCCACACGCATATTCCAGGAGCAGTTCATGAACACCAGCACAGACCGCCGCATAGCCGTCATTGGCCTTGGAGCCATGGGTGGAGCAATGGCCGCCACGCTGCACAAAACCGGCTGGGCCGTCACCGGATTCGACCCTTCCGAGGCAGCCCGGGCCGCCGCCTCGGCCGCCGGCATCGCCACCACCGCGAGCCTGGAGGACGTCGCCGGAACCCCCTACGCCGTCCTCTCCCTGCCGGCAGCCAGCATCGTGGAAGCCACCGTTCCCCAACTCCTGGCAAAGCCGGGAACGGTCGCAATCATCGACACCACCACCTCCGAGCCCGCCACCAGCAAACAGATGGCCGACCTTGCCGAAAAACAGGGCGCGGCCTTCGTGGATGCCCCGGTTTCCGGCGGTCGCGACGGCGCCGCAGCCGGATCCCTGAGTGCCTTCGTCGGAGCAACGGATGCCGCCCTCCAAGCTGCCGAGCCCGTCCTGCTCGCCCTCACCGGCGGCAAGTTCAGCCACATCGGCGGCCCCGGCAGCGGCAACGTGGTCAAGCTCCTCAACAACGTCCTGGCCGCGGCCAACCTGGTCTCGGTCGGCGAGGCCCTCGGCGTCGCCAAGGCCTACGGCATCGATCCCGCCACGGCGGCGGCCAGCATCAGCGAAGCCTCCGGCGGCAGCAAAGTCTCCGCCAACATGTACCCCAACTGGGTGCTGACCGGCACGCACGATTCAGGGTTTTCCCTCGGCCTGATGGCCAGGGATGCCGCCCTTGCAGTGGACGTCGCCAGGCAGATCGGCGAAAACCCGTCCTTGCTGGGAGCCGTCGCCAGCCAGTGGCAGGACGCCTTGGCCGCCCTCGGACCGCGCGCGGACTTCACCGAAATCGCCAGGACCGTCGCCCCCGCCATCACCCCCGCCGGCGCACCCGGCACGGCCGCCGTCGCCTGAACCCCTCCAGCCCTCAGCCCCAAAGGAACACCACATTGAGCATCACCACAGCACCCACCACCTCCTCGGCAGCCACTGCCCGCGCCGTCCTTGACGCCGCCTTCCCGAACGGCTTCGGCGCCTTCCTTGACGGCAAAGTCGTCACCGGAAGCGGCGAGAGCATCAGGCTCACCGCCGCTGCCACCGGTGAACCTTTTGCCACCTACGCGGACCCCGGCACCGAGGGCGCCAACGCCATCCTGGAAAGCTCGACGGCGGGCGCAACGGTTTGGGGCGCCCTGAACGGTTTCGAGCGGGCAGCCATCCTCCGCAACGTCAGCACCGCCGTCGAACGGCACGCCGAAGAGCTGGCCATGCTCGAGTCCGCCACCACCGGCAAGCCCATCCGCGACGCCCGGGTGGAAGCCGCCAAGGTGGCCGAAATGTTCGGCTACTACGCCGGCTGGGCGGACAAGCTGACCGGTCAGACCATCCCCGTCCCCGGCAACTGGCACACCTACACCGAGCGCGTGCCTTGGGGCGTGGTTGTGGCCATCACGCCGTGGAACGCTCCCCTGTTCACCGCCGGCTGGAACTCCGCAGCACCGCTCGCGGCCGGCAACGCCGTGATCATCAAGCCCAGCGAGTTCACCCCGGCCTCGTCGGTCCGGCTCGCCCAGATCGCCCACGAAGCCGGACTTCCGGCAGGCGTCTTCAACGTCGCCGCCGGGCTGGGACAGACCGTCGGCGCCACCCTCACCACCGACCGGCGCGTGGGCAAAGTCAGCTTCATCGGTTCCGTCCCCACCGGCCGCCGCGTGGCCGTCGCTGCCGCGCAGGCCGGGATCCCCGCTCTGCTGGAACTCGGCGGCAAGAGCGCCAACATCGTGTTCGCCGACGCCGACCTGGACCGCGCCGCGGACGGCGCCATCTCCGCCATCTTCTCCGGTGCCGGCCAGTCCTGCGTCGCCGGGTCCCGGCTCCTGGTGGAGCGCAGCGTGCACGCCCGGTTTGTCGAGCTGGTGGCCGCGAAGGCCGCGCGGCTGCGCGTCGGCGATCCCCTGAGCCCGGACACCGAGGTGGGTCCCATCATCACCGCCCAGCAGTTCGCCACAGTCACCTCGCTCATCGAGGCCGGAATGCACGACGGCGGCCGCCGGGTTACCGGGGCCACGCTTCCGGAGGCGCTGGCCGGGTCCGACCTGGCCGGCGGCCACTGGGTCATGCCCACCCTTCTGGACGGCGTCACCCCCGCGAACCGGCTCGAAACCACCGAAGTCTTCGGTCCCGTCGTGGGCGCGGACGCGTTCGACACCGAAGCCGAAGCCATCGCCCGGGCCAACAACACCAACTTCGGCCTGGCCGGTGCCGTCTGGACCTCGGACGTGTCCCGCGCCCACCACGTTGCCCGCGAGGTGAAGGCCGGCACGTTCTGGATCAACTCCTACAAGACCATCCACGTGGCAGTCCCGTTCGGCGGATTCGGCGATTCCGGCCACGGCCGCTCCTCCGGCCCCGGCGTGCTGGACGAATACACCCAGACCAAGGCCATCTGGGTTCCCACCCGCGCAGCGGGCTCTCCCTTCCCGTCGCTGTCCTACTAGGAGACTCATGGAAACCACAAACTCCACCGCCTCGGCGACGCTCCGCACGGCAGTTGCGGACGCCGTCGAACGCTGGAAACCCCAAGTCCAGGCGCTGGCGCAGGAAATCCACGCCCACAAGGAAATCTCCTTCGAGGAGGTCCGCTCGGCTGAAGCGATCGCAAAGCTGTTGGAGGAGGGCGGCTTCGAGGTGGAACGCGGCACCGGTGGGCTGCCCACGGCATTCACCGCGAGCGCCGGCAGCGGCGGGCTGACCGTGGCGCTGTGCGTGGAATATGATGCCCTCCCGGACATTGGGCACGCGTGCGGGCACAACCTGATCGCAGGCGCCTCGGTGGCTGCAGCCCTTGCCCTGCGTCCCTACGCGGACGAGCTGGGCATCACGCTGAAGGCCATCGGCACGCCGGCCGAGGAGCACGGCGGCGGCAAGGTGCTCATGCTGGAACAGGGAGCGTTCGACGGCGTGGGGCTGGCTTTGATGGTCCATCCCGTCCAGGACGGGCTCACCTACAACCCGGCAGGCACCAGCGCCCAGGCCGTGGGACGGTACAAGGCAACTTTCACGGGAAAGGCCGCGCACGCTGCGGCAGCCCCGCATCAGGGCATCAATGCAGCGGATGCCGCCGTGCTTAGCCAGGTGGCCATCGGTCTGCTCCGCCAGCAGATCCCGGCGGACCACCGCATCGCCTGCTTCGTGGCCGAGGCCGGACACGTCACCAACATCATTCCGGAACGGGCGGTGGTGCAGTTCGAGTGCCGGGCGTTCACGCTGCCGGAATACGAGGCGCTGCTGGAGCGGGTCCGCCGCTGCTTCGAAGGGGCGGCGCTGGCCACCGGAACCACGCTCGCCATCGAGGCCACCGAACCGCTCTATGAGCCGCTGCTCCAGGACGACGCCCTCGCCGCGCACTGGACCGATGCCATGCACGCGTTCGGCAAGGACACCTCCCGCTCGTCCGGCCTCAGCGGAGGCTCCACGGACATGGGCAACATTTCCCAGGTCATCCCGTCCCTGCATCCGTGGCTCAGCATTCCGGGCGCCGATGTCCCCATCCACTCCCACGCGTTCGCCGCACTGGCGAACACTCCGGAGGCGTACGGGGTGATGTTCGAGGCCGCCACCGCGCTGGCCTGGACCGTCGCCGCGGCAGCCTCAACACCCGCAGAACGGGAACGCTTCACCAAAGCGGCATACCGCCGTCGTACTTTCACCCAGGAAGGCACATCATGAGCAGCACTACTAGAACGGCGC
This sequence comes from Arthrobacter sp. CC3, assembly GCF_039907775.1. NCBI lineage: Bacteria > Bacillati > Actinomycetota > Actinomycetes > Micrococcales > Micrococcaceae > Arthrobacter > Arthrobacter sp. CC3. The sequence goes on from NZ_JARCCY010000023.1 coordinate 35,824, forward strand.
GGACGGACAAGGCCGGCACCAAGCTGACCCTCCCGATTGCCGCCCTGGCCTTCGTCATTGCGCTGGCGGTCCAGTTCATCGGGCAGGCCAAGATCGACGTCGGGATCGGCTCGATCATCATCTTCCCCATGGTGTGGGGCCTCATTCTGGGCCTGCTGGTGTCGGTCCAGAAGTTCAAGCCGCTTGGCCTGGACCTGCAGCGCGTTGCGGCCGCCCTGGTGGGCGTCGCCGTGCTGCTGCTGGTGGCCCGGCTGGCCTTCAACATCGGGCCCAGCCTGCCCACCCTGCTTAAGGCGGGTCCGGCGTTGCTCCTCCAGGAGGTGGGCCACCTGCTGGGCACCATCGTGCTGGCGCTCCCCCTGGCCGTCCTGCTCCGGATGGGCAAAGCGACCGTGGGCGCCACGTTCTCGCTGGACCGCGAGCCGTCCTTCGCCATGGTTTCCGAGAAATACGGCCCGGACTCGGACCAGTACCGCGGTGTGCTGGCCATGTACGTCTTCGGGACGCTGTTCGGCGCGGTGTTCATCACGCTCCTGACTTCCTTGGTGGCCAACTGGAAGATCTTCGATCCCCTGGCTCTGGCCATGGGCGCCGGCGTGGGATCCGGTTCCATGATGGCGGCCTCCGCGGCCAGCATCGTGGCCGCCTACCCGGCTGACCAGGAAGCCATCCTGGGCATGGCGGCCGTGTCCAACCTGATCACCACCGTCCTGGGCGTCTACGTAGGCATCTACATCGCGCTGCCGCTGGCCGACAAGTTCTACAAAGCCCTTACCCGCAAACAGACGGCGCGCGAAGCCGCTGCCGTGACGGCCGGAGCGCCTGCCGAACGTTCGGCTGCCGACATTGACCGGGAAGCTGCCCAGGCGGAGGAGAACCGGCTGTTCCGCGAGCGCGTTGCAGAGTCGTCGGCGGCCATCAGGTTGCCCCTCTGGCTCTCGTTGTCAGTCCTGACGGTCCTGGGGATCGGCACGGCGTCGGTGGCGGCGAAGGGGTTCAGCCTGTCCATTGTGGCCGGGTACGGCATCATGCTGGCCCTGGTCCTGCTCAGCATCGGGCTGGCGAAGGTCACCCGCAAGATTTCGGCCATCGTGTACATCACCACCATCGGCGCGTACGTTTCGAGCCCATGGTTCTTCGCCGCGGGGCCCCTGACGGCCGCCATCAAGACCGTGGACTTCCTGTCCATCGCCACCGTGATGCTGACGCTCGCCGGCCTGTCGCTGGGCAAGGACATTCCGCTGCTGAAGAACATCGGCTGGAAGATCATCCCCGTGGGGCTCGTGGCCATCACGGCGTCCTTCCTCCTCTCCACGGTAATCGCAGAGTTCGCCCTGGGACTCTGGCACTGATAAGGAGCTTGCTCCAAAGTGAACGGACGACGGCGGGACATTCCGCCGTCGTCCGTTTGCGTTCGGTCAGCTTTCAGGCAGGCGGCCGGCCAGCCCCTGGAGCGACGGTTCGCGGCCCAACTCCACATGCGCATAGGCCAGCGCCGCCGCCAGCTCCGCCTTCCCGTCGTATATGGCCTTGCACAGGCTAAGGTGCTCGGCGCACTGAACCTGGGGGTCACGGTGCCCGGTCAGGGTAAAGAGCCACTGCATCCTGCCCAGCAGGGGCTTCATGGAGTACTCCAGCAGCGAGTTGCCGCCCAGTGCGACGATCTCTGCGTGCAGGGCCGTGTTGATCAACGGTATCTGCGCGTGGTCATGGCGCAGCGTTGCGTCCTCCGCCTGGTCCATGATCTGCTGCAGCCCGGCCGACGACTGCCCCCTCGCGGCGGCCTGGGCGGCGAGGCGCGCAGCCAGGACCTCCAGGCTGAGCCGCACGTCAAAGAGCTCGTTGACGTCGCGCAGGGTGATCTGCTTGACGGTGGCGCCACGGCGTGGCGAGGCGTCAATGAAGCCTTCGGCCTCCAACTGCTGCAGGGCTTCGCGCACGGGCACCCGGGATACAGCCAGCGTCTGGGACAGCTCGCGTTCCCGGAGCCGGGATCCCGGCGCGAAGTCACCTGAGATGATCAGCTCCCGGATCCGCGCCCGGGCAGTGTCAGCCGAGGATGCGGGTTCCGCCTGGACTGTCATTCATGCCTCCGTTGTGCTGCGGCGCCTGAAGTCCGCGGTCTCTCAGTTATTCAGCGCCACGCGGGTGCCAACGCCCTGTTTGAGCGCAGCGTCGTAGAGGAGCCGCCCGATGGCAAGGTCCTGCAGACCGATTCCCACCGAGTTGAACAAGGTTACGTCCTCATCGCCAAGGCGTCCTGCTCTTGTGCCCGCGGCCACGTCGCCAAGCTCGGCTTCCACGTCCTCGAAGCTCATGACACCTTCGGTCACAGGGATGATCAGGCCGCCGGACTTTGCCCGGGCAGTGGCCAGGTTGTCCACAAAAACCCTCGCCCGCACCATACCGGCGGAATCAATCTCCCGGTGGTCCGCCCGGGGACGGGATCCGACGGCGTTCACATGCTGCCCGGGCTTGAACCACTCGCCCTTGACCAGCGGCTCAACGGCCGGCGTGAGCGTGCACAGCACATCGGCAGCCTCCACGACTTCTTGGACGCTGGACGCAAGCGTGACGGTGAGGCCGTAGTGGGAAACCTCGCTGCAGAAGGCGGCAACCGTGTCCGCTGACCGGGACCACACCACCACGTTCTCAATCGGAAGCACGGCCAGCATCGCTTCCACATGGGCCACGGCCAGGGCGCCTGCGCCGACGAGTCCCAAGGTGGTGCTGCCCGGCCTCGCAAGGAGCTTGGTGGCCACGGCGCTGGCAGCGGCCGTGCGGACCCGGGTGGGGACTTTGCCGTCCAGGATGGCCAGGGTCTCGCCGGTCAGCTGGGAGACAAGCATGATGGTGGAGCGCTGGGTGGGCAGGCCGGACTCATGGTTGGCCGGGATGTCCGCCAGCAGCTTCACCGAAGCCAGCTCCTCGGCGCCGGACAGCGCCGCCATCGGCAGGAACCGCGCGTCCGAGGACGGCAGGAGAAGGGAATCCGGTGCCGGCTGAACAGCAGTTCCCCGGCTGAGACCGGCGAATACGCGTTCGACGGCGGCGATGGTCCCGGGCATGTCGGCCAGGGCCTGGAGCTCGGAGGCTTTGAGAATCAGTGTCATGATGGCTTTTCCCGGTGCGGATTAGAGGTTGTTCCGGACGAGGACTCCCTGCGCCACCACAGCCCGGATTTCTTCCAGGGCCGTGCCGCTGGTCAAGGGATCAGAGTCCACGATGACGGCGTCAGCGAAGGAACCGCGCACCAGCCTTCCCGCGTTCTCACTCCAACCGAGCAGGGCGGCGGCATTTACCGTCGCGGCCCGCAAGGCGTCCAGCGGCGAAAGCCCAGCCTCGGTCAACAGGCGCACCTCCGTGCCGATCGGTGTCACGTCGGATCCGAAGGAGTCCGTGCCTGCGACGACGGTGACTCCGGCTTCGTGGGCGGCTTTTACGGCCGCCTTGATGATGGGTGTGTACTCCTTGCCCCGGGCGGCAAGGATGGGGTTTGCGGAGCCTGCCATGCTGGTGATGGCATCCAAGGTGGGAGTGAAGTAGGTCCCCTGGCCGGCCATCCGGGAGATGGTCTCTTCGCTGACGAAGACACCGTGCTCGATGCTGCGCACACCGGCCCGGACCGCGCCGTCGATCCCTTCCGCGCTGTAGGCATGGCACAGCACGCCTGCTTTGCCTGCGGCCTTGACCACCGCGGACAGCTGCTCGAAGTTGTAGACCAGTTCGCGGGGGTCCTGCTCCGGCAGGCCCGCCCGGGGGTTGGCCCTTGTCTTGATCACCTGGGCGCCGCGTTTCAGGTTGACCCGGGTGAGGTAGGCGAGGTCGGTTGGTTCGGTCACTCCCCCTGACAGGGCTGCGAGCGGTGCCAGGTCCGGGTCAGCGAGGAGGGAGTCCCCCAGCTCGGGTGAGATGAACAGGCCCGCGGGGCTCATCCGGGGCGAGGCGCCGGCGGCCCAGGCGGGCAGGGCAGCGAGGGCGACGTCCTGGTAGAAGCTGCTTGAGCCACTCCTGACACTGGTGGCTCCGCCCTGCAGGATGGCACGTGCATCCGACAGCGCGTTCGCGTGGACATGCACGTCGATGAGGCCGGGAAGGACCCAGCGTCCGGAAGCGTTGAAGGTGCGGGCTTGGCCGGCAAGGGCGGCTACGGCACGGCGGGTTTCGTCGCGGGTGCCAACCGCTGTGACTTTGCCACCTTCCAGCACAAGGACACCGTCTGCCACTGCATCGCCGGTCTTGGGGTCCACGATGGTGCCCCCCTCGATGATCAAGGGCTGGGGTGAAGCGGGGTGCCCGGGGTAGCCGAAGCTCGCTGCGTTGCCGGCGGCCTTAGCCGCGGGGGCGGTTCCCAGCTGGGCTGCCAGGCCCGCCAGCGAGATTCCGGCGAGGGCTGCGGCCCCGGCGAGGATGCCGCGGCGCGGAACTGCGGCGGGAGGAAGGGCAGCCGGGGTGTGGTCGTGCAGGCACATAGTTTCTCCAGGGGGAAGGGGCCGCTCCGCAGCAGTGCGGGCGCCGGAGTCAGGGGGTCAAAATCGCGGTCGAGGAGGGGCGGATCAGCATCCCCCACAGGATGCCGGAGAGCCCCGTACGCACTAACAATACTCGTTTTGGTATACCAAGCCAAGAGGGTGCTGTGACTGGGAGTGCCGGGAACAGCCCTCAACCCACGTGGGCCCGAGCGGTGATTTCCGCGTGCGGATACGTGGGCGGGAACAGTTCGCTGCGCTCCCGGCGCACGAGGTCCCTCTCCGAGTAGGCCGCCGTCATCCGGTCGAAGAGCCGCTGCCCGTCAGCCCGCAGCGCACCGAGGTCCATCCCGGGCAGACCGCCGTCCACCACCACGGGGCGCCCCGCTACGAACGTGTCAGTCACTTGGCGTGCCGTGCCGTTGAGCACCAGCGTGCGCAGCGGATCTTCGACCACGCCGTCGCCGAAATGCCCCAGCGAAACTACCGTGATGTCGGCCTGCATGCCGGGTGCCAGCTTCCCCAGGTCGGCCCGCCCCAGTGCCCTGGCGCCGCCGAGAGTGGCGGCATCGAAGTAGTCCGCCAGGCTCCCGGCGTCCGGCCGCTCCTCGACGAGCCGGGTCAGGTGCATGCCCACGTCCATGCCGCGCACCAGGTCCGGCGGGAACGAGTCACTGCCCAGGCACAGGTTGACGCCTGCCGCACGGAAACGGTCAAACGAAACAAGCTGCTTCTGGTAGCGGAAGGAGGTCAGCGGGCAGTGAACAATGCTGACGCCATGACGGGAAAGCAGGTCAAGGGGGCCTCCGGGAGCGGACGCGGCGGGGTCCTTGGCGTCGATCACCACTCCGTGCGGGATGAGGAGGCGGGTGCCGAACAGGCCTGTGGTTTCGAGCAGTTCCAGCACGCCGCTCCCCGCGGAGCGCTGTAGAAGCTCATCCTCGAGGGGGGACTGGAGGCTATGGAGCCGGACAATCACGTCCCGCTCCCGGGCGATCCGCGCCGTCTCGCGCATGAGGTCTTCTGACAGCGTTTCAATGCGGCAGGGCAGCAGGACGCCGGTGACAAGCGGATCGGCGAGGCCAGCGGTGTGGTCCAGGAAGCGTTCCGCGTCGCGAAGCCCGGCCAAACCGCGGGCTTCGTCAAAGTGGACTTCGCGTCCGCCGGCCGCCGTGCTGACGTGGACCCCCGATCGGTAGGAGGGCCCAAGGTAGCCGCGCAGTCCAATCCGCCGGCTGGTCTCGGCCATTTCCACGAGCTCCTCGAGCCCTTCAGCCCAGGCGCTGTGGATCTCTGAAGCGATGGGCATGTAGGTGGTGATGCCGTGCAGTGCCAGCTGCGCGAGGGCGAATTCGCGGACCGTGGCGCGCTCCGCCGGAGTGAACACGTCCCGGCGGCGGTTGGCGAAGTAGTCGCTTGACCACAGGTGGCCGGCGGCTACATCGGAGGAAGGCCACGAGTCCAGGATGAGGTGGTCGATGTCGGCGAGGGCGTCCAGGTCAATCAGGCCGGGCATGGCCAGGCTCTGGCCATAGTCGCGTTCCTCATCGACGGGACCGTCATAGTTGCGTCCGACGAAAACGATGGAATCTCCGTCGAAGACCACTTCGCCGTCCGCGATGAGTGTGTGCTGGGTTCCGTCGAACCCAAGAACATAGCGGGCGGAAATTTTCGTGTACATCGTGCTCCTTGGTGGACTGCCGAAAATGTGACTTGCCTCTCAATGAGTCCGAGTATACAGTCATTTGGTATACCAAAGGCTCGGTTCAGCGAAATGCGAGAAGTCTTTGTCCTGACCCCATCCCCCTCGAAAGGCCTGCGCCATGCGCAATGAAGCGAAGACCACAGGCGGCTCCGTATCCGTCCTAGTGGACGCGGTACCGTCACGTACTTTCCGTGCCCGGCCAGCCCTGTGGTTCGCGATGATCGCGGTCTCCACTGCTGTCTGTGCCGTCGCCATCATGATCGGGACCCACAAATTCCATCTCGGCCCGGCCGCCATCGTTCTGATGCCGATCCTGTGGACTGTGCTTATCGGCGGATTCCTCGGAGTCCAGAGATGGAAACCCATCGGAGGGCGCGCCCGTGCAGTCTCCACACATCTAATGGACGTGTCCATCGTCTTCTTCCTGGCAGGCCTCGGCACGCAGATCGGCCCGTCACTGACGAAGTTCACCAACATCGGCCCAGCGATCCTGCTGCAGGAAGTGGGCCATGTGGTGGGCACGGTGATCCTTGCCCTTCCAGTCGCCGTGGCGCTGGGCCTGGGCCGCACCGCGATCGGCGCCACGTGGTCGATCGACCGTGAGTCCTACCTCGCTTTCGCCATCCAGCGCTTCGGCGTCCGCTCCCCCGAGTACCGGGGCGTGTTTGCTGTCTGGGTACTGGGCAGCGTCTTCGGCGCCGTGTTCATTTCGCTCTTGGCAGGTCTCCTCGGCGGCCTGGGATTCTTTGATCCCCGAGCCCTCGCACTGGGGCTGGGACTCGGTTCCGCTTCCATGATGCTCGGCGGCGTGGGCGCACTGTCCATCCTGTACCCGGAGATGGCCGGCGAGATCATGGCCCTCGCCGCCCTCTCCAATCTGGTCACCAACATCGTCGGTTTCTACGCCGGCGTCTTTATCGCACTGCCCTTGTGCCAAAAGCTCTACAAGATGTGGTCCCGCATCTTCGGACGGGACGACCTCGGCCGTCGCGTCCGCCGCGGCGCCCTGGTGGGCGCTGCTGCCACGACCCAAACGGGCGGCTCGAGCTCACTGCGCCCGGGCAGTGCGGCGATGGACGCGGAGGATGCGTCCGGCACTGAAACAGTGGACGTCAACGGGATCGAAGCGGACCCCGCTGTTGTCAGGACGCCGAGGACGTGGCTCATCGCGTTCGCCGCCACCGGAGTTGCCGGCGTCCTGCTGAACGCCCTCGGCACCGGTTCAGCGCGGCCGCTGGATGTTGTCGGCGTGCTCATCCTGCTTGCGCTGACCGCCGTCGCCCTGGTCCTTGCGAAGCTCGTGCCGGCAGTTCCTTCCAGCATCTGGGTTCTGGCCCTGGCCACCATTGCCTCGGCAACGTTCCTGCCCTTCGGTCCCTTTATCGCTTCCACCACGCAGCACATCAATGTCCTCTTCGCGGGTTTGCCCATGATTGCACTCATAGGCATGTCGCTGGGCCGTGATGTGAAGGCGCTGCGCTCATTGAGCTGGAAGATTGTCATCGTCGCCCTGCTGACATTCACTGCGAGCTTCCTTGCCGCGGCAGTCATCGCACAGGTTGCTTTCCACTTCTAGTACATGCTGCTGTGGGAGGGCGCCGGACCCCGCGGACCGGAGCCCTCCCCGCCGTCGTTAACTGCCCAGTCGAAAGGAATGAACCATGCTCATCACCAATGTCCGCCCCTGGGGCGGGGACACCGTAGACCTCGAGGTTCGCGAGGGGAGGATTGCCGCCGTACACACGGCAGGGACCGCCGTCGAGGGTGCCGACGCCGTTGGCGGGACGGTCGACGGACGCGGGCGAATCGCACTGCCCGCGTTTACCGACGTACACGTCCACCTCGATTCGACGCGGATCGGGCTGCCCTTCCGGGAGCACACCGGCTCCCCGGGTGTGTGGAACATGATGTGCAATGACCGTGAAAACTGGCGCGACACCCCCATTCCCTACAAAGATGTCGTGGCGGGAACGCTGGAGCGAATGATTGCCCGGGGCACCACGCGCGTCCGCTCCTACGCGCAGATCGACGTGGACTGCAAGCTTGAGCGGTTCGAGGCGGTGCTGGCTGCGAAGGAGCGCTTCGCCCACGCCGCCGACGTGGAGGTCATGGCTTTTCCCCAGGCCGGGCTGCTGCTCGAGCACGGCACTGTTCCGCTCCTCGAAGAGGCCCTGCGTGCGGGTGCGACAACCATCGGCGGCATTGACCCGTGCCAGCTCGACCGTGACCCCGTGCGCCACCTGGATATCGTGTTCGGCCTGGCGGAGAAGTACGGAGTGGACATCGACATTCACCTGCACGAGCCGGGTCACCTGGGCGTCTTCAGCGCGGAACTCGTCTTCGAACGCATTCGCGCACTGGGTATGGAAGGACGCGTCTCGCTGTCCCATGCCTACGATCTGGCCAACGTCCACCCCGATGTGACGGCCCGGCTGGTGGAGCAGATGGGCGAGTTGGACGTCGCATGGGCGACGGTCGCCCCGGCCACCGGCGGCACGCAGTTCGACCTGGCCCGCCTGACCGAGGCCGGAATACGCATTGGTTTGGGCGAGGACGGCCAGCGGGACTACTGGAGCCCGTACGGCAACTGCGACATGCTCGACCGCGCCTGGCAGCTGGCCTTCACGCACCGGCTCCGCAAGGACCGGCTGATCGAGCACTGTGCTGCGCTCGCCACCATTGGAGGCGCGTCCATCATGGACCGCAGCGTCGAGCGGCTCACCAGTCCGGACCATCGGCCTGGGATGGCTCCGGGGGATCGGGCCGATATCGTCTTGGTCGACGGCGAGACGGTCACCAGCACGGTTATGGACCGCGGCACCGACCGCACCGTCATCCACGACGGCAGGCTCGTCGCCGACGGCCTGGTTGTTCTTCCGAGCTCGGCGGCGTAGTCAGCCGAGTTGCCGGGCTGGCTGGCCGGCTGTCGCCGGCCCCTTTCGGGGACCCCGGTCAGCGTCCCCGCGAGGACAGTGGCGTGGTGAACCGGGCGACGGCGGGCGTTACCCGCCGTCGTCCGGTTTCGTGGTTTTTTGATCAGCAGAATTGTTCTGGGACGAAACAAGGATCCAACTCGACGAAATCATTTCCCAACAAACGCAATTATGCTAATCCACCAATTTACATACTTTGCCGATCAGGCAGCCAGCGGAAGTTCGAAAAGCCGCTCAGCCAGCCGAATTAAATGGCGCGGAACATCCGATTCCTGAACATACTTTGCGTGGCCAAGAAATACCGCTGTGCCGTAAACACAGTCGTCGATATGGACGCCGGCCTCACGGATGAGCACCTCGGCCCTGGGGTTCTGCGGCATGCGGCTTCCCTCGTCATTCAGGAAGACATGCCAGTCTGCGCCCGTCATGGATCCGATGTTTCCCGCAATCAGTTTCTGCAGTGCGGCCATGTCCGTATTCACGGCTTCGATGCGCACCGGCTGGGTGAGGCGGGCCGGGACGATCAGTGCGTTGCAGGGAGTGTTCATGGTCTTGTCCTTGGAACTGAACGGGCTGAAAGGCGCCAATGCGGCGAGTGGCGCGGGCAGCCGACGGGGGCTAGGAGTCTCCCGTTCGGCCGCCCGCAGGATGTTAGCGCTGGTTCTTCCGCGGCTTGATGAACTGGATTTCACTAGTTTCATTTTTGGCTTTTTTATCAGCACGCTTTTCGAGAATAGATTTTCCCGATTTTTTGGCGTCAGCGCTTCTGGGCGATTTTCCCGACATTGGAATCACACCTTTCAATGTGTTGTGCTTACCCAGTACCATACACACTTATATTTTTTATGCCAGTTTCCAAAAAATACCGCTGGCTGCATGGCGCGGCGGCGTTTTACTGCGGTGCTTTTACGGTGACGGTTTTGCCGTGATGAGCCGAGATGAATTGCCGGATCCACTGGATGGTTTCGGGACGGTCCAGGTGAAGGCCGTGGCCGGCGCCGGGAACCCTGACCAGCGTGGAGCGGCGGATGTGCCCGTGCATCCGGACGGCATTCTGCAGCGGAGTCAACGGATCTGCGGTGCCGTGGAGGATGAGCGTTGGTGACTGGACGGACGCCAGCCGGCTCCAGGCATCGTGTTCCCGGCTGGCGCGGAAGTGGCGGGATTTCGCCCAGGCGGACGCCCGCGAATTGAAGAAGACGCGGACGGCGTCGGGGTGGTCCGCCGCCCATGCGGGGTCGAAGAACAACGCCGCCAGCCGGGCGGCATCGCCGCTGACCAGCGCATCCATGGCTTCCCGGGAGGGCTCCGCCCCGGGCAGCTTCCCGCCGCTCGTCGCGGCCAGGACCAGCGCGCGGACACGTTGCGGATGATCAATGGCGAGCCACTGGGCGATCCTGCCACCCATCGAATGGCCGTACACATGGGCGCGTTCGGCGCCGGCGGCAGCCAGGACGGCGGCGGCATCGGCGGCCAGGAACCTGGTGGTGTACCGGTCGGCGTCGCCGTCGCTGCTTCTGCCGATTCCCCGGTGGTCGAAGCGGATGACCCGGAAGTGTTCGGCCAGCGCCTCCGCGGTTGGCCCCCAGCCGTCCATGGCCGTTGCCTGCCCGGCGATCAGCAGCAGCGGCTCCCCGTGGCCCTGCTCGGTCCACGCCAGCGCGGCGCCATCCGGGGCCAAGGCAATGTTCACGGTGACACTGTATCTTTCCGGACGGGCAGGGCGCTGTGGCGGTTTTCATAGTGGCTCGGACCGCCGGTAAATTTGGGGCGATGATCCACATTGACCAGGACGACCCCGCACGGGACGACGTCAGCCAACTCCTAAGCGAGCACCTGGCAGACATGTTCGCCACCTCGCCGGCCGAAAGCGTGCACGCACTCGACCATTCAGTGCTGTCCGCGCCGTCCATCACGTTCTGGACGGCCCGCGAGGACGGCGAACTCCTGGGCTGCGGCGCGCTCAAGGTCCTCGATTCCCCGCCCGGCTCAGCGGAGCACGAATCAGCGAAGCACGGCCCGGCCAGATACGGCGAAATCAAGTCCATGCGCACCACAGCAAGCGCGCGGGGGCGGGGCGTCGCCACCTTGATGCTCCGGCACATCCTGGACGCCGCCAGGTCCCGGGACTTCGAGCGCATCTATCTTGAGACCGGAACCGAGGACTATTTCGCGCCCGCGCGGCGCCTGTACGTCCGCAACGGATTCACTGAGTGCCCTCCCTTTGCCGGTTACTCCCTGGATCCCAACAGCGTTTTTATGGAACTCCGCCTCTAACCGAACGCCAGTCCAAGCTGACGTAGTTGACAAGCTGACGTTGTTGAGGCGGCTGCCCGCACCCCGTGGCTACAGCTGTGCAGCCGATCCGGCCGACTCCTGCGACCGGCGCGCGAGGGTGCCGTGGATGCCCGTGTGGTCGAGGGCGCCGTCACCCTGGGTCACCATCTCGCCGAACAGCCCCGTTACCGTACTGGTCAGCGGCAGTTCCAGGCCTTCTGATGACGCCGCGTCCCGAATGAAGCCCAGGTCTTTGAGCTGGTTCCGGGCGCTGCCGCCGCCGTCGAAATCGTTACTGATCCACCGGTAGCCCTTTTGCCGGAGCACAGCGGAATCGGCTAGCCCGCCCTGAAGCAGCTCCAGCATCACTGAAAGGTCAATGCCTCCCTTGCCGGCAAGCAGCATGGCCTCGGAGACCGCGGTCACGGTGGCGGCGACGACGATTTGATTGCAGGCCTTGGCGAGCGCCCCCGATCCGCTCGGTCCCATGTACCGGACGGTGGTGCCCATGGCGGCGAAGACGGGCTCCACGGAGTGGGCCGTTGCCTGGTCGCCACCCACCATGATGCTGAGTGTTCCGTTCTCCGCGCCGACGGTGCCACCGCTGACCGGCGCATCAAGGACCGTGACCCCGCGATCACGAAGCAGGCGTTCTGCAAAGGCCGCGACGGCGATGGGCGACACGGTGCCATGAACTACGAGGATGGGGCGGGCAATGCCCTTGGCCGACCAGCCTGCCAGCAATCCATCCGGTCCAGGCAACAGCGATTCGACCTGCTCCAGGTCTGGCAGAACGGTAAGAACGACGTCGGCCGCGGCGTCCGCGGGGGACGTGGCACCGCGCGCACCCAGCCCAACCAAGGGTTCGACTTTCGCGGAGGTCCGGTTCCAGACGGTGAGGCCGCCGCCTTGGTGGAGCAGTCGGCGGGCCATGGGGCCGCCCATGGGGCCGAGGCCCAGGAGGGCAAGCGAGGGTCGCGGGGTTTCCGTCATGTTCAAGTCCTTTGGGGTTGGGGGCGGCGGCCGCTGGCGCGGCTGTGCGCGGGGGCCCGGGGAACTGCAGTAGAGCCGGAGTGGAATCAAAGTGGAACCGGTTCACTTTTTGTACCATGGGAGTCGATCGGTGTAAATCGCCGTCCGGGAAACTTACGTGCGTACCCTCGGCCGGGCCACGCTGGACCGTTCGATAAGTTCGGCGTCGACACGGACCACCGTCGGCTTTCCGGAACTTTTCCCGCTCGCCCTGGAGAGAGCCAGCTGCACGGAGTGCCTGGCCAGCAGGTCGATGGGCTGCCGGACAATCGTCAGCGGCGGGGTCATGAGCTCGGTCCACGGTGAATCCTCGAACACGATGACCGAGAGCTCATCGGGAATCGAGACCCCGGCGTGTGCCAGGCGCCGGAGTACGGCCGTTACCTGGGCGGTATTGGCCACCACCAGCGCGGTGGGCGGATCGGCCAGGTTGAGCAGCGCCGTCATGGCATCTCCGCCGGCGGCACCGCGGAAGGCAGCGGAGCGGATGAGCAGGTCGTCCTGCTCCAAGCCGGCGGACTCCAGGGCTTCGCGGTAGCCCGCGATCCGGTCGCGCCCGGTAGTTGATGTCGCCGGGCCGGAGATGATTGCAATGCGGCGGTGTCCGTGCGCAGCCAGCAGGGCCGTGGCGGACCTTGCCGACTCAATGTTGTTGATGGTCACGACGTCCACCGCCGGCAGCGCCGGGATGGAGCGGTCGACGAAGACCACGTCGGTCCCCATGTCCTGGAGCTTCTTCCAGATTTCCAGGTTGTTCCCCGTAGGAGTGGCGATGATGCCGCTGACCCGTCGCTCAATGAGCGTGGAGAGACGCTCCGATTCCAGCTGGTCGTCCTCCTGCGTGGTCATGAGCAGCACCTGGATCCCGCGGGAGTGCGCTTCCTGGACAACCTGGTCCGCCAGGCGGGCGAAGAAGGGATTGGAGACGTCGGCAAGGAGCAGTCCCAGCGTGGTGGGAGGCCCGTGCTTCAGCTCCCTGGCCGCCGTACGGGGGTGGTAGCCAAGGGTTGCCATCACGTCGTTGACACGGTTCCTGGTTGCCTCCGCCACGGGACCGGAGCCCGGATTGAGGACGCGGGAGACGACGGCGACGGACACCCCCGCAGCCGCGGCAACATCGCGTATGGTCGGCTGCTTCTGCACGTGTACTCCTCCATCGGCTACTGCGGCTCCCCGGAACCTCCGGCGGGAACTTTTTCAGACTAGGGTATTGACCTCGTCGAGCAGGTATGACATAAAAGTGGAACCGGTTCCATTATGTTTACTTCGGAGCCGATTGTCTACCGCAGCACCGCCCGGGATTGAGGCAGCACACCCCAGCCACCCGCCTGAGCGTCACTTCACCGCAACGCTGCGGCGGACCCGATGCTTTCCGCCGGCCATCCACACGGGATGGAGCCGCACCCATTGAAAGGTAGTTATGAACCTGCACAAACTTCTGACCGAACGCGAGGCCGAAGGCGCCCCCATCCGCGTGGGGCTGATCGGTGCCGGACGTTTCGGCACGATGTACCTGGCACAGGCCCGCAACATCCCCGGCATCCACGTGGTGGCCATCGCCGACATCAATGCGGAACGCGCCAAGGGCGCACTGAAGCTGGTGGACTGGCCCGAGGAAGCCTTCGTTGAAGACATCGGGACGGCCATCGCCACGAGGGCCACCACCGTGGTGACCGACGCATCCGTCCTCTTCGACGCGGACCTGGACGTCATCGTCGAGGCCACCGGTAACCCGATTGTCGGCATCAACCACGCGCTCCGCGCCATCGAAACCGGCAAGCACATCATCATGGTCACGGTCGAGGCCGATGCCCTCGCCGGCCCGGCGCTGGCCAAGCGGGCCAGGGAGGCCGGCGTCGTCTATTCACTGGCGTACGGCGACCAGCCCGCGCTGATCTGGGAACTCGTCGACTGGGCCCGGACCTCCGGCTTCGACGTCGTCTGCGCCGGCAAGGGCGCCAAGTACCTCTCGCACTACCACCAGATGAACCCGGACAACGTCTGGGAAAACTGGGAGTTCTCGAAGGAGCTGACGGACTCCGGCCAGCTCAACCCCTACATGCACACGTCTTTCCGTGACGGCACCAAGGCCGCCATCGAGATGGCAGCCGTAGCCAATGCGGCGGGCCTGCGTCCGTCCGACGAAGGGCTGACGTTCACACCCGGCGACGTCGAACAGATCGCCACGATCTGCCGTCCCGCGGCCGACGGCGGCGTCCTCAGCAATGCCGGCAGCGTCGACGTGATGTCCAGCGTGACGCGTGAAGGCGACTGGATCCCCCACAACACCCAGGAAGGCGTCTTCGTCGTGGTGAAGGCCACCAACAAGTACGTCTCCGGCTGCTTCCAGGAATACCCCTGGCACCCGGACCCCACCGGCCAGTACGCCGCCCTCTACCGCCCCTACCACTACGTGGGACTGGAGCTCAACGTCTCCATCGCCAACGCGGTGCTCCGCGGTGTGGCCACCGGCGCCCCGGAAGGCTTCCACGCCGACGTCGTCGCCTGCGCCAAGAAGGACCTGCACGCCGGGGAAATCCTCGACGGCGAAGGCGGCTTCACGGTCTGGGGCAAGCTGATCTCGGCCGAAAAGTCCGTCCGGGACCGCGCCCTTCCCGTCGCCATGGCCCACCACGTCAAACTCGTCAACGACGTCCCCGAAGGCGGCATCGTCGGCTGGGACGACGTCGAGATCGACAACTCCCTGGAAGAGGCGCTGAAGCTGCGGCGCGAGACGGAGGCCCTCGCACTCGAAGTGGTGCCGGCGACATGATCGACCGCCGCACTTTCCTGGGAGCCGCCGCGGCGAGCATGGTGCTCGCCGGCTGCGGGGCCACCCCGGGAATCGACCCCAACCGTGCCGCGTCGGCCGGGGGCACCTTGAAGTTTGGCAGCTGGCAGTGGCTCGAACCGGGCCGCGGCGAGGCCATGTGGAAGGCCATCCAGGCCTACCAGAAGGTGAATCCGTCCGCCGTCCTGGCCCAGAGCACCACGCCGTTCCTTTCCTTCGCCGACAAGCTGAACACCGAGCTCGGCGGCAAGGGCGGGCCGGACGTCTTTGTCGTCCAGGACGTCAATTTCTATCCGCTGGCCGACGCCGGCATCCTGGCTCCGCTGAGTTCCGTCATCTCCTCGCACAAGGGCACCCCGTTCAACCACACCAATAAATCCGGCCTGGTCAACGGCGTGCAGTACGGGATCACGTGGGAACGGCTGAACTGGAACTTCTTCTGGAACCGCAAGATCATGGACAAGGCCGGCGTGACCCCGCCGACGAACGTCACTGAACTGATCTCGGCCGCGAGCCAGATCCGTTCCGCAACAGGCCTGGACGGCTTCGGTGTCCGCCACCAGATGACGGAATTCGACTCCTGGTTCATGGACTTCGACGTGTGGACCTACGGACACGGCGGATCCTGGTCGGACGGCTCACGCCCCACCATCGACTCGGCGGAGAACATCGCCGGCGTTAAGGCTTTCGGCGAGATCTACCGCTCGGGTGCCATGCCCATTGGCGATGACGCCTCAACGATGCGCACCAAGTTCCGCGAAGGCCGCCTGGGCATGATGATCGACGTCTCCTCCACGGTGGCCGGCATCCTGCGGTCCTCCAAGGCCCTGACGTCGGCCGACATCGGCTTTGCCGAACGGATTCCGCTGCCCAAGCCTTCGGCCCACCAGGAAATCGTGCTGGCAGTCAACGGGTACGGCAAGAACAAGAACCTCGCCGTCGACTTCGTCGGCTGGGTCGGTTCCGATGAAGGCCAGGCGGCGCTCCGTGCGGCAATGGGCCCATCAACACTGGCCACCGACGTGCCGCTGGCTCCCGACTACGCCGCAGCCAATCCGTGGGCCAAGGCGTTCATCGACCTCGCCTCCGAATCGCGCAGCCCCCTCATCCGGGGCTACGAGGCACAGACCAAGGCCATCATGCGCGAGGTCATGACGCAGGTGGAACGCTACCTCGTGGACGGCGGCGACGCTGCCAAGGCACTCGCCACCGCACAGACACAAGTAACTCAGCTGCTTGGCTGAGAAGACCTAGGCAAAGGATCCGGGCAATGTCGCTCCGAACTTCGATCTCCCCGCCCGCCGTGGCGCAGCCTCCCATCCAGGATGCCCCTTCCCGGCATCACATGTGGCAGAGGATCTCCCCGTACATCTACATCGGCCCGGCCGTCGTGTATCTGATCATTTTCATGATCGTTCCGGTGGTGCAGGGCATCCAGCTCAGCTTCACCAAAACCCCGCTCGTCAAGCCCGACGGCGGAACCGGCGTCGGGCTTGAGAACTACTCCCGCCTGCTCAGCAGCCCGCAGTTCTACAACTCGCTCGGCGCGACCATCCTGTACACGGCAGCGACCGTGATCTTCGCCGTCGCCATCGGCGCCGGATCAGCACTGCTCCTGAACCAGGCCTTCAAGGGACGCACCATTGTCCGGGCCATCATCACCTTCCCCTGGGCCGTCCCCACCGTGGCCACCGCCCTGATCTTCAGCTGGATCTTCAACCGGTCCGACGGCGTCCTGAACGAAGTGGTCGGAGTCCTCGGAGTCGGTCAGCAGGGCTGGCTGGTCGATCCAAAATTCGGGATGGCCGCCGTCGTCCTGACTTCGGTCTGGAAGGTCATGCCCCTGGTCATGCTTGTGGTCCTCGCCTCGCTGCAGTCCATCCCGAGCGAACTCTACGAAGCGACCCGCATGGACGGCGCCGGTGCGCTGGAGACGTTCAAGGCCGTCACCTGGCCGCACATCGCCCCCACCGTCAGGGTGGTCACGCTGCTCATGACGATCTGGTCCATCCGCCGTTTCGAGATCATCTACCTCCTGACCGGCGGCGGCCCCGTGGACACCACCAACACCCTCGTCGTCAACGTCTACCGTCAGGCCTTCAGCAACCAGGAACTGGGCCGCGCGGCAGCCATCGGCGCCCTCGGCCTGGTGCTGTCCCTGCTGGTCACGGTTGTCTACTTCATGATGGAACGGCGCAACGCCGCCAAGGAGGCCTAGCACAATGACCACCCAAGAAGCACCTCCAATCACCCAATCCGCTCCGCACAAGCGCCGGCTGAAGGCACCGGGCAACCGCAGCTTCAGCAAGCCCGCCCGGTACGTCATGCTGGCCGCCCTGGTCCTTTTCTCAGGCTTCCCGCTCTACTGGATGCTGAACACCGCACTCAGCGAGGACTCAGAACTGTACGGCCAGGCCCAGGGCTGGTGGCCGCACTGGGAACGGCTCGCTGACTTCGGCGATCTCATCGGCAGCGTCCCCATCTTCAAGTGGCTCACCAACTCCGTGGTCATCGCGGGCGGGACCACGCTGCTGTCCCTCATCTTCGCAGTGCTGGCCGGCTATGCACTGTCCAGGTTCAAGTTCTACGGCAAGGGCGCCGCGGGGTTCCTGCTGTTCGCCACCCAGATGCTGCCCGAGGCACTCCTTGTGGTCCCCATCTACGCGCTCTTCGCATCGCTGGGCCTCCTCAACGGCATGGGCGGCCTGATCCTCGCCAACGTGGCATTCACGATGCCCGTAAGCGTCTGGATCATCAAGGGAGCCATTGATGCGATTCCGTACGAAATCGAGGAAGCCGCTGCGGTCGACGGATGCCCCCGAGTCACCATTCTGTCGCTGGTTCTTACCCCGCTGATTCTTCCCAGCATCGCCGCTGCCGCCGTCATCAATTTTTTCGACGGGTGGAACGAGTTCCTCCTTGCCAAGACGTTCATCGCCGAACGGGACCTCTGGCCGGCGTCCGTGGGCCTGGCCTCGTTCATCGGCCAGTACCTGACCTCGCTGAACTCCGTCATGGCTGCAGCCCTGCTGTTCACCCTGCCGGCGTTGATCTTCTTCCTCCTTGTCCAGCGTCGAATCGTCTCGGGCCTCACGGCCGGCTCAGTCAAAGGTTGATCATGGCAAAGCTCTCACTACGCAACATCAGCAAGCGCTTCGGGGACACCCAGGTCATCCACGACTTCAGCGCCGAGGTCGACAACGGGGAGTTCCTCGTCCTGCTCGGCGCGTCGGGGTCCGGAAAGTCGACCCTGCTCCGCATCATCGCCGGGCTCACCGACGCCAGCGCGGGCGACGTCATCTTCGACAACCTCCGCGTGAACCGGCAAAGCCCGCGCGAACGCGACATCGCTTTCGTTTTCCAGTCCTACGCGCTCTATCCGCACCTGACGGTCCGCGAAAACATTGCCTTCCCGCTGGCCCTGGACAAGTTCAAGGGCTGGCACCACATCCCGGGCGTCAGCACCATCGCGCGCCGCGTCTTCGGCTCGTCCAAGGACATCGTCAAGCAGGTGGCCAGTGTCTCGTCAATGCTGGAACTGGACGAGTACGCGAACCGCAAGCCCGGTGGCCTCTCCGGCGGCCAGCGCCAGCGCGTAGCCCTGGCACGGGCACTGATCCGCAACCCGTCGATGTTCCTGCTGGACGAACCGCTGTCCAACCTCGACGCCAAGCTCCGTGCGGAACTCCGCGGCGAAATCGTCCGGCTTCACCGCCTGACCGGGAAGACCTTCGTCTATGTCACGCACGACCAGGTGGAGGCCATGACCATGGCCACCCAGATCGTCATTCTCCACAACGGCATCGTGCAGCAGCACGCCACCCCGCAGGAGATCTACGCCCGCCCTGCCAACACATACGTTGCCCGCTTCATCGGCAGCCCGCCCATGAACCTCATGACGGCGGCCGTGACCGACGGGCAGCCGGCACTCGGCGGGCTGCGGTTCCCGGCTCCCGAACAACTCCGGCTCGGCAACGGCACTGTGACTCTGGGCCTGCGCCCGGAACACCTGACGGTCTCCGCCGACGTTGACGTGCCGGGCCTGGCGGGAACGGTCCGGCGAATCGAGGACCTCGGCGCGGACACCCTGATCGGCGTCCAGCCGGACCCGGCTCTGGGGCTGGACATGTGGGAACTCAACCAGGATGACCTCCTCTGGATCCGCCAGACGGGCCAGACCCGCCTGATGGCCGGAGATCCCTGCACGGTCTCCCCCGAGGCACGAATGGCCAGCTACTTCGACAGCGACACTGGATTGAACCTCGTATCAGCCGGCAAGGACTCCGACGCCGGAATGCTGCCGACGCGCGGCTAACCACCCGCACCTCCCGGCCGGTCCTACGCTGGCAGTTCAGACCATGCTTGATCCCCTTTCACACACAAGGAAAAGTCACCGATGACCATCATTGTCACCGCAGAATTCACTCCCGTTGAGGGCGCCTACGACCAGGTGGTCGCCGCCCTCGCCCCTGCCATCGCCGAGGTGCACGAAGAACCCGGCTGCCTGCTCTACGCCATCCACGAATCCCCCACCGGCCAGATCATGATGATCGAAAAATGGGAAACCGTGGAACTGCTCGATGCCCACGGCGCCGGCGATGCCGTCAAGCGGCTCAACGCCTCGCTTGAGGGGCTTCTGGCCAAGCCGGTGGACGTCACCCGGCTGGTGCCGATCCCCGCCGGAACTGCGCAGCAGGGCGCGCTCTAAGTAGTACGCGCTCTGAGTAGTACAAGGCGGCTGGCAGCGGACGACGGCGGGACTTCCCGCCGTCGTCCGCTGCCGTTTTTGGGCTGAGGACCTCAGTCCGTTTCGGGTCCCGAACAGAACGGACAGTTTTCGTCGCATTCAACGTCCGGGCGCATCAGGGCAGTGCCTTCGCCCCGGCGCCGGCCAGGTCCTTGAGCTTCTGGGCCTGCGGGAAGGCGTCAAGGAGCCTGCGGGTGTCAGCCAGTTGCTCCTCCCAGATGGCGCGGACAATGTCGATCCTGTCGTCAGGTTCCTGAAGGGCGGACAGGTAGGCCTGGATTCCGGCGCCGCCGTCGCCCGCTGCCTCGTGCAGTTCGATCATGCGGACGGCGATCTTGGTCTGCACCCCGTAGACCGGAATCTGCGGCCCCCGCGGCGCCGTCATGCCGATCAGGTACAGCTTTTCCAGGCCGGCGGGAATGATGCCGCCGGCATACCGCAGCGGTACTCCGCGCCGGCGCGTGAGGAGGGATTCATCCACGAAGGGCAGGCTGGCGTGGAAGCCGGTGGCCCACAGGATGGTGTCGTAGTCGCGGCTCGTCCCGTCCGTGAAATGAACGGTCCTACCGTCGAACCGCTCGATGCCCGGCACCACACGGATGCGGCCGTGATGGACCCAGTAGAGCAGCAGGTCGTTAACCACCGTGCTGCCCTCCGCCAGGGTGCGGTGCTTGGGTTCCGGCATGCCGGGGTAGTTGTTCCACTCGCCGATGGAGACACGGGCCAGCAGCCTGCTGATCAGGTCCTGTTCGTCGGGCGAGAACTGGGCCAGGAACCCGACCTCCTGGCGCGGCTTGCCGAAGTAGGTCTTGGGCTGGAAGTAGGTGCCTTCGCGGATCACGATGTCGGCTTCCAACCGGTGCTGGGCGACGTCGACGGCGAGGTCGCAGCCGGAGTTTCCGGCGCCGACCACCAGGACGTTCCGGCCTTCCACATCGCCGACGTTGCGGTAGGAGCCCGAGTGGATCTGCTTGCCGGTGAAGGTGCCCGGAAACTGGGGGATCTTTTGGTCCCAGAGGTGACCGTTGGCGACGAGGACACCGTCGTAGTCGATGCGTTCCCCGGTGTCCAGGGTGACGGTCCAGCCGGCCGACCCGGTGGCCCCTGCCGTGTCGACGGGAACGACGGACACCACCGCTGTGTTGAACCGGATCACGTCGTAGTGCCCGTTGGCCCGCGCATAGGACTCCAGGTAGCTGCGGACCTGGTCACGCCGGGGGAAGTGGGGGTACTCGGCGGGCATGGGAAAGTCCTCGAAGTGGGTCATGTCCCGCGAGGTGATGAGGTGGAGGGCATCGTAGTCGGTGTGCCAGTGCCCGCCCACCCTGTCCGTCTTCTCGTAGCAGTCAACCTCGTGGCCCGCTTTGCGGAGCTGCTCGAGGGCGGAGATGCCGGCCGCGCCGGCGCCGATAACGCAGTAGCGTTTCATGGTTCTGGTTCCTTACGTGGATAGGTGGAGCGGCTAGCGGATGATGTCGCCGCCGGAGAGTGTGATGGTTTCGCCGGTCATGAATCCCGCGGTGCCGGATCCGCTGAGGATCCAGGCCCACTCGGCGATCTCGGACGGCTGTGCGACGCGCCCCAGCGGGATGGTTGCCGCGGCGGCTTCCATCCGGCCGGTTGCCGCATTGCCCGGAGTGTCCACCCAGCCGGGGGCGATGGCGTTGACGCGGACCCCCCGCGGGGCCAGTTCCAGGGCGGTGGCTTTGGTGAGCATGATGACGGCCGCTTTGGATGCGCCGTAGATGAGCTGGCCGGGTGAGACGGTGAAGCCGTCCACCGAGGCGAAGTTCACGACGGCGGAACCGTCGCCCAGGTAGGGCAGGGCGGCTGCCGTGACGTTGATGACACCGAGGACATTGATGTCGAAGACGCGGCGGAACAGCTCGGCCGTCGCTGTTTCCAAGGTGGAGGGCGGGTAGATCCCGGCGACGTTGGCCACAGCGTGTATCTGGCCGCCAATGCCGGGCAGGTATTCGGCAAGGGCAGCGTCCACGGCGTCGCGGTCCCTGACATCCGCCGTGATCGGAATGAGCTTGCCGTCGGTATCGGCTGTGTCCACGGCAGCCACGTCCAGGGCGAGGACCGTCCAGCCGCGGTCAAGGAAGGCCTGTGCCGTGCTGCGGCCCATGCCGGATCCTGCACCGGTGACCAGCGCAACGCCTGACGCTGCCTTCTGCGGCTCGCTGAGCTTCGACTCACTGAGCTGCGGCTGCATGTTCTGCGACTGCGTCACTTGATCGTCACCCCGCCGTCAATCAGGAAGTCGGCGCCGGTGGCGAACGAGGAGGCGTCCGATGCCAGGTAGACGACAAGCGGTGAGATTTCTTCAGGCCGTGCGCGCCGGCCCAGGGGCGTGCCGGACGAGGTGCCGCCCGCCGGCTCGTCGTCGTTCATGGGTGTCTCCACTCCCCCGGGGCTGATGGAGTTCACGCGGATGTTGTGCGGTGCGTATTCCAGGGCGGCCGCCCGGGTCAGGGCGAGGACGGCTGCTTTCGAGGCGGAGTAGGCTCCATAGGCTTCTGCTCCGCGGTGCGCAGCCGTGGAGGCGACGTTGATGATGGTTCCGCCGCCGCGGCGGGCCAGTGCCGAGAAGGCGGCTTTCATGCCGAGCAGGACGGAGGTGGTATTGACCCGCTGGAGCAGGTCCCACTCGCTGATCGTCAGCTCGTTCAGCGGGGTGACCCGGATGATCCCGGCGTTGTTGACCAAGGTGTCCAGTCCGCCGTCGTGCTTTTCAATATCAGCTATTGCACTGGCCCACGCTGCCTCGTCCGTGACGTCGAGGTGGAGGTAGCGGACGGACAGGTTCTTGTTGCTCAGCTCGGTGGCAGTCTTTTCGCCGTCCTCGTCTCGGACGTCGGCAATCACGACGCGCATTCCTGCGGCGGCCAGCGCTTCGGCATGTGCCGCGCCTTGGCCCCGGGCTCCTCCGGTGACGAGGGCGACGCGTTCAGTCAGTTCAGGCATGTCAGGTATTCCTCCAGGTTGGGTGTTGTGTGGTTACGGTCCGGGGCCCCGGTGCGGGGCCGGGCTTTAGAGCATCCCGGGTTCGCCGACGTCGGCCGCGCTGGCGTCCATGCCGTATTTCTTGAGCAGCTCAGCGATTGTTCCGTCCTTGCGGAGGTCTTCGATGTTGTCGTTGATGGCTTTGGTGAGTTCGGTGTTGTCAAGCTTGGTTGGCCAGTTCAGCTGTCCGGGGTGCGCCGTGACGGGAATCCGGGCATCCGGCTGGAGCGGCACGATCTGGGCGTCCTTGATCGGGTTGGCCTCGAACCGTGCGGTTGTGGCGCCTACGCTATCGATGACTGCGTCGATGCGGCCGGCGGCCAGGTCGTTGAAGACGGCTTCCGGATCCTGGTAGACGGAGAACTTGTCGCCGAAGACCTGGGTGAACTCGTCGTTCCAGAGGTTTCCTGCCACGGACCCGATCTTCTTGCCGTCGAGTTCCGCAACGGTCTTGTAGCCGGCCACCGAGACGAGTGCCCCCTGATCCAGGTAGACGGGGTTGCTGAGCGCCACAACCTTGGCGCGGGCCTTCGTCCGCCACCAGTCGCTCGCTGCGAGGTCCGCCCGTCCGGCCTGAACGGACGGGATGGCAGCACCGGCGCCGCCCGAGGCCTGGAGGGTTACGGTCAGGCACTCCCGCTTGGCGATCTCGTTGAGAAGCTCGCCTTCAACTCCGGCGATCTGGTTTCCCTCGATCTTCAGGTGCGGCGCGAAATCATAGGCGGCGACGGTCAGCGTGCCGGCAGTGACCGTCTTGAACTCGTGCTTCGGGGTGCAGGAGGGATCCACGGAGGCGCCCGCCGCGGTGCTGCATCCGGACAGGACGAGTGCCAGGCCGGCGACGGCGGCGCTGACAGGGGCGCCGCGGCGGATCCATGCGCTGTTGGTTTTCATGGTGGGGTCCTTTGCTTGGTGTTGGGGTGTGGGTTTGTTTTTAGAGGTGCCGGCTGAGGCGCTGCTCAGCGAGGCGGACGAAAGCCAGGGCAAGGAGGGTGATCGATCCGTAGAGCACCGACGTCAGTGCGAACACGCTGAGGTATTCGAACGTGATGGAACCGAGCGCGTAGGCCTTGGACATCAGTTCCGGGACAGCGATCACGAAGGCGAGGGAGCTCGTCTGGAAGATGGTGACGGCGAGGCTCGCCAGCGGCGGGGTGGAGATGCGGACGGCCTGGGGAAGGATGATGTACCGGAACCCGGACCAGCCGCGCAGGCCGGAGGTGAGGGCCGCTTCGCGCTGGCCGGCGGGGACCGCGGCCAGGCCGGAACGGAAGAGTTCGCTGGCGTAAGCTCCGGTGGTCCAGGACAGGGAGATGACGCCGGTGGCGAAGGCGGACAGTGTCACTCCGCCTTCCGGAAGCCCGAAGTACAGCAGGTAGAGCAGCACAAGGGCCGGGGCGCCGCGGCCAACCTCCACCACAATGAGGGCCGCGGCACGGAGCATCTTGACCGGGCCTTCAAGCATGAGGGCCAGCGCCAGGCCGAGCGGCATTCCGAACAGCAGGCAGAGAGCGGTCAGGGTGAGGCTGACTCCAAGGCCCGGGGTCAGTGCGGAAAGCCAGCTGATCCATTGGTCGACGAAGGTCATCAGGCCACCTCAAGCTTCCGGCGGAGCACCCGGTCCACCCGGCGGGCCACCACTGCCAGCGGGACGCTCATGGCGATGTAAAGGAGTCCGGCGATGCTGAAGGCCAGCAGCCCCTGGTGTGTTGCCCGGGAGGCTAGGCCGGCCTGGTAGGTGATCTCGTGAACGCCGATGGTGGAGGCGAGGGCCGAGTCCTTCAGGAGCGAAATGGCGTAGGCAGCGACGGCCGGGAGGGTTACTTTGAAGGCCTGCGGGGTGATGACGTACCGCGCTTTCGGCAGGAACTTCAGTCCCAGGGCGGTCGCTGCCTCCCACTGTCCCCGGGGAATGCTGAGCAGGCCCGAGCGGTACGTCTCTGCCATGTACGCGGAGGCGATCACGGAAAACCCGACGATGGACGCCGACACAGAGTCGAGCCGCAGGGCGTACTGCGGCAGGCCGAAGTAGATCAGGAACAGCCAGGTGATGGGCGGGATGGCCCGGACAATGTCGATGTAGCCCGTTGCCAGCGCCCGCAGGGGAGACCAGGCCGAGCGGCGGGCAGCGACGAGCGGGAGCCCCAGCAGCGCACCGCTCAGCAGGGAGGCGCCGGTGATGACCACCGTCATGCCGGCTCCGGAGGCTATCTGGGCGAACATGTCCGTCACCGGTCCAGCACCGCCCGCAGGAACTTCTTGGTGCGCTCGTGGGTCGGCGCGGTCATGACCTGTTCGCTGGGACCGAGTTCAAGGACTCGCCCGTCCGCCATCACCATGACGCGGTCGGACACGTCGCGGGCGAAGTGCATTTCGTGGGTCACCACGATCATGGTCATTCCCTCGTCCGCGAGGTCCCGCATGACGGCGAGCACCTCGAGGCCGAGCTCGGGATCGAGGGCCGACGTCGGCTCGTCGAAGAGCATCACCTTCGGAGACAGGGCCAGCGCCCGGGCGATCGCGATGCGCTGCTGCTGGCCGCCGGAGAGCCGTGCGGGGTGCTGTTCGCTTTTGGCGGCCAGCCCCACCCGGTTGAGCAGGGAATCTGCGACGGCGTTCGCCTCGTCCCGGCTCCGGCCAAGCACCTTCATCTGGGGAAGGGTGATGTTTTCCCGCACCGTCAGGTGGGGGAAAAGGTTGAAGTTCTGGAAAACCATGCCCGTCACCCGCCGCAGGCGGTCAAGGCAGGCGCGATCGGGACGCCGTGCGCCGGCGTCAACCGTGCTGTCACCGATGGTGATGGTCCCGGCTGTGGGCACCTCCAGGTAGTTCAGGCACCTCAGGAAGGTGCTCTTGCCTGCCCCCGAGGGGCCGATGATCGAGACCACCTCCCCTTCCGTCATCTCGAGATTCACATCATGGAGAACTGCGTGCTTGCCGTAGGACTTGTGCAGGCCGAGGACTTTCACCCCGCCCAAAGTCGGCGGTGACACAGTGCGCTCTGTTGCGAGCTCCATGGCATTGCCCCTTTCGAATTGATCCATAGGTAGAAGCTTTGGAATAGTTAGATGTAAGCAGGATGACCTTTGGATCACAAGACTTTTCATGAAGAATGCATGAAGTTTTTCAAGACGGAAATACACCACTTGTTTGGGTAATGTGCCTGAAACATAGGTGTTAGCTATACAACATGTGCACTGGCCTATAAGCTGAGCCCTTGAGACGGAGAAAGGGCAGGACCCATGACGATCCTTCAGGTCAACTACTTCCTGGCCGCAGCGGCGGCAGGGTCGCTCACGCAGGCAGCCGAGGAACTGGGAATTTCACAGCCCACCCTCTCGGAACAGATCCGCAAGCTTGAGCAGAGTGTCGGCGTCGCACTGTTTACCAGGGCCAAGCAGGGGCTGACGCTGACCGAGGCGGGCCAGCGGTTCCTGCCGCATGCCCGAAAGGTTGCCCGCGACTACACGGCAGCCATGGACTCCGTCGCCGGCATCCGGGACCGGCAGGAAGGAACTGTGGCGTTCGGGATGTTTAACAGCGGGCAGTACGTGCTCTCCGGCCTCATCCCTGCATTCCGCTCCCTCTACCCGAACATCCATGTCCGCGTCATCGGATCCAACTCCGCCCAGGTGGCCGACCTTGTCCGCGCGGGCCGCCTCGAAGCCGGCGTCGTGGCCTTGCCGATTGATGCCCGCGGGCTCACCATGGGCGACGTCCTCTGGTCCTGCGAAGCTGCCTACTTCCACACCAAGCCAGCATTGACCGAACCGGTGACCATCGAAGGGCTCCTGCAGCGCCCGCTGGTCCTTCCGGATTCAGGATGGGCCGAGAACGACCCCACCAGACGCCAGCTGAGCGAGCGCGCCCAGACGATCGGCATGCCTTTCATTCCGGACATCGAAGTTGAGACCGGGGCGGCAGCACTGGCCATCGCAGCCAGCGGCACGGCGGCTGCCGTGGCCTCTGTCCCGGTGGCCGAGGCCCTCGGGTACACCAACCGCCTCAATTACGTGAGCCTGGACCCGCCGCTGATCGAAACGTTCGCCATCATCAGCCGCGATCCCGCAAGCCTGTCACCGGCCACCCAATCCATGATCAAACTCGCCGAGGAGCACATGCGGATGCTCCACCGGCAGTACCAGCCGACCTGACCCGGCTGCTCTGTAACACGGGCGAAACGGCACGGATCGGCAGCGGAAACGTGCGGATCGTAGGCTAGCTCCAACGTCCTGTTATGGGAAACATTTTTGGCTCGGATCTGGGACGACCATTGAGCGGAAATGGGGGATGATCCGTGAAATCACGTTCCGGAAACGTCCAACAGTCGGCCGAATCACGCTCCCAGGATGCTGATCCTCCTGATGACTACACGTTCGTCGGCCCCTATGACACCCAGTGCTACCGGATTCACTGTTTCTGCCACCAGCCGGAATAGCCGGACCCCGTTCCGGGCCTCGGTCAGCCTCGCCGCACACGGTGACACCGAGAACGCCGAGAGCTACGTGGAGAACTTCGAGGCCGAGACGGGGTGGCGGCCGGCCCAGGTGGGTCTGTTCGGCGGGGCACTGCTCTACACGCAGTACGGGTTCATCAAACGCCACGTGATGAAGAAGATCGCCAGCGACAAGGGCACGCTGGACACCGACACGTCGCGCGATTACGTGTACACCGAATGGGACGGCGTGAAGCGGTTCGCGGAGGACTTCCTCGGCACGCTATAGGTTTTTCGGTCTGACTCCCGGCCTCATGCCCGCCTCATGCAAGGACCGCACGGCAGGCCGCCGCCAGGGCGTCCTGGTGCTCGTCCAGCCAGGCGAGCCGGTGGTCTTCCAAACGGATTTTGGCGTGGTCGTTCTCGGACAGGGTTTCCCCGCCGAGGACACGGCTGCGCCGGCCCAGGCCCCGCTTCAGCCGCTTGGCCTCCAGCAGCAGCGGCAGCGCCTCCACCTCGGCTGCCGTGGGCCGCGCCTCCCGTCCGTAGGCCTCGAGCAGTTCGGTGACCCGGCCCAGGTCGAGGGCCACCTTGTGGTCGTCCTCCCCGAGACGGGTGTACACCTTGCCGACGTCGTGAACGGCCACCGCGAGATCGAGGACGCGCACGTCCGGGTGGGCGCTGTCGAAGTCCAGGACCCCCACCACCTCGTCGCCGGCGAAGACCAGGCTGCCGCGCCTGGCCCCGCCGTGCACCACCACCCGGGGAAGGTCCGGCAGCAGGCCGGTCAGTTGGTTGAGTACGTGCACGGTCCGGGCACGCAGCGCCGGCTCCACGTCCTGTTCACCGGCCCGGCTCCGCAGCTCGCTGAGCACAGCCGGCTCGGCAGCCACCGCAGGAAGGTCGGCGACGACGGCGTGGTACCGGGCGAGCGTCCGGCCCAGCGCCCGCACGTGCTCGGCTGAGCCGTCGTCGAAGGGCGTTCCCTCGACGCCGCGGGTAGCGATCCACCACCGGCCGAAGAGCTCGATGTAGTCGGCGCCCGTGCGGGCGGGCACCACCTCCGGGGCCGGGAACCCCCTGTCCCGGAGCAGCCGCATCAGGCGCAACTGCCCCGTGAGCTCGTCCCGCGTCTTGGCCCGGTAGGAACGGCGCAGGTAGTGGACGCCGTCCGCAGCGGCGACGCGGAGGTGCTCGTTCTTGCCTCCCGGAAGGGGGCTGACCGAGATCCACCCGCCCAGGGGCCACAATCCCTCGAGCTCGGCCACAGGCAGCGCCTGACCGGCACGGTCCAGCACGCTGCCTTCCGCCGGCGTCATGCTCCCGCCCGTCCCTCTGCCACCCGTTCGAACTCATTGACGTAGAGGCGGTACTGGGTGTCGTCGCGGTCGCGCCAGTCCGCATCCCCGGTCTTGATCTCGCGGTTGAGGCTGTGGAAGATGTAGCGAGCCCAGTGGAAGCGCAGGTTGACCAGCCGGTCGCCGTGCGTCGCCTCCCGGTAGGCGGCGAGGAACGCGGCGCATGGCTCGTCGGCCCGGCTGATGTCGCCGGTGGCCGAGTACACGCCCTGGCGCATCCTGTGCAGGAACTCCGCCACGTCGCGCGCGGGGTCGGCCGGTGCGCTGCGGTCCAGGTCGATGACGGTGACAACGTCGTCGGTCAGGAAAACGTGGATCGGCCGGAACTGTCCGTGGCTCTGGGACTGGATGCCGTCCACGGTGTCCCGGGCCAGGCCGTCCAGGCGTTCGAGCATGCCCAGGGCCGCGTCGACATAACCCGGGCTGGCCACGGCCACTTTGGCCAGGCGCTTGGCCAGGCTCGTCAGCTCTCCAGTCACCAGGAGGGAATGCGCAGTCCCGATCCGCAGGTCCAGGCCATGCAGGCGGGCCAACCACGACGCCGCACGGGCGGCGGCCGCTGCCAGCTCGGCGCTGTCCGCGCCGAACAGCGTGGACAGCGGCTCACCCGGCGCTCCCCTGCACAGCAGGATCTTCTCGTCTCCGTACCAGGCCAGCGGCTCGACGGCCTGGTACGCCGAGCCGTGCCCCAGCCCGGCATTGCGCAGGGCCTGCAGCTTCGCGTGCACGGCGGGACCGTCCTCGAAGGGGAAGAGCTTGGCGAACACGGGACCGCCGTCGTCGAGTTCTATCTGCACCGTGGCGGCCCCGGTGCCGTCCAGTTGGATCACGTTCGTTGCCCATGACCCGCCACCGGCCGCGGAGCCGAGGTGCGGGCGGACATACCGGTCCAGGAATTCCGGGCTTCGTACCTGTTCGGCACGCAGGACCTGCTGCTCCTTCACCTGATGGCTTTGGGCATGGATCTGCGTGCGGCTGAGCGTGGGGTTCATGCGTCCTCCGTAATGGTGAAAGGGTTGTCCATGAGCAGGCGGATGCAGGAGGCCTCGCGGTCCATGATCCGCGCGAATTTGGCGGCGTCCTGGGTTTGCCGGGGAATCAGCGCCTGCTTGGTCAGCAGGTTCTCGCACTTCTTGACCACCACCATCAGCCGCTGGGCCTGGAAAACGTCCGGCATGGCCGCCAGGTCCGACTCCGCGAGCGGGGCATGGCTGCGGTAGTGGTGGAGGAAGGTCCGGCAGCGGTCCGGGTCCAGGCCGAACCCGGCGCGGCGGATCGGGCCGTTGAAGCAGAACGACCTCAAGGCATACGCCAGATCCAGGCCCAGCAGCTCCTGTGCGGACCGGTCGAAGTCCAGCACTGCGCTGAGCCGGCCCTCGTCCATGAGAACGGCCGACTGGCCGTACGAACCGTGGATCACCATGGAGGTCAGGTCCTTCTGGCGCCCCCCGAGCCCCACGTTCAGCTGCTCCATCCGGTCAGCCAGGTACCGGGCGTCCTCGCGCAGTGCGGCACCGGCATCGGCGTCCAGCAGCGACGCCATGACCTCGACGGCGGCGTACAGCTTCTCCTGCCCCACCTGTCCGAGGGTGGCCAGGCCGGAGGAGCGTTCCCTGTATCCCGGCATCGACAGCTCCGACACGATCGCGTGATAGCGCCCGAGTCCCCGCGCCACCTCCACCAGCTGGGCGGCGTCGCCGGGATCGTAGGCGCGGCCGGGCATCAGCCGCGTGACCATGTGCAGGATGCCCTCCACCTGTACCGAGATGGAGCCGTCGCGTGTCCGCTCCACGGGCGGGGCCGGGTAGCCGTGTCCGCGGAGGTGGTCGATGAGGGCGCATTCGAACTCCGCCCCCGCCACGGTCTTCAGGTTGTGCGAGCGGCGGAGCACCACATCGCCGGCGTCCGTGCGGACGAACCAGCTCAGGTTCGAGCTGCCGTGGTCGGTGCGGCGCCACGCGCGCCAGCGGCCGAGGCCGTAGGCCTCCTCCAGGGCCGGGAACAGCGCCGACTCGTCGACCGCAGTCACGGGCAGCCGGCCGCCCTGGCGGGGCACCGAACTGCGCAGCACCAGCAGCCGGTCCGCCTGGACGGCGGCCTGGTCCCCGCCGTCGGAAATACCGCTGTCGGACATGCCGCCGTCGGATATGCCGCCGTCCATGGCGGGCAGGACGCCGTCGGTGGATCCGGTGGTGAGGAACGCGAGGTCGCTCGCTGCCGCCCGGACACTGGGCTCGGTCATGGGAGGGCTCCCTTCAAATCGGTGGCGGGATAGTTGGCGTCGACGTCGAACGACGACGCCGCGTGGCGCCCGTAGTCGGCGGCGTCGCCGTGCAGCGCGGGCCCGGTGCCGGTGCTCCCCTGGCGTGTGATCCCCTGGAGGAGGCACATCTCCGCGTAGAGGCCGCCCGCGGCGATGAGCCGGCTGTGGGTACCGCGTTCCACCACGCGTCCGTCCTCGATGACCACAATCTCGTCCGCCGCCATGGCCGCCGCCATCCGGTGCGTGATGATCACGGTGGTCCGGCCGGAGCTGACGTGCCGGAGTGCGCGGAGCACGGCGTGCTCGGAATGGGCGTCCAGGCCCGTGGTCGGCTCGTCGAGCACCAGGATCGGGCAGCCCTGCAGGACGGCGCGCGCCAGTGCCAGCCGCTGCCGCTGCCCGCCGGACAGGGTCGCCCCGCGCTCGGCCAGCACGGTGTTGTAGCCGTGGGGCAGTGCCTGCACGAAGTCGTGCGCCTGGGCCGTGCGGGCGGCGTGCTCCACCTCCTCCGCGGAGGCGTCCGGACGCGCGTACGCAATGTTCTCCCGCACGGAGGCACGGAACAGCAGGGCCTCCTGCGTGACCAGTCCGATCTGGGTGTGGAGGCTCTCGCCGGTCAGGTCGCGCAGGTCCTCGTCGTCCAGCAGGACCCTGCCGCTTGTGGGATCCTGCAGCCGGCACAGCAACGCGGCAATCGTCGACTTTCCCGCCCCGGTTGGCCCGACGATCGCGAGGGTGCTGCCCACCGGTACGTTCAGGTCGACGTCGCACAGGACGGGGCGGTCGGTGCTGTAGGAGAATCCGACGGCGTCAAGGCTCAGTCGCCGCCGTGGCGGGCTGGCCGTGCGGGCACCGGGCTTGTCCTGCACCTCCGGGCGGCGGCCGAGGGTATCGGCAATGCGGGCCGCGCGGACGCCGGCCCGGGTCAGCTGGGCCGGCAGCTTGGAGAGCGCCCGGGTGGGGCCGAAGAAGTCACGCAGGTACGCCGTGAAAATCACCAGGTCGCCCGGTGTGAGGGCGCCCGAGAGCACGCGCTGGGCGCCCAGCCAGACCAGGGCCGTGGTGGCAACGGCCACCACCGCGTCCACCGCGGCACCGAAGGCGGCGCTGGTGCGCGCGGAGCGGAGCACAGCCGCAACGGAGGCATCGGAACGGGTCCGGAAGCGGCGGGACTCGTGTTCCTCCCGGCCGGTTGCCTTCACCAGCTTGACCGCCACCAGCGACTCCTGCGCCATCGCCGCCAAGTCCCCTTCGATCTCCCGCGAGTTCTCCTCCACGGCCCGGATGCGGGCGCGGAAGCTGGAGACGGTGAGCAGGAGCATGGGCAGCACCAGCAGCAGCGCCAGGCTGAGTTGCCAGTCCAGGATGAGCAGCACGCCGGCCATGCCGGCCAGTGTGAGCACGTTGGTGGCGGCGTCCACGAACGTGACGGTGAGCAGCGCGCGCACCTTGTCAACGTCCCCGGTGAGGCGTGTGGTGAGCTCACCGGTGGGGGTCCGCTCGTGGTAGCTCAGGGGCAGCCGCTGCAGATGGTCGTACAGCTTGGTGCGGATAGCGGCGGAGACGCGTTCGCCGACGACGGTCAGTGTGTAGCTCCGTGCGGCGCTGATCAGTGAGTCCAGGAGGGTGATGACGACGAGCGCCCCGACGATGAGGACGAGGACGCGCTGCACGTCCTGTCCGCCCGGGGCGCCGGCCGGCAGCAGCACTTCGTCGAAGAGGTACTTCAGCGGCCACGGCTTGAGCAGGGCGACGCCGGCACTGGCGGCGGCCAGCAACCCTGCCAGTACGCAACCCGGCCATTGGGGCCGCAGGAAAGGACCGAAAGTCCGGAGGATGACGCCGGCGCGCATCACCGGCACGGACCCACTGCGCTGGCGCCGCCGGCGCTCTGCCCTGTCGGGGCGCTCAGGCCTGTCGGGGCGCTCCGCGCGGTCGGGGCGCTCCGCCTTGTCGGGATACGTGCCCCCGGTGCCGGATACCCTCACCGGTAGCCTCCCGCTGCGGCGGCTTCCACAGCCGCTTCCCAGGCGTCGAGCCAGTCCGGCACGAACGAGGTGTCCGCCACCGGCCGGACCACCAGGCGGTAGAACAGCACCTCGGCGAAGGTGCGGGCCACGTAGGCGGGTGTGGAACGGACGGCACCGGCGTCGCCGCTGCTGTCCGAGTAAGCGTCCAGGAACGCCCCCACCCAGGGCAGGGCGGCTGCCAGGTCCCCGTGCCGGGCGGCACCCATGGTCAGGGTCTGCCCGATGAAGTGTCCGAGGTCCCGCGCGGCGGGGGCCCACGCCGCACGGTCGAAGTCGATGACCACGAAGCGGTCCGGGTCCAGGTGGATGTTCTTGGGCTGGAAGTCCCCGTGGGTCACCACCCGGGTGCCGCCGGCGCCGGCCAGGCCCTCCAGGGTCCCGGCCGTGAGTTCGTCCAGGCGGGCGGCCTGCTGCGGCATGAGCCCGGCGAGCGCCGTACCGTACTCCGCGAGCTTGAGCCGCTCGAAGTCCTCCGCCAGGTCTGGCACCTGCACGTCCCGGATGCCGTGCAGGCTTGCGAGCCAGTGCCCGGCCCGCCCGGCCTGGGGCGCGGCGGGCCCCGGGTCGCCGTCCAGGAACGAGTGCAGGGTGGTGGCGGGTGCTTCCTCCTGGGCGAGGAGCTGACGGGCGGGGTCGAAGCCGTACGGTGCGGGAACCCCGAGCTCGGTGGCGTCGAGGCCCGCCTGGTGCAGGCTGCTCAGCAACCGCCAGGCCTCCTCCCCGCCGCCCGCGCGGTAGCTCTTTCCGATCACGGCCAGCGGAGCCGAGGGGCCGGTCCCGGAGTCGACGGTGACTGTCCATCGGACCACCGGCCGGCTCCGGGACGCGTGAACCACCGACCGTGTGAGCACCTGGACCCGGCCCGGGGCCAGTGCATCCAGTGGTGGCGGCGACACAAGCAAAGACTCGGCTACGGCGAGCCGCTCGGCCCGGCGGGCATCGGAGGCCGTGGGCGCGACGGCGGCCGCACGGGTGATCATCGCGGGCCTCCCGCTGTTTTGTGGGCAGCCAGGTTGCGGGCCAGGTTGCGGGAAGCCAAGCCGTGGGTTGTCAGCCCGCGGGCGGCCGGGTCGTGGGCAACCGGATCGTGGGCAACCGGGTCGTGGGCAACCAGGCTGTGGGCGCCCGCGTTGTGCCCGGCCGAAGTGTGGGCAGCCAGGCCGTGGAGCCGTTCCCGCCCCGCCTCCAGCGCCCGCTGCGCCGTGTCGTCGTCGACCTCTCCCACTCCGATGAGCAGGTGGAAGGACCGCGCCTCGGCGCGCACGCGGACGAGGACGCCGTGTCCGGGTTCCGGCCCGGAGGGGTCCCGCCAGGCGGTGTCCTCGTCGCCGGCGAGGGCGACCCACACCTCCGCGCCGCGGTTGCGGGCGCCCCGCCAGCTGCGTCCTCCGCAACGCTGCAGCTCTGCCGTGCCGTGGCGGAGCAGCCGGTAGTAGTCCGGCGACAGGCAGGTCTCAACGGTGATCCCGGGCGCTGCCGCGGGGAGCTCGTAGGCCACCAGCAGTGCGGGGCTCACGTCATCGAGGAGAATCCGTTTGCGGAGCCCGTGCAGCGGGCTGTCCTGCTGCACGTTGGTCAGCTCCACCTGGACCGATCCGTCGCCGGCGTGGATGGTCACCTCATGGCGGTCGTGGACACCCCCGGCGTCGGCGAGCGCACCGGGGTGGTTGGCCGGGACGTCCATGTAGCTGTTCATCTCCTGTTGCTTGTTCCAGTCGTCGGTCGGGTTCCCGATCACCAGCATGCCGCCGTCCGGGCCGCGGCATGCCAGGTAGACCAGGCGGCCGCCGCACTCCGGGGACAGCACCGCGAACAGGTGCTCGCTCCTGAGGACCAGTTCCTCCGCGCCGTCCTCGTCGAGGTCCACCAGTTCCGCACCAAGCTCGCGGGCAGGGCTGCCGAACCACCGGGCCGCGGCAGCCAGCACGCCGGCGGCGCGCCCGTGGCTTGCCAGCGCCTTGGCCCAGGCGGCCGGCTCCCGCTCCGGCTGGTCCGTGTCGTGCCACGCAGTCTCGTATCCCGAGGCCAGCAGGTGTTTCCAGGCCAGTGCGGTCAGCCGGGGTTCCGCGCCCGCGCTCTCAGCGCCGGCCACGGCGCGGCGGGCCCGGGCGAGGTGCTGCTGGTAGGGGGCCCAGGCCGTGTCCTGGTCCCAGCCGCTGTAGTCCTCTCCCGCGTGCCAGTCCTGGGCCAGTTCCACGAAGGTGCCGCGCTCCACGACGCGGACGCCGGGGGTCCGCCGGCGCTGGCGGAGCCATGACGGCAGGTCAACGGGGATGAGGTTGGGCTGGGTGGCCAGCCAGCGCAGGAATTCCTCGTAGCGTCCCAGGGCGCTGGGGTGCCACGGGCCCACGCCGGCGCTCTTCTCCATGTCATCCGCGTACACCAGGATCGTGTCGTCGCCCGGAGCCGTGGGGAGTTCGGCCGTGCGGGACAGGCTGCGCCAGTGGCTCCGGTCGTCCGGCGGAAGCCAGTACCGCAGCCGGGTGGACATCGGCACCACCTGCAGGCCACTGCCGCCATCGATGCAGTAAGGGCGCAGCGCGTCGGCCGGAGGAGGGCTGTCCTGATCGGCGCCGTCGAAGTCGGCCCTGTCGCTGCTCCCGTGGGAGCCGTCGGTGGGATACAGCAGCCTGTCGTCGAGGAGGACGTACCGGTAGCCGCCGTTGGGCAGCGTGGGGTCGGTCAGGAGTCCGGCCAGGCGGCTGGTGTCCCATACCCGTTCGGGGATCCAGCAGATTTCGAGGTCCTCCGGGGCACACTTCAGGTGCTGCCGGTAGAGCCAGAACAGCTCCTTGAGCTGGCGCCGGTTGTACTCCGGGTCGAAGGCGGTGAGGATGTTTTCGGAGTAGGTTCCACCCACCAGCGAGAGAAGGCCGACGTCGCGCAGCCGGCGGACCTCGGCGAGGAACCAGGGGTGGTGCCAGGCGGCCGCTTCCACCATGGTCCCGGACAAGTGGAGCGTGACCGGCGTGCGGTATTTTTCGTGCAGCCGCAGCAGCGCCGCGTACCCGTTCACCAGCGAGGTCAGGCCTTCCCGGTCACGGTAGCCGTCGGTGACCAGGAACTGGTTGGCGTGGTGGACGATCGCCAGGGGCAGCGGTGCCGGCCGCGGCCGCTGCCGGGGCAGCGGGATCCTGGTCGAGGCGGTGCCCGGGACGACGTTTGGGACGCCGTCGTTTGGGACGCCGTCGTTCCCAACGACAGTGGCGCTGCCCGGGACGACGACGGCGGCGCCGCGCCGCGAGCGCACGGCCTCGTCGTACAGGGCGACGTATTCATTTGCGGGCGCCTGCCAGGAGAAATCCGCCCCCATCGCCCGCGTCTGCAGGCGCCGCCACTCAGGCTTGCGGCGGTAGACCGCTATGGCGTTGTCGACGGCGGACAGCATCGACGCGACGCGGCGCTGGACGAAGGCGAAACCCAGCCCCGTGGCAGGGTCCTCGGTGTAGTCCTTCACGGTGTCCGCGAGCCCACCGGTCCGGCGGACCACCGGGATGGTGCCGTAGCGCAGGGCGATCAGCGGGGTCAGCCCGCAGGGCTCAAAGACGGACGGCGCCAGGAAGAGGTCCGAGCCCGCGTAGACCTGCCGGGCCAGGGATTCCTGCGAGGTCGGGTGGAACGCCACGTGGCCCGAGAGCCGGCGCGCCGCGGCATGGAGCTCCCGTTGATACCGGGGCGCCCCCTCGCCCATCACTACCACTTGGGCTCCCCGGTCCACGAACTGGTCCAGGGCCGAGGACAGCAGGCCCACGCCCTTCTGCGACACCAGCCGGGCCACCATGCCGAAGAGCGGCCGGTCCGGCGCGTCCTCCAGGTTGCTGATCCGCTGCAGGACTTCCTTGTTCGCGCGCTTGCCGAGGACGAACGAGCCGTTGTAGCGGGTGTCGATCCAGGGGTCCCGTTCGGGGCTGAACTCCTCGTAGTCGACGCCGTTGAGGATGCCCCGTGCGGTGTCTCCGCGGGTGCGCAGCAGCTGGTCCATGCCTGCGCCCTGCGCCAGGGTGAGGATCTCCTGCATGTAGCGGGGACTGACGGTGTTGACCTGGTCTGCGAAGGTGACGCCCCGCTCCAGCAGGCTTCCTGCCGGCGGCAGCCCAATCAGCTGGTCGGTGGCGGCCCCCACCGGCCCCTGGTAGGCGATGTTGTGGATCGTGAAGATGATGCCGGTGCGGTCCAGGGCGAGCCGGTGGGGTCCCTGCCGGGCTTCCTGGGCCACCAGCCCGCAGTGCCAGTCGTTGCAGTGGATGATGTCGGGACGCCAGGCGTCCTGCGCCGCGAGAGTTGCTATTGCCTTGGAGAACAGGACGAACGGCATGACGTCGTCGTCCTGGTAGCTGTAGGGGACCTCCCGGTCGAACCATCCGGGCAGTCCGATGGTGAAGACCTCCACTCCACGGAGCGGCGGCAGCCGCCGGACCACCACACGCTCGGCCACCGGGCCGAGCGGGACGTCGAACGTCAGTACAGGCGTTCCGCCGATCCCCCGGTACGCCGGAATCACCAGGCGGACGTCGAAGCCCAGTTCAGCCAGCCTCTTCGGCAGCGCAATGCTGACGTCGGCCAGCCCGCCCACCTTCACGAACGGGTACGCTTCCGCGCTGGCAAAAAGGATCCGCTGCGGCCGTGGTGCCGGGATGCCGGCGGACACCGTCGGGGCAGGGTTCAATGGCGCCCGGCGGACCTGCCAGGGACGGTCCGCGGACGGGCTTTGTCCTTCCATGCCCACCCCCTGTGTTCCCACTTAGGCTTTTCCGGCGCCAGCCGCTTCGTTTCTTCAGCTTGGCCGAGAACCATGAGGCGCACATGAAGGGATCATGAAGGAATCTTCATGAAAGCGCTGTCTGTTGAGAGCGGGCGGGATTGCGGGCTGACAGGCCTTTGGGCTCCCCGCACAACGGCCGACGGCGGGACTTCCCGCCGTCGTCCGTTTGTGTTAAGCGGCGCTTCCTCGTTGTTCGTTATCGGCTGTTATGGTTCGGGGTGCCAACACCAAGCTGCTGGCACCCGCCGCCAGGAAGAACAGAGGGACCCCGGCATGCCTGCAGATGGCCCGCGCCACCGCAAATTTCTGACCAGCCGTCGCGCGTTCCTGCTTACGGCGGCTGCCATTTCGCTTGCGGGCTGCGCTGCCAACACCCCCGAGGCCGGGACAGCCGACGAGGT
Organism: Arthrobacter sp. CC3; assembly: GCF_039907775.1. Taxonomy (NCBI): domain Bacteria; kingdom Bacillati; phylum Actinomycetota; class Actinomycetes; order Micrococcales; family Micrococcaceae; genus Arthrobacter; species Arthrobacter sp. CC3. Next base: position 74,036 of record NZ_JARCCY010000023.1, read on the forward strand.
GGCAGCCAACGCTGTGGCGGCTCCGCCTACTCCCGTTGTTGCTGCGGCAGCCCAGGCGCCCGCCCCTGTGGCCCCGGGAAGAGACAGTATTGTTTCCTCGTTCTCGGGCCGGCCTCCGAACTCCTGGGGGCTCCAACTCCCCGGAACGGCGACCAGGCTCGCCGCCGGTGCCCAAGGCGTGGCCCTGACGTTTGACTGCTGCGGAGGACCCGGCGGAAACGGCGTGGACCAGGCCCTCATTGATGTGCTCAGGCACACTCGGACACCGGCAACGTTCTTCCTCAACTCCCGATGGATCCAAGCCAACCCTGGAACCGCGAAGTCGTTGGCAGAAGATCCGCTGTTCGAAATCGGAAACCACGGTACGCGGCACGTTCCTCTGTCTGTTTCCGGACGCGCCGCATATGGAGTTCCTGGCACGTCCAGCCCGGCGGAAGTTTACGACGAGATAATGCTCAACCAGGAGGCCTTGCACCGCCTCACCGGCACCGCTCCCCGGTATTTCCGGCCCGGCACCGCCTACTTCGACGATGTTGCCGTGGCCATTGTCCGGGAACTCGGCCTGGTCCCGGTGTCCTTCAGCATCAACGGCGACGGCGGCGCCACCTACCCCATGCCCGTAGTTCTCCGCGAGGTGTCCGCCGCGAAACCTGGCGACGTCATCATCGCGCATGCCAACCACCCAAACGGCGGAACCGCGTCGGGGATCACGCGCGCACTGCCCATCCTGCGCGCCGCGGGACTCGAACCCGTCCGGCTCGCAGTCACCTGATTTCGGTCAAACAAAGACTGGCCCCGTGGTGGAAATCAATATCGGCCCTTCAGGAATAAGATTCTGCGTGTGCCCCCCCGTGACGCTGGAACCCAACCAGCTTTCCTGCCTCGAGGCAGACATCGAGGCCGCCAATCAGGAGTGATGCAGGACTAGGGACATCTAGATTCCGCGACTTCCTCAAATTGTCGCGGCGCTGCGCTACCGTTGCACCACCATCATTTCTTAGGGGGACAATTGGAGTTTGCAGAAAAGCTTTCAGCGTTGGCAGCAAAGGTGCGCCAGCAGCGGGGTGTGATCCAAACGGAAGAAGCAACAAAGAATGCCTTTGTGATGCCCTTCATTTCCACAATTCTTGGCTACGACGTCTTCAATCCCATGGAAGTCGTTCCGGAGTTCATCGCGGATGTCGGACTTAAGAAGGGCGAAAAGATCGACTACGCGATCGTCAAAGACGGCGAAGTGCAGATCCTGATCGAGTGCAAGAAGTCCACGGAGCCGGTCAAGATCGAACACGCATCGCAGCTGTTCCGGTACTTTGCCGTCACTAACGCCAGGATCGCAATCCTCACCAACGGCGAGGTGTACCAGTTCTTCACTGACCTCGATGCGCCGAACCGCATGGACGCCAAGCCGTTCTTGGTACTCGATTTGAACGATATCGACGAGTCGCTCATTCCGGAACTTCAGAAACTGTCCAAAGACATCTTTGACCTCGATTCGATCATCAGCGCCGCTGGCGAACTGAAATACATCGGCGAACTCAAAAGGACACTCGCGGCACAGTTCAAGGAACCGGAAGACGAATGGGTCAAGTTCCTCACGGGCCGCGTATATCCGGGCCCTTATACGCAGAAAGTGCGTGAGCAGTTCACCGCTTTGGTGGCTAAAGCGTCCAAGCAGTTCCTGAACGACCAAGTGAACGAGCGTCTGAAGAAAGCCCTCGGCGCCCCGGGCTTCCCCCAGAATGACGACCCTGCCGCCGCCGCCAGTGTAACCAGTGCACCTGTGGCCGAAGCAGACCTGGCCGAGGCGGACGGGCTGGAAACGACGCTCGAGGAAATCGAGGGTTACCAGATTGTCCGGGCCATCGTCTGCAGCGAAGTGAAGCCGGCTCGCGTAGTACAGAGGGACGCCAAGTCGTATTTTGCGGTGCTGCTAGACGACAACAACCGCAAGCCAATCGCGCGCTTGCACTTCAACCGCACCCAGAAGTACATCGGAATCTTCGACGACAACAAGGAAGAGACTCGGGTGCCCATCGGCTCGCTGGAAGAGATCTATGAGCACACAGAGGCCCTGCGCGCGAGCGTCAAGAGCTACCTGTGAGTGCCGCCGCCTCCGACCTGGATCTCCTCCTGACCGCCATCGCGGCCGTGCCGACGCCCTGGAAGAAGTGGCCTGGCGGTTATCCGGACCGTTTGTAGGCTCCGTTTAGATCAAATGCCCTGAACCCCAGAGCAGGAAGCGGCAGTCGACGGCGGGAAGTCCCGCCGTCGACCGTTTCAGTTTGGTACCGCTCCCCTGCAGCGTCGAGCGCGGAATAGTTGGACTGAGTCGCTGCGGCAGCCGGGCGCCGGTTAGCTCGGGATGTTGCGCATGGGTATGATCCGGGATCATGAGCACAACGCCGAGTACCGCTGGAACTGTCCGGGCCGTCTTCCTTGACGTGGACGGCACCTACGCGGACTACAGCGTCGTCCCCGAGGGCCACATGCGCGCGGTCCAGGCCGCGCGGAAGGCAGGACACCGGGTCTTCCTATGCACCGGACGCCCGGTCTCAATGTTGCCCAAAAGCATTCTCGCCGCGGGTTTCGACGGCCTCGTGGCCAGTGCCGGCGCCTACGCCGAGGTGGCCGGGACGGTGCTGATGGACCGGCGGTTCCCGGCCAACCTTGCGGCCAGGACGGTCCGGGCACTCGACGCGCACGACGCCGTCTACATCCTGGAAGCCCAGGAGGCGCTGCACGTGCCGCCCGCTGCGCTGGAGCGGTTGCGGGTGATTCTTGACGCCCATTTCGAGCAGGCACCCGGAGGCCCGGTAGGTTCGTCCGACATCCTCCGCGCGGTGCACCCCACCTCGAATGGTGCCGACGTGCAGTTCTCCAAGGTGTCCGTGTTTGACTCCCCCGTGGCCATGGAGGACCTGGTCGGGGAAATTGGCGGGGCCATTGCCGTGGTCGCGAATTCGGTGGCTGACGAGGGCCGGCACGCGGGGGAACTGTACCAGCGCGGGATCAGCAAGGCCGACGGCGTCGCGGCCGTCATTGCCCATCTGGGCATCGCCCGCGAAGACACGATTGCGGCCGGCGACGGCGCGAACGATCTGGAGATGATCGCCTTCGCAGGAATCGGCATCGCCATCGAAGGATCGCTCCCGGAGCTGGTGGCACTCGCCGACCTGACGGCCGCTCCTCCCCGGCAGGAAGGGCTCGTTGCCGCCTTCGCGGAGCTCGGCCTCATCTGATCCGGCGGGTAGGGGCCAGAGCACGAACAGGCAATGTTCTAGCGGTCGACGGCGGGACCTCCCGCCGTCGAACGTCAACCGTCGGAGCCGTTCCCGGCATCACAAGGTTGCAGCCTCTTCCTCCGCCAACCTGATCAGGCGAAGTTCGTCTTCCACCGCACGGGACGGCCAATAGCTCCTCGCCAGCTCGTTGGCCCGGCTTCGGTCAGCCTCCGGGAAGAGCTTGCCGAACAGTCCGGCCGCCTGAAGCAGTGCGATCAGTGCTGTGGTCCTGGCATCGGGCGCCTGGGCACCAGGCTTCGCGGGAGCGGGTGCCGCGGCACCGGGTGCCTTGGCCTCGGCCGCGCCCGAGTCCCCTGCCGCCGAGTCCGATGCCGCGGTATCAACCGCTTCGGCTTCAGCGTCGGTCACTTTGGACGCAGACGCCTCGGGATCGGACAATGCACCAGTGAGGGTGGCCTGGATCTTTTTCAGCAGCGCTTCCTCCGGTGCGTGGTCCTTCTCGGGGTACCGCACGGCCCGGAAGCGGCCCAGATGCTTTTCGCCGACATGTTCCACGATGCCCCGCGACGCCATCCCCTCATAGATGCGCCGCACTTCGGCCCGGCCCTCCAGTATGGCGACCCACGCCTTGGGAGTGTGGGGCCGGGACTTGCCGCGGATGAGTTCCAGCTCCTGCAGGAAGTCCGTCCTGGGGGCGGCGTCTGTAGCCCTGATGTGCTTCCCCTGCAGTTCGATAGCACCGAGCAGGGCCAGCTCGGCCAATATTGCCCCTGCCGTAGTGGTTCTGAGCGCGAACACGGGCACTTCAGGTTTGCCGTCTTTGTCGTTTGTAGCTAGAAGCAGGAAGGCCTGGGGAAGGCTCAGTTCCACCGCTTTTGGTGTTTCAGCATCCATAGCATCATGGTGGCCCTGTTGGGCAGCCACCACAATGAGGAATTGCTACCGCCGCATTCGACGCCGTGGTACGTTCACGATGATCAGGATGTCCCATGCGGCCCCTATCCAGCCCGGCTCCTGGCGCAAACCCAGAAAGCGGAGGCAACGATGCCAACTCTATTGGTCTTCCACGAGGTCGACGATGTTGAGCACTGGCTCAGCTCACCAAAGCGAGAAGAAGTATTCGGGCCGCTGGGCATCACGGTTCGAACGTTCAGCGACCCGGCGAAGAGCCAGCGTGTGGGCCTGATCGTCCAGGTCCCGGACATGGAAACATTCCAGCGAATCATGGAGTCCGAAACGACAGCCGACGCAATGAAATTCGACGGCGTCCGTCCGGAAACAATCCTGGTTCTCGTCGAGTCCTAGGCGGACCGCCCCGGATCGGGAACGCAGCCAGGCGCGGCGGCGCCTTTGGGTGGCCGCCGCAGTCGACGGCGGCCGGGGCAGGCAGGACAGGCATCGATCCTAGGCCGCGATGAAGAGCTCCCAGTCAGGGAAGGGATCCATCGGTAATGGTGGCCCCGTCTCGCCGGGACCGGCGGCACCGGCAAGTCCGTCCGGCCCTGTGGGCGGTTCCCACTCCGGATCTTCGCCATCTTCGCCCGCGATGCCGGGGTGGTCGGGCCAGTGGGGTGGTTCCCAGTCCTGTTGTTCGCTGGGATATGAGCGTCCCGAAGGTGAGATCCAGCCGGGCGGCTG
>NZ_JARCCY010000024.1:0-74356 GCF_039907775.1 Arthrobacter sp. CC3
TGACCAGAACACGTCGCTAGACGGCCATTGGTGGCGTTCCACCCGCCCCGCAACCGCGTTGTTCAGCAGCCTCCTAGTAACCTCCCGTCCCGGTTCATCCGGGCGGCGGGCCCGACGGTAGGGTTAGGTCCATGACCGAACAACTTGCAGTCGCCGTCCTGGGCGCGAACGGGCGCATGGGCGCCGAGGCCGTGAAAGCCGTGGAAGCGGCCCCCGACATGAAGCTCGTAGCGGCCCTCGGTCGCGGTGATTCCCTGGAGCAGCTGGTGGACGCCGGCGCCCGTGTTGTGGTGGACCTGACGGTTCCGGAAAGCACCGAAGCGAACGTCCGCTTCGCCGTCGAACACGGCATGCACGCCGTCGTCGGCACCACCGGCTGGGACGCCGGCAGGCTCGGCGAACTGGAGGACCTGCTGGGCCGGAGCGCCGGCGTGGGCGTCCTCATTGCCCCGAACTTTGCGCTCGGTTCCGTGCTGGCGTCGGCGTTTGCCGCCAAAGCCGCCAAGTACTTCGAATCCGTGGAAGTCATCGAGCTCCACCACCCGGACAAGGTTGACGCGCCCTCCGGCACCGCGGTCCGCACCGCACAGCTGATCGCGGCCGAACGCGCCGCCGCCGGCATCGGCGCCAGCCCGGACGCCACCACCACCGAGCTGGCCGGTGCCCGCGGCTGCGATGTGGACGGCATCCGCGTCCACAGCGTGCGCCTCCGCGGCCTGGTGGCCCACCAGGAAGTCCTCCTCGGCGGGCCGGGGGAGCAGCTGACCCTGCGCCACGACTCCTTCGACCGGGCTTCGTTCATGCCCGGCGTGCTGCTGGGCGTGCGGAACGTGGCCGGCCACCCCGGACTGACCGTGGGCCTGGACGGCTACCTGGACCTCGGGGTCTGACGGCAATGGGCAATGTCCTCACCGGACTGAAGAAGAACCGCACCAAGATCTGGGTCGGCGCGGTGACGCTCCTGCTGGTCTTCTATTTGGTGGTGTCCTTCCAGCGGTCCGTGCTGCTCCTCACCGACCCCAACCCCGTGGCGAAAGCCATTGGCGCCGCCTACCTGGTCCTGCCGGCCATTGGCGCCTGGGCGCTGGTCCGTGAACTGCTTTTCGGCGCCCGGACGGAACAGATGGCCAAGGTCCTTGAAGCCGAAGGCGGCCTGCCGGTCGACAACCTGCAGCGCACACCCGCCGGCAGGATCGTGCGGGAATCGGCAGACGCCGAGTTTGAGAAGTACCGCACCGAAGCCGAAGAAGCGCCAGACGACTGGCGCTCCTGGTTCCGGCTGAGCTGCGCCTATGACGCCGCCGGAGACCGCAAACGCGCCCGGGCGTCCATGCGTGATGCCCTGAAGCTGTTCCGCGGAGGCAACAAGCCCGCCTAGCGGATTCCCGCCCGCTGGTAGCGGCCCACCTCGCTGGCGGCGTGCGCCACCCATTCCAGCGGGCCCCTCCAGTTCAGTGCCGCCAGCGAGCCTCCGATGAGGACGGCGGTCAGGGCCTGCGCTGCATAGACACCTTCCGGTGTCCATCCCGCCGGCAGTGGCTGCAGGTACATGGCGGCCACCAGGCCCACATGCGCCGTGTACAGGGTGAGGGTCATGGCACCTGCACCCCGCAGGGGGAGCAGGAGGTCCAGCGCGAGCCAGTCGCCCAGCCTGCCCAGCAGCAGGCAGGCGCCCACTACAGCGGCGGCGACGGCTGACGTGTGGAGCAGGTCCAGCGTTGTGCCCGAATGCGGTGCGCTGCTGGCCAGCCACCACCAGGAGCCTGATTGCTCCACCCCGGCAAGGTTCACCTGCAAAAGGCTGTCCAACGGGTAGCGGGGGTCCGCGAGCTGGGCCTGCAGTGCCTCCTTGCCGCCCCACGCATCCATCGTCAGCACTCCCAGCCACTTGGCCAGCACGGCCACCACGGTGCCGCCGGCCAGCAGCAGCACCTGGACGGCCATCCTGGTCAGTGCCAGCCGGCCGATCACCAGCCCGATCAGCAGGTAGCTCAGCCATTGCAGGACCGGGTAGTAGCCGGTCAGGAAGATGTCCCCCAGCAGGCGCCCGGGAGTGGTGAGATCGTCCCAGTTGGGGTTGTGGCCCAGCTGGAGCGGCGGGGTAGGGGCCAGCAGCCACGGCCGCAGCAGGTAGGCCAGCACGGGCGAGCCCAGCACCCAGCCGGCAGCCAGTGCGCAGAGCGGCCTGATGCTGAGCCCGATGAACGGGAGGACGCACAGGAACAGCACGGCGTAGTGGACCAGGATCACCGCGACGTTCACTGCCAGCCCGCCGAGGAAGAGCCCGACGACGGCGATCACCAGGGCGCGCAACGCTATGCCTCGGCGTGCGCCGCTCAGCTCCGGGCCCTGGGGCGGACGCTGCTTTCCGGTGGACAGGGCGAGGCCGATACCGGCCAGGACGGCAAACAAAGCGGCTGCCCGCCCCGAGAACGCCAGGCCGATCCACGTGGGCGTCAGCTGCGCATTGGCTTCGAACGTGGGAAGCAGGTGCGTGGCCATCATGCCGAGCAGCGCCAGCCCCCGGGCAGCATCGATTCCGGTGAGTCGGGTCGTCTTGGTGGTGCCTTTGGCAGTCCGCGAGGGTGAAGCAGTGCCACGGGAGGTCATGAGCCGATCGTCTCATATCCGGCTGGAAGCCCTTGCGTTCGAATATATGTTCGAATACCATCGATCCATGAACAATGCACCGGAACGCCAAGCGCATGAAGGCAGGGCACCTCGAGGCAGTGCACCTCAGGAAGCTGCTGCGGGCCCGCTCAAGGCGATGAGCCCGGGTGTGGTGGACTATCTCTTCCGCCAGCTTGTGGCAGGAGAACCCGCCGAGGATGTCCAGTGGGGCAGTGAAGGTGTCGCACTGTCGGCCCAGCCGCCCGGCGCCGAACTGGCGCGCAGGCTCTCCGAATGTGACGTTGATGCCCTCACGCCCACGGAACTCTTCCACTACGTCCGGGCCGCCCAGCGGCTGGCTACGTGGGCAGAGTCGCTCCGGGAAGACGCCGTGGGCCGCTACTGCGGCGCACCCCGGCAGGGGCCCGTCCGCAGCCCCCAAGAGTGACCCGCCCGGGCCGAATTTGACGATCGTCACGCCGCCGCCATTGTCCTAACAAGGCGGGGACAGGGTAACGTTTTTCCTATGGCTGAGACTTCCGCGAATAACCCTGCATTTGGCACCCTCCTGACCGCAATGGTCACGCCGTTTACCGAGGACGGCAAAGTGGACTACCAGCAGGCGGCGGAACTGGCCGTGAAGCTTGTCGATGACGGCTGCGACGGACTGGTCGTCACGGGAACCACGGGCGAAACCTCCACCCTCACCGACGAGGAGAACGTAGGCATGTTCCGTGCGGTCAAGGACGCTGTCGGCGGCCGCGCCGCGATCATCGCCGGCACCGGAACCAACGACACCGCACACTCCGTCCACCTGTCCAAGCAGGCAGCCGAGGTCGGCGTCGACGGACTGTTGATCGTCACCCCGTACTACAACAAGCCCAGCCAGGCCGGAGTGCGCGCCCACTTTGAGACGATCGCCTCCGCCACCGACGTTCCCGTGATGCTCTACGACATCCCCGGCCGTTCCTCCATCCAGATTGCTCCGGAGACGATGATCCGCCTCTCCGAGCACCCGAACATCGTTGCCGTCAAAGATGCCAAGGCCGATTTCGCCGCCGCCACCCGCGTCATGGCGAACACCGACCTCCTCTTCTACTCCGGAGACGACGGACTGACCCTGCAGTGGATGGCGCTGGGCGCCGTCGGGCTCGTGGGCGTCACCACGCACGTTGCCACCCGCCGGTTCCGCGACCTGATCGACGCCGTCAACGCGAACGACCTCGGCACCGCGCGGAAGATCAATTTTGAACTTGAACCTGTTATCCGGGCCACGATGACCCGCGTGCAGGGGGCCGTAGCGGCCAAGCAGATTCTTAAATGGCAGGGAGTCCTGCCCAACTCGGTTGTCCGTTTGCCCCTCGTGGAGCCGGACGAAGCCGAGATCGCAATCATCCGCGAGGATTTGGCGGAAGCAGGAATGGTCTTTTCCTGATCGGCAAAGACCATCCCTGCTTTCGCCCGGAAAGTAGAGCACTATGACCCAAACCGCCCTTCCCGGCCTTGTTACGCCGCCGAAACTGCCCAAGGACACCCTGCGGATCGTTCCGCTCGGCGGCCTGGGGGAGATCGGCCGCAACATGACCGTCTTCGAAATCGACGGCAAGCTGCTCATCGTCGACTGCGGCGTCCTCTTCCCGGAGGAAACCCAGCCCGGCGTCGACCTGATCCTGCCCGATTTCTCCTACATCGAGAACCGCCTCAATGACATCGTTGCCGTCGTCCTGACCCACGGCCACGAGGACCACATCGGCGCCGTTCCCTACCTGCTGCGCCTGCGCGCCGACATTCCCCTGATTGGCTCCCGGCTGACGCTGGCACTCATCGAGGCGAAGCTGCAGGAACACCGGATCAAGCCGGTCACCCAGATCGTCACCGAGGGACAGGTGCAGAAGTTCGGCCCGTTCGAATGCGAATTCGTGGCCGTCAACCACTCGATCCCCGACGCCCTCGCCGTGTTCCTCCGTACCTCCGGCGGCACCGTGCTGCACACTGGCGACTTCAAGATGGACCAGCTGCCGTTGGATGGCCGCATCACCGACCTTCGCCACTTCGCCAAGCTGGGCGAAGAGGGCGTGGACCTCTTCATGTCGGACTCCACGAACGCCGACGTGCCGGGGTTCACCACCGCCGAGAAGGAAATCGGCCCCACCCTGGACCGTCTCTTCGGCCAGGCCTCCAAGCGCCTGATCGTCGCTTCCTTCTCCTCGCACGTGCACCGGGTCCAGCAGGTCCTCGACGCCGCAGCCAACCACAACCGCAAGGTTGCCTTCGTGGGCCGCTCGATGGTCCGCAACATGGCCATCGCCGAGAAGCTTGGCTACCTCGACGTGCCGCCGGGCATCCTCGTCGACATCAAGAACATCGACAACCTGCCGGACAACCGCGTGGTGCTGATGTCCACCGGGTCCCAGGGTGAGCCGATGGCGGCACTGTCCCGCATGGCCAACGGTGACCACCGCGTCGTCGTCGGCCAGGGCGATACCGTCATCCTCGCCTCCAGCCTGATCCCGGGCAACGAGAATGCCGTCTTCCGGATCATCAACGGCCTGCTCAAGCTGGGCGCCGATGTCATCCACAAGGGCAACGCCAAGGTCCACGTCTCCGGCCACGCCGCGGCCGGGGAACTGCTGTACTGCTACAACATCCTCGAGCCGCTGAACGCCATGCCGGTGCACGGCGAGACGCGGCACCTGATTGCCAACGGCAAGATCGCCCTCGAGTCCGGCGTGCCGGACGAAAGCATCCTGCTGGCGGACAACGGCACCGTCATCGACCTCCGTGACCACCAGGCCGACGTCGTCGGCCAGGTTGAAGTGGGCTTCGTCTACGTTGACGGCTCCAGCGTTGGCGAAGTCACCGAAGCTGACCTGAAGGACCGCCAGACCCTCGGCGATGAAGGCTTCATCTCCATCATCACCGTGATCCACCGCGCCACCGGCAAGGTGGTCTCCGGACCGGAAATCCACGCCCGCGGCGTGGCTGAGGACGATTCCGTCTTTGACGAAATCATTCCCAAGATCAATGCTGCGCTGGAAGAAGCCGTGCTCAACCACACGGACCACACCACGCACCAGCTCCAGCAGGTTGTCCGCCGCGTTGTCGGCACCTGGGTCAACCGCAAGCTTCGCCGCAAGCCCATGATCATTCCGGTGGTGCTTGAGGCGTAAGCGCCCGGGATTGTTCGACGGGGCCCTCCCCGCAGGAAAGTGAGCCTTCGGGAGCCGCGCCTGCGGGGGAGGGCCCCGTCGTTTAAGCCGGGTGGGTCCGGCCCGACGACACCGTGCTGCCCCCTTCTCCTCCGCAACATGCATCCCGGAACGCCCCGGAAATCCGCGGTTTTTGGCCCGGCTTCGGGTACCGTGGCGGGTATGGCGACACGTACCTCCTCCGCGCCTAGAGGCAACTCAAGCGGCAAGTCAGGCAGCTCAGCGGGCAGGGGCTCCGGCTCCGCTGCGTCCAAAACCAGCCGGACCGGAGGATCGTCGGGCACGGCACGGACCCGCCAGATGGCAGCCGTCGAGCCCCGTCAGCCGTGGCTCGTGCGGGTGGCCGCAGGTGCGTGGCTCGGCATCGGGCACGTCATCGGCGGCGGCGTCCGGCGGATCGGCCATGACGTCAGCGACCTCGCCCCCGAGGACCGCCGGGACGGGGCAGCCCTCTTCAACCTTGCCCTGGGCGTATTCGTGGCGACTTTCGCATGGTGGGGCCTCAAGGGATGGTTCCCGGACACCGTGTTCGCGATCGTCAACGGCACCTTCGGCTGGATGTCCCTGCTGCTGCCGCTCATGCTGTTCGTGTGCGCCTTCCGGTTGTTCCGCCAGCCTTCGGACGGGCGCGGCAACAACAGGATCGGCATCGGATTCCTCATCATGACCTTTGCCGGCAGCGGCCTGGCCCACGTCATTGGCGGACAGCCCACGGTGACGGACGGCTTCGACGGCCTGCGCCAGGCCGGCGGCATGCTCGGCTTCCTGGCCGCCTCGCCGCTGGCAGCCCTGCACACGGCCGTCCCGGTGGCCGTCTACAGCCTGCTCGCCTTCACGTCCGTCCTGATTGTGACCGCCACCCCGTTCGGCGCGATTCCCCGCCGGATCAGGGACGCCTACGAGCACCTGATGGGCATCGACCTGCAGGAACCCGGCGATGGCCACGACCGCAGTTACCTCTACGAAAACGCGGGCCAGGCAGCGCCGAAGAAGAAGCGGCGCAGCCGGCTGTTCGGCAGGGACCCCGAGACTGACCCCCGCCTCGAAGGGTATGTAGGCGACGAGGCCTTCGAACATGCCGTCATTGACGACGACGACCCGGCCGGAACCGCCGACGGCACCAAGGCAGGCGGCAAGGCTCCCCGCCCGGCACCCGGCGTGCGCCGGCCCACGCAGGCTGAAATCGCCGTCGAAAAGATCAAAGCGGCCCAGGGTCTGGGCACCAGGGATGCCAACGGGGAGCATGCCACCGAGGCCATCCCGCTTGTCACCCCGGGCATGGTCGCCGCCGGGTCCCTCAATCCCGCCGCACCGGCCGGTGCAGCCGGCGCCGCAGCCGTTGCCGCGGCCGCGCAGGTCCCCTCGCGTCCGGTCGCCCCCGCGCCGCTGCCCACGCCGATCCCGCAGCGCACGGAGCAGCTCTCCCTGGCCGGCGATGTGACCTACACCCTGCCGTCGTCGGATGTGCTGACCCCGGGCTCCATCCCCAAGGAGCGCACGGAAGCGAACGACGCCATCGTGGCGTCCCTTACCGACACCCTGAACCAGTTCAACGTTGACGCGCAGGTCACCGGCTTCAGCCGCGGGCCGACTGTCACACGGTACGAAATCGAACTGTCCGCAGGCACCAAGGTGGAGCGCGTCACCGCGCTGTCCAAAAACATCTCCTACGCCGTCGCGTCCAGCGACGTCCGCATCCTCAGCCCCATTCCCGGCAAGTCGGCCATCGGCATCGAGATCCCCAACACGGACCGCGAGACCGTCTCCCTTGGCGATGTGCTCCGCAGCCAGAACGCCCGCCGGACGGACCACCCGATGGTGATGGGTGTGGGCAAGGACGTCGAGGGCGGCTACGTCGTGGCGAACCTCGCCAAGATGCCCCACCTGCTCGTGGCCGGTGCCACCGGTGCCGGCAAGTCCTCCTTCGTGAACTCCATGATCACCTCCATCCTCATGCGGGCCACCCCGGACGAGGTCCGTATGGTCATGGTGGACCCGAAGCGCGTGGAACTCACGGCGTACGAAGGCGTGCCGCACCTGATCACACCCATCATCACCAACCCCAAGAAAGCCGCCGAGGCGCTGCAATGGGTGGTCCGCGAGATGGACGCCCGCTACGACGACCTCGCGAACTACGGCTTCAAACACATCGACGACTTCAACAAGGCAGTCCGCGCCGGGAAAGTCCACCCGCCCGTCGACTCCAAGCGCGTCATCAAGCCGTACCCTTACCTGCTGGTGATCGTGGACGAGCTCGCCGACCTCATGATGGTGGCCCCGCGCGACGTCGAAGATTCCATCGTCCGCATCACCCAGCTGGCCCGTGCCGCAGGCATCCACCTGGTCCTGGCCACCCAGCGGCCCTCCGTTGACGTTGTTACCGGCCTGATCAAGGCCAACGTGCCGTCCCGGATGGCGTTCGCGACCTCCTCCGTCACCGACTCCCGCGTGGTGCTGGACCAGCCCGGCGCCGAAAAGCTGATCGGCCAAGGTGACGCGCTCTTCCTGCCGATGGGCGCCTCCAAGGCAATGCGTGTGCAGGGCGCGTGGGTCACGGAGTCCGAAATCCACAAGGTGGTCGAGCACGTCAAGGGCCAGCTCAAGGCCGTCTACCGTGATGACGTCGCCCCCGAGGCGGAGAAAAAGCAGATCGACGACGACATTGGAGACGATCTGGAGGTGCTGCTGCAGGCCACCGAGCTGGTGGTCACCACGCAGTTCGGCTCCACCTCCATGCTGCAGCGCAAGCTGCGCGTCGGTTTCGCCAAGGCCGGCCGCCTGATGGACCTTCTCGAGTCCAGGGGAGTGGTGGGCCCCTCCGAGGGCTCAAAGGCGCGCGACGTGCTGGTAAAACCTGACGACCTTGCCGCCGTCCTTGCCGCCATGAAGGGCCAGGAGGCACCGGCGTCGCCCGATTCCCAGACGGCGGCGCTGAGCGACAATGCCAACGCGAACATCGCCCAGGGCGGCTATGCCGAGGACCTTGTGGCGGCTGACCTGGACAACCGCACCCAGAACGTTGAGTACTACGACGGCGCCGACGGCGCCGACGGCAACTCCGGCGACGACGAAGACGGGTCCGAGGACGCCTGGTCCCTCACCGGACGGTAGCCTAGGAGGGTGACTAGCACTGAAGCCAACAGCTCAGGCTCCGCCTCCGGGATCTGGAACCTTCCGAACATCCTGACGATGCTGCGGATTGTCCTGGTGCCGTTCTTCGTGTGGTTCCTCATCGCGGACGCCCCCGGACTCGACAGCCAGAACGGCCTCTGGCGCTGGGCCGCGGCCCTGACGTTTGCGGTTGCCATCTACACGGACAAGCTCGACGGCGACATCGCCCGCAGCAGGGGACTGATCACCGATTTCGGCAAGATCGCCGATCCGATCGCGGACAAGCTGCTCACCGGCTCCGCCCTGGTGATGCTCTCGCTGCTGAACGAACTCCCGTGGTGGATCACCATCCTGATCCTCGCCCGCGAATGGGGAATCACGGCACTGCGGTTCTTCGTCATCCGGTACGGTGTCATCCCGGCGTCGCGGGGAGGCAAGCTGAAGACTGTGGTGCAGACCGTCGCGATCCTGCTGTACGTGGTCCCGCTCGCCTCACTGGCCCCGTGGCTGGGAGTGGTGGCTTTCCTGGTGATGCTGGCGGCCGTGGCCATCACCGTCTGGACAGGCGGCCAGTATGTTGTCGAAGCGCTCAAGCTGCGAGCGAACGGCCGGCGCGCAGCCAGCCAACGCGTAAAAGGAGAGCTGCCATGAGTAACCTGCACCGCATCGCCGAACAAGCAGTCAACGGTGCCATTGGCCGCGGACTGACCGTGGCTACCGCCGAATCGCTGACTGCCGGCATGGTGGCGGCGGTCCTGGCCGATACCCCCGGCGCCTCGGGCATGCTCCAGGGCGGCGTGGTGTCCTACCAGAACTCAGTCAAGGCGGACGTGCTTGGCGTACCCGCCGAACTGCTCGACACCGTCGGATCAGTGGACGGCGATGTCGCTAAGGCGATGGCAGCCGGGGCGCGACGGGTCTGCGGAGCGGACATCGGTGTGTCCACGACGGGCGTCGCCGGGCCGGAACCCCACGGCGGCAAGGCCGTGGGGACAGTGTTCGTCGGTGTCGCCACCGCGGACGGCGCGAGGTCGTTCGGCTACGTTTTTGAAGGCAACCGCGCGGACATCCGCGGCCAGGCCTGCGCGGCTGCGTTGGAGCGGCTGCTGGAAGCCCTATCTTCCGAGGCTTACCCGGCGTAAAGTTGCCGGGAACAAAATTTGATTCCTAATAGTTGTTACATTGTGTCGCTTCCGAATATGGGAGGCGCCTAGGATGAGTAAATAATTATGGTTCGCCTGATGAGGGCGGACCTGACGTACGAGGGAGCAAGGCGATACAGATGGTAAAGCAGCCCGTATCCGTAAACGGCGTTGTCCGCTGGAAGGATGTGGGCCTCGCCGATCAGGCAAAGAGCGAACAGAAGGAGCGCAAGATGGTAGTACTTCGTCACGAAATCGGTGATGTTCTGCGCGACGTTCGCCAGCGTCAGGGCCGAACCCTCCGCGAAGTGTCACACAGTGCCCGGGTATCCCTGGGTTACCTCAGTGAAGTGGAGCGCGGCCAGAAGGAAGCCTCTTCGGAGCTGCTGTCTTCGATCTGCTCGGCCCTGGACGTCCCGTTGTCCAGCATGCTCCGCGAAGTGAGCGACCGCGTTGCCGTCGCTGAAGGCGTTGCTGTTCCGGATACCGTCCCGCAGGAATTCTCGCAGCGCTACGGCCGCGACCTTGACCGCGAACTCACTACCGACCTCTCTGACGAACTGGCCAAGGGACTGCTCTCGGGCGCCCGCTGACCGGCACACGTCAGAACCTAGTCTTTACGCGTGACACAAAGGGCCTCCGGCTAAGCCGGAGGCCCTTTGTTGTTGCTTCGCCGTTGTTACTTCGCCTCGTCCTTCGGGAAGCCGTCCCGCTCATACGTGGCGTTGAGCTTTGCCATGTAGGCGGCAAGGGTCTGCAGCTCCTCCACCGGCCATTCCCCCAGCCGCTCACGGAAGACTTCGCGCCGGGCATCCTGGACCTGGTGCATCTTCTCCTCGCCCTTGGGCGTCAGCCGGATGGTCTGGGCCCGGCCGTCGAGCGGGTCCGCTTCCTTGGACACCAGCCCGATGCTCTCCAGGAATGCGATCTGCCGACTGACTGAGGGCTTGCCCACCCCGATGCATGAAGCGAGTTCCGTGAGCCGTATGGGGCCTTCCCTGCGGATGACGGTGAGCAGGCCATAAGCTGCCGGTTCCATATCCGGGTGGACCTGCCGGGAAAGCTGCTGGGAGATGGAGCGTCCGCGGCGCCAGAACAGGCTGATCTGGTGCTCCACGGTCCGCAGGGCCGCGTCGACGCTGTTTTCGGTGGCCCCGGAATCAACGGGTTCCACAGCTGGGTTGCTCATGGCAACCATTCTATTAGCCGCAGGCGTGAGAGACTTTATCGGTGCGAATCAGCGACTTTTGGCGGCTAATGGACGATGAGTTCGGCGCGGGGTACTCCCGGGTCCTCAGCAGCTCCCTGGTGCTGGCAGGCGTCGGCAGCCGGACAGCGGACCAGGCGCTGGCGGCGGGAGTCCCGCCACGGCAGGTATGGCTCGCGATCTGCGACGTGCAGGACGTCCCGGCCGACCGGCGGCTCGGCAGGGACATCAAGCCGTCCCGGAACTGAGCGTCCGCCGCCTGACACGCCGCAGGATTGTTCGAATATCTGTTCGGGTCGGGCTATGCTTTTTGCAGACCGTTTTCCACATACGCAATGTCATCCGGCAAGAATGTCGGTGGGTGCCGTTAGCGTCGGTGATGACAGATAAAGGGCCGCTCAGGCCACTCCACAGCGAGAAAACTAGAGGTGTGAACCATGGCGGCAGCCCCGGATCGTCAGAAGGCGCTCGACGCAGCGCTTGCACAGATCGACAAGCAGTTCGGCAAAGGCTCCGTCATGCGGCTGGGCGATGAAGTACGTGCTCCCATCGAGGTAATCCCCACGGGCTCCATTGCCTTGGACGTTGCCCTCGGAATTGGCGGCCTGCCACGCGGCCGCGTTGTGGAAATCTACGGCCCGGAATCGTCGGGTAAGACCACCGTGGCCCTGCATGCGGTCGCGAACGCCCAGCGGCAAGGCGGCATCGCCGCGTTCATCGACGCCGAGCACGCCCTGGATCCGGAATACGCCGCCAAGCTGGGTGTGGATACCGACGCCCTGCTGGTTTCCCAGCCGGACACCGGTGAGCAGGCCCTGGAAATCATGGACATGCTGATCGGCTCGGGCTCCCTCGATGTCATCGTCATTGACTCCGTGGCAGCCCTCGTGCCCCGCGCGGAAATCGAAGGCGACATGGGCGACAGCCACGTGGGCCTCCAGGCCCGCCTGATGAGCCAGGCGCTGCGTAAGATCACCGGCCGATTGAGCCAGACCAAGACCACCGCCATCTTCATCAACCAGCTGCGCGAAAAGATCGGCGTCTTCTTCGGATCGCCCGAGACGACTACCGGCGGTAAGGCACTAAAGTTCTACGCCTCCATCCGTATCGATGTCCGCCGCATCCAGACGCTGAAGGAAGGCGCCGACTCGGTGGGCAACCGGACCAAGGCGAAAATCGTCAAGAACAAGATGGCCCCGCCCTTCAAGATCGCCGAATTCGACATCATCTACGGCCAGGGCATCTCCCGTGAGGGCGGCATCATCGACATGGGCGTCGAGCACGGACTGATCAAGAAGTCCGGTTCGTGGTTCACCTACGACGGTGACCAGCTGGGCCAGGGGATGGAGAACTCCCGCCGCTTCCTGCGGGACAACCCGGAGCTGGCCGCCGAACTGGAGCGCCTCATCAAGGAGAAGCTGGGCGTCGGCGTCAAGCCGGCTGCGGCTGAAGCCGAGGAGTCGCCCAAGCTCAAGGCCGTTGACGGTTTCTAGGGGAGACCGGCCCGGCCGGACCCGGCCCAGCGGGGACCGGGCCGGGTTCTCCCGGGAGCCGGAGGGCGAACTGGACGCTGAGCCGGACCCGGCCTCGGTGGCGCGGGCCATTGTGTTGCGGCAGCTCACCAGCTCGCCCAAGAGCAGGCTGCAGCTTGCCCGCAAGCTCGCCGAACGCAACGTCCCTGAGGATGTGGCCGAGGCCGTCCTTGACCGGTTTGAAGAAGTCCGGCTCGTCGATGATGCGGAGTTCGCGGACATGTGGGTCCGGAGCAGGTCCCAGACCCGGAAGCTTGCCAAGGGAGCCTTGCGCCGCGAACTCGCGGACAAGGGCATCGAGGCTGACATTGCAGCACGGGCCCTGGAGCAACTCAGCGACGAAGCGGAGGAGTCCGCCGCACGCCAACTCGTCGAACGCAAGCTCAAAGGCTCTGTGGACCTCAGCGACCGCGCCGAGCGGGACAAGGTCACCCGCCGGCTGGCGTCCATGCTGGCGCGGAAGGGATACCAGCCCTCCCAGGCCTTCCGGATCGTGGGGGAGGTCCTCGACGCTGCCGCCGGTGAACCGGCGGCGGCAGACTTCCTGTGAACCGGTACCCTTAACAGGTGAGTTTGACCATTCCTTCCCCAGCGTCCGGCACCAGTACTTCCGCCAGCATCGAGGCAGCACCCGCGGCTGCCCCGCCGCGCACCTATCAGGTGCGCACCTTCGGCTGCCAGATGAACGTGCACGACTCCGAGCGGATGGCCGGCATGCTGGAAGACGCCGGCTACGTGCCCGCATCGGGCGAGCACGCGGACGTGGTGGTGTTCAACACCTGCGCCGTCCGTGAAAACGCCGACAACAAGCTCTATGGCAACCTCGGGATGCTCGCGCCGGTCAAAGCGGCCAACCCCGGCATGCAGATCGCCGTGGGCGGCTGCCTGGCCCAGAAGGACCGCGAAACGATCCTGAAAAAGGCCCCCTGGGTGGACGCGGTCTTCGGCACCCACAACGTCGGCGCGCTGCCCGCACTCTTGGACCGCGCCCGGCACAACAACGAAGCGCAGCTCGAGATCCTCGAATCGCTGGACGTTTTTCCATCCACGCTCCCCACGAAGCGGGACTCGGTGTATTCGGGCTGGGTGTCCATTTCCGTGGGCTGCAACAACACCTGCACGTTCTGCATCGTTCCTGCCCTGCGCGGGAAGGAAAAGGACCGCCGCCCCGGCGACATCCTCGCCGAAATCCAGGCACTCGTCGATGACGGAGCGATTGAAGTCACGCTCCTGGGCCAGAACGTGAACTCCTACGGGGTGGAATTCGGCGACCGGCAGGCCTTCTCCAAACTGCTGCGTGCCTGCGGTGAAATCGAAGGCCTCGAACGGGTCCGGTTCACCAGCCCGCACCCGGCCGCCTTCACTGACGACGTCATTGACGCCATGGCTGAAACCGCCAACGTGATGCCGCAGCTGCACATGCCGCTGCAGTCCGGCTCGGACAAAGTCCTCAAGGACATGAAGCGCTCATACCGCTCCACCAAGTTCCTCGGCATCCTGGACAAGGTCCGGGAACGGATTCCGCATGCCGCCATTTCCACCGACATCATCGTCGGATTCCCCGGTGAAACCGAAGAAGACTTCCAGGCCACGCTTGATGTCGTCGAGAAATCACGTTTTGCCACGGCGTTCACCTTCCAGTACTCCAAGCGCCCCGGTACCCCCGCAGCGGACTTGCCGGACCAGCTTCCCAAGGCAGTCGTGCAGGAGCGCTTTGAGCGCCTGACGGCGTTGCAGGACCGGATTGCGGCCGAGGAGAACGCCCGCCAGTTGGGCCGCCGGGTCGAAGTCATGGTCACGGCGCAGTCGGGCCGCAAGGCGGAGGAAACCCACCGTTTGTCGGGCCGGTCGCAGGACCAGCGCCTCGTGCACTTCTCGGTCCCGGAAGGTGCTGAGAAACCGCGCCCCGGCGACCTCGTGACAGTCACCATCACCGAAGCCGCGGCTTTCCACCTGGTCGCGGATCCGGCCTCGGCGGCGGACTACACCTTGCGCCGCTCGCGTGCCGGTGACGCCTGGGACAGGTCGCAGGCGGACTCCTGCGGTGTGCCGGTTCCTGGCAGCGGTTCCGGCGGGAACGGCGCCAAGAGCGGCGTGTCCCTCGGTATGCCGGCGGTCCCCGTCCGCCGCGGCTAGGCAATGATCAACCCTTCCGCGGACGCCCACGGGGCAGAGAACGCTGACCTGCCCTCGGCGGCTGACCGCAATACCGGCTACCCCCGTCCTCCCGTCATCGCGGTGGTTGGCCCCACCGGATCCGGCAAATCCGACCTCGCCGTTGCCCTGGCACTGGCCCTCGACGGCGAAGTGATCAACGCCGACGCCATGCAGTTCTACCGCGGCATGGACATCGGCACTGCCAAGATCACGGCCGCGGAGCGCAGGGGAGTTCCGCACCACCTCCTGGACACCCTCGACGTCACCGAAGAAGCCAGCGTTTCGGATTTCCAGCGGGAGGCGAGGGCCGCCATTGCAGAGATCCAGGGGCGCGGAAAGCGGGCCATCCTGGTAGGCGGATCGGGCCTCTACGTCCGGGCCGCACTCGACGTGCTCGAATTTCCCGGCACGGATCCGGCCATCCGCGGCCGCCTGGAAGCAGAGCTGGCGGACACCGGCCTGGCCCCGCTGCGCACCCGGCTGGAAGCGGTGGACCCGGTTTCCGCCGGCCGCCTGGGTGACGCCCGCAGGGTGGTCCGGGCCCTGGAGGTCTTCGAACTGACAGGGCGTCCTTTCAGCTCCTTTATGCCCGTCCGGGAGTACTTCCAGCCGGCGGTGCAGATCGGGCTCGAAGTGGACCGTGAGCTCCTGAAGGAGAGGCTGGCCCTGCGCGTCCACGCCATGGTTGCCGGCGGACTACAGGCCGAGGTTGAGCGGCTGGACTCTGCGGGGCTCCGAAACGGCAAGACGGCGTCCCGCGCACTGGGCTATGCCCAGTTCCTGAAAGTCCTCGACGGCCACTGGGATGCCGGCCAGGCCACGGAAGACACCATCACTGCCACGCGGAAATTCGCCCGGCGGCAATTCACATGGTTCAGGGCGGATCCGCGCATCAACTGGCTGGACTGGCAGGACCCGGACCTCGTGGCCAAAGCGGCGGCCCTCTGCGGCTAAGGACGCCCCCCGTCAACCGGTAACCTTGATCCATGGACGAAACCCTTGCACCCGCCCCTGACCGCACACTCCAGGGGCTGAGCGGCCTGGCCTTCTCCAAGGGCCATGGCACCGGCAACGATTTCGTGCTCGTTGCCGACCCCGAAGGTACCTGGCCGATTGCGCCCGAGCAGGTCGCGGAACTCTGTGACCGCCACCGCGGCATTGGCGGTGACGGCCTGATCCGGGCCGTGCCTTCGCGTTTCCTCCCGGAGGGACGGGAGCTGCAGGCAGTCCACCCGGATGCCGAGTGGTTCATGGACTACCGCAACGGTGACGGATCCCTGTCGGAAATGTGCGGCAACGGCGTCCGCGTGTTTGTCCACTTCCTCATCGCCGAGGGACTTGTCCGGCTCGGCACCGGCGATGCCCTGACCATCGGCACGCGCGGTGGCGTCAAGACGGTGGTGCGGACCGAAAACGGCTACGCGGTGGACATGGGGCCGTGGGAATTCATCTTCCCTGGCGAGGCCACCGCACGTGCCATGGACTCGCTGGTGACCGCGGACGGCCTGGAAGTGCCGCGCCCTGCGTTGTCCGTCAGCATGGGGAACCCGCACACCGTGGTGGCCCTGGCCGAACTCAGCGAACTCGAGGCCACACAGCTCTTCAAGGCACCGCATGTCGATCCGAAGCCGGCGAACGGCACCAACGTCGAGTTTGTCGTCCCGTCCGAGCCGCTGGTCCACGACGGCGTCGGCACAGTCACCATGCGCGTCCACGAACGCGGCGTGGGGGAGACCCAGTCCTGCGGCACCGGCGCCTGCGCAGCAGCCGTCGCCATCCGGCACTGGGCCGGGCAGGGCGCGCCGGATGCCTGGAACGTGAACGTGCCCGGCGGCGTCGTCGGCGTTAAATTCTTTGCAGGCCCGGAAGGCCACGAACATGTGGAACTCAGTGGTCCCGCAGTGATCGTGGCTAGCGGGACGCTTTCCTGACCCGGATGATCCTGAAGGACTTCGAGGTGCTCTCGCGGGTGACGGTGAAGCTGCTGTCCAGTTCAGCGGCCAGCCAGCGCTGAAGCGAGTCGGAACCAAGGTTCTTCTGGACCACCAGCCAGGCGGATCCGCCTGCAGCCAGCCGGGGCAGCCACAGCAGCAGCAGGGAGTGAAGCTCGTCCTTGCCGATCCGGATCGGCGGATTGGACCAGATCGTGTCGAACAGGAGGCCGGGATCAACGGCGTCGGGCAGGCTGGCCGTGACGTTGTCCAGTCCCAGCAGGCCGGCGTTCTCGTTGGTCAGGGCGACGCAGCGCTCGTTGACGTCCACGGCGTAGACGTGCGCGTGGGGTGCCCGCAGGGCCATAGTCAGCGCGATGGGACCCCAGCCGCAGCCGATGTCCAGCAGGTTGCCCTGGGGTGACGGGGACGGCACGTCGGCCAGTAGTACGGCAGTTCCCTTGTCGATGCCGTCGGGGCTGAAGATGCCGCTGGACGTCTGCAGCCTGCGGGTTTCACCGGCAAGTTCCACGGTTAGCGGTTTGCGGGTGAACGGCCCGGCAGGCTGGGCGCTGAAATAGTGTGCAGACTCCATAACTCGCCAGATTAGTTGCCCGGCGCGCCGATGGGAAACGAGGACTGGAACGGGGCACGGAAACCCGTCTGCTAATGTTTAATCCATGTTCTTGATCTTTGAGTAGCCGGCACGGGCACCGCCCGTCCCGCAGCGACGCAGGTATTCACCTTCCGCTCAGTGCGCCGTCACGCCGTGATTGTCCGGCAGAACGTCCCGCCCGTACTACTTGGAGTCCAGCAATGCTGATCGTCTGACCATGCGCCCATCCGAAAACGCGCACCCACCGCAACGCCGCCTGCCCCGCACGTCGTCGCCCCGCATACCGTCCGTACCGCCGCCCGCTGCGCCGCAGCCGCCGGCACTCCAGGAGCCCGAATGACCAATAGTCGTCAGCCCAGCGCGAATACCGCCCCGCAGACAAACAATCAGCATTATTCTGAAGGTGTCGAATCTTCAAAGGAGAACATGACCAACCAGCCCAACACCGGATCAGATGCAGCCTCCCAGGACATGAGTCCTGAGGAAATCCAGGCCGTCATCGACCGGATTCTGTCCAAGGATGTCCCGGCCCGTGCCGCCCACTCCGCCCCGGAAAGTTCGCGCGGAGTTTTGGGATCGGCCCAGGCGATTTCCCGCCAGGACAGCGAACACAGCATCTTCGACGGGGACCAGCAGGATCTTGAGGAACGCCGGGCCCTGCGCCGCACGGCCGGCCTTTCCACCGAACTCGAAGACGTCACCGAAGTTGAATACCGGCAGCTGCGCCTCGAACGCGTGGTGCTGGCCGGCCTGTGGACAGAAGGCACCCTCGCCGACGCCGAAAATTCCCTCCGCGAGCTTGCCGCCCTGGCGGAAACTGCCGGCTCGGAGGTTCTGGACGGCATTGTCCAGCGCCGTGCCAAGCCCGATCCCGGCACGTTCCTCGGCTCCGGCAAGGCCCAGGAGCTCAAGGACATTGTGATGTCCACCGGTGCGGACACCGTGGTGGTGGATGCCGAGCTGGCACCGTCACAGCGGCGTGGACTCGAGGACATTGTGAAGGTCAAGGTCATCGACCGCACGGCCCTGATCCTGGACATTTTCGCCCAGCACGCCAAGAGCCGTGAAGGCAAGGCCCAGGTGGAGCTGGCGCAGCTTGAATACCTGCTCCCGCGCCTGCGCGGCTGGGGCGAATCCATGTCCCGCCAGGCCGGCGGCCAGGTGGGCGGCGCAGGCGCCGGCATGGGTTCCCGCGGTCCCGGTGAAACCAAAATCGAACTGGACCGGCGCCGGATCCGCACCAGGATGGCCAAGCTGCGGCGTGAAATCGCCGCGATGAAGCCGGCGCGGGAGACCAAGCGGGCCAACCGCCGTCGTAATTCCGTGCCGTCCGTAGCCATCGCAGGGTACACAAACGCCGGAAAGTCCTCGCTCCTGAACCGGCTGACCGACGCCGGCGTCCTGGTGGAGAACGCCCTGTTCGCCACGCTGGATCCCACCGTCCGCAAGGCGGAAACAGCGGACGGCCTGGGCTACACCCTGGCCGATACCGTGGGCTTCGTGCGGTCCCTTCCCACCCAGCTGGTGGAGGCCTTCCGTTCCACCCTGGAGGAAGTGGCGGATTCGGACCTCATCCTGCACGTGGTGGACGTCTCGCATCCCGATCCGGAGGGCCAGATCGCGGCGGTCCGGGCAGTGTTCAGCGAAGTGGACGCCCGCAAAGTGCCCGAGATCATCGTGCTGAACAAGGCCGACGCCGCGGACCCGTTCGTGGTGGAACGCCTGAAGCAGCGCGAACCCCGCCACGTGGTGGTGTCCGCGCGCACCGGGCAGGGCATCGCTGAGCTCCTGAAGGCGATCAGCGAATCCATTCCGCGGCCCAGCGTCAAGATGGAACTGCTGATCCCGTACAACCGCGGTGACCTGATCAGCAAGCTCCACGAAACGGACGCCGAAATCCTTCGACTGGACCATGAAGAGCAGGGCACCCGCGCCCTGGTCATGGTGCGCGAAGGGCTCGCCGCTGAACTGGAATCCTTCATCAGCAATGTCTGATCCCGGGGCCGGAGAAACCAGCGGCTCCGCCGGCGAGCAGTTCGTCATCGAACTGCTCGACCGGGCGGTGTCCGGCATGGGCGGACAGAGCCGCGACGGCCAGCACGAGATGGCCCGGCAGGTGGCACGCGCTATCGACAGCGGCGACCACCTGCTGGTCCAGGCCGGAACCGGCACCGGAAAGTCACTCGCGTACCTGATTCCGCTGATCGCCCATTCACAGGTCAGCGACAAACCCACCCTGGTGTCCACCGCCACCCTGGCCCTGCAGACCCAGATCGTGGGCAGGGACCTTCCGCGGCTGCTGGAAACCATCACCCCAGCCCTGGAGCGCCCCGTCAAGGTAGCCCTCGTCAAGGGCAGGGCCAATTACGTCTGCCGGCACAAGCTCGACGGCGGGTTCCCCTCCGAAGAGCCGTCGGAGGGTCAGCTCTTCTCACTGGGGGAGGACACCAGCGTCCCGCACTTCGCCGCCTCCCTGGGCGGTCCGGCCTCGCAGCTGGGCAAGGAAGTAGTCAGGCTCCGCGAATGGGCGGAGAAGACCGCCACGGGGGACCGGGACGAACTGATGCCCGGTGTGACGGACCGTGCCTGGCGGCAGGTGTCCGTTACGTCGATGGAATGCCTGGGAGCGCAGAAATGTCCCATGGCTGCCGAGTGCTTCAGCGAACTTGCCCGGCATGACGCAGCCGAGGCCGACGTTGTGGTCACCAACCATGCCATGCTGGCCGTCAGCGCCTTCGAGGGCCTGGCCGTGCTGCCGGAGTACGACGTCGTGGTGGTGGACGAGGCGCACGAGCTCCAGGACCGGGTGACGGGGGCAGTCTCCGGCCAGTTGTCCGTGGCCATGGTCCACGCCGCCGCCTCCGGCGCCCGCAAGAACACCGGGATCACGGTGGATGCGCTCAACAACGCTGCCGCCAACCTTGAACTGGCCATCGCCGGAGTCCCCAGCGGCCTGCTGCCCAACGGCCTCAATGATGAACAACTCGACTGCGTGGACCAGTTGCGGGAAGCCTGCCGCGCCGCCCTGTCCGACTCCAAGGGGGACAGCGCCAACACGGCCGACGGCGGACGCCAGCTCGCCCGGTCGCGCCTGATGGTCATCCTTGAGCTCTGCGAACGCCTGATTGCCGCGAGGGAAAACCGCGAAGTGGTCTGGTTTTCGCGAAACAGCACCTTTGACCCGCAGCAGGGCTACTCCCAGCCGGACGATGCGGCGCCGGCCCTGATCAACATTGCACCGCTGAGTGTGGCTGGAAAGCTCCGTGACGGGCTCTTTGCGGGCCATACGGTGATCCTGACCTCGGCCACCCTGGCCATAGGATCGGCCTTCGAACCCGCCGCCGGCGGGCTCGGGCTCGTGGGACAGGGCGCACCCAGCTGGACCGGAGTGGACGTCGGGTCCCCCTTTGACTATCCCAAGCAGGGAATCCTCTACGTGGCCAGCCATCTGCCGAAGCCCGGCCGGGGGACATCCCCTGAAGCGCTGGATGAGCTGGAGAAACTGATCCGGGCCTCGGGCGGCGGGGCACTGTGCCTCTTTTCGTCGCGGCGGGCCGCCGAAGAAGCGGCAGAAGCCATGCGCCCGCGGCTGGATGTCAGCATCCTGTGCCAGGGCGAATCGACCATGACCGCACTCGTGCGGCAGTTCGCCGACGAACCGGACACCTGCCTTTTCGGCACCATGTCCCTGTGGCAGGGTGTTGACGTCCCCGGCGGGTCATGCCGGCTGGTGGTCATCGACCGGATTCCGTTCCCGCGGCCGGATGACCCGCTCATGACGGCACGCTCCCGGGCCGTGGCCCAGGCGGGCGGCAACGGCTTCATGTCGGTATCGGCCACCCACGCCGCGATCCGGCTGGCCCAGGGAGCCGGCCGGCTGATCCGCTCCACGGGCGACAAAGGTGTTGTGGCCGTCCTGGACTCCAGGCTGTCCACGGAGCGTTACGGGGGCTTCCTGCGGGCTGCCCTGCCACCGTTCTGGCCCACCACTGATCCGGCCATCGCGGTTGCGGCGCTGAGCCGGCTTGCACAGGCTCCGGCAGAGGCCGCTTCCGCCTGACGGAGTGCGCTGCTACAGCGAGCGAAGGACCGAAACGACCTTGCCCATGATGGTGGCGTGATCGCCCAGGATGGGTTCGTACTGCGTGTTCTGGGGCAGCAGCCAGGTGTGGCCGTCCCGCTGGCGGAACGTCTTGACCGTGGCCTCATCATCGAGGAGGGCGGCAACAATGTCGCCGTTGGCGGCGTCGCTCTGCCGGCGCACCACAACCCAGTCGCCGTCGCAGATCGCCGCGTCGATCATGGAATCGCCGGACACCTTCAGCATAAAAAGCTCCCCGTGGCCCACCAGTTGCCGTGGCAGCGGCATCAGGTCCTCGACGACCTGGTCAGCCAGGATCGGGCCGCCGGCAGCGATCCGCCCGACCAGGGGGACCATGGCCGTATCCGTTGCCGTGGCCAGTTCGGAAACAGACAGGCCGCCGACGGTACGCAGCCGGGCAGGCTTCTCCACGCCGGTGATTTTGGCCGTACCCTCGTCCAGGGTCAACGGCATCAGGACTTCCATGGCACGCGGCCGCTTGG
Source organism: Arthrobacter sp. CC3 (assembly GCF_039907775.1). NCBI lineage: Bacteria > Bacillati > Actinomycetota > Actinomycetes > Micrococcales > Micrococcaceae > Arthrobacter > Arthrobacter sp. CC3. The sequence goes on from NZ_JARCCY010000024.1 coordinate 22,100, forward strand.
GGTCGCGGCGGAGGTAGCCCAGCTTCTCAAGCTGCGAGAGCTGGTGGGTGACGCTGGAGAGGCTGGCCAGCCCCACGGTGTCGCCGATTTCACGCATTGACGGCGGGTAGCCGTTGTCGTTGACGGAGCGCTGGATCGTTTCCAGAATTTTCTTCTGACGTACTGTGAGGCCCTTCGGCTTCGCTGATGACTGCTGGCTCCGCTGCGTAGCCCTGCCGCCGGTGGCTTGTGCTGCCATGTTCGCCAACGCCTTTCCGTTCTCCCCGGCCTCCATCGCTGCAGGTGCCGGGAACTTCCGGCCTGAAATGTCAGACCCTGCTGATCAACTGCAGAAGTGGTTGTTCTGTAGCTCAAACGTAGGCCAGCCCCACAGGTTTTTCAAACATTTGTTCTAGTGAGTCTCGACAATGTTCGTTAATAAGTGCTAGAACAGAACCAGTAAAGTTCGAATATGTGTTCTAGTCGCAAAGCTCCTTCGGTTCTATGTTCGAACCGGAATGGGCGGTCGCCGGCTTCAGGAACACAGCGGGCAGCACAGTCAGGTCCAGGAGGGCTAAGTTCATGTCAGTTACAAGCGCTATTCACGGTTCGCGTCATGATGGTTCGGCCAAGCAGGGTTTGGGACACCACGGCCCGGAATCTCCCATGCTGGGCTTCAACTGGGAGGAACGCCCGGTCGTTAAGGCTGCGAAGACCAGGTCCTCGCAGCCGCCCCTCCGGCTGACCCGCCGCGGGCGCATTGTCCTGGTCGGGATTCCACTGATCCTGCTGTCCGTGCTCCTGATCTCGCTGGCCGGCTTCCTGAACTCGCCGGCGAAGGCCGCGGATTCCGCATCCGAGCTTTCCCTGACTCCCACTGTGTCGGTGACGGTTCAGCCGGGGCAGTCCCTCTGGGAGATCGCCGGGTCCGTGGCGCCCGAACGTGACCCGCGGGACGTCGTGGCCGACGTCGTCCAGCTGAACAACCTCGACGGCGGCAGGGTCATGCCGGGGCAGCAGTTCTTTGTCCCTTCAAACTAGGGCGCCGGGACTCAATCCAGCCCGTCACGACCTGCTTGAGACCGGGAGATGGCGTCACAGTTTCGGCGGCCCGGCCACCCTCACTTAAACTGTTGAAGTGACTGACCAGCTAGAGCGACTGAACCGACTTCCCCTCCGGACCAACCTTCGGGGCCTGAGCCCGTACGGTGCGCCGCAGCTGGATGTTCCCATCCTGCTCAACGTCAACGAAAACACCCATGGCGTTCCGGCCGATGTGCTCGCCGCCATCTCCGAGGCCGTGACCGCTGCCGCGGCGGGACTGAACCGCTACCCGGACCGGGAGTTCACCGAACTGCGTGAGCGCCTGGCGGAGTACCTGGGCCACGGACTGGGCGCTGAGAACATCTGGGCCGCCAACGGGTCCAATGAAGTGCTGCAGCAGATCCTGCAGGCCTTTGGCGGGCCGGGACGTACCGCCCTCGGATTCCCGCCCACGTATTCCATGTACCCCCTGCTGGCCAGCGGCACCGACACGGGCTACATCGTCGGCCAGCGTGCGGACGATTACGGCCTCAGCGCTGAGTCGGCTGCCCGTCAGGTCCGGGAGCTCCAGCCCAACATCGTTTTCCTATGTTCACCGAACAACCCCACCGGCACAGGCCTGGGGCTGGACGTGGTGGAAGCCGTTTATGCCGCGGGCGAGGCCAGCCAGACGGTCGTAATCGTCGATGAGGCCTACCACGAGTTTGCGCACGACGGTACGCCCAGCGCCCTCACCCTCCTGCCGGGCCGTGAGCGCCTGATCGTGTCACGCACCATGAGCAAGGCCTTTGCCTTGGCCGGTGCAAGGCTCGGCTACATGGCGGCCGCCCCCGAGGTTACGGACGCACTGCGGCTCGTTCGGCTGCCGTACCACCTGTCCGCCATCACGCAGGCGACCGGCCTGGCAGCCCTGACACACCGCGAAGCCCTCATGGCCGACGTCGAGGACATCAAGCGGCAGCGCGACCGGATCGTCACGGAGCTGACCCGGATGGGACTCAAGCCTGCCGCTTCCGACTCGAACTACGTCTTCTTCGGCGGGCTCGAGGATCCCCACCGCGTCTGGCAGGGACTGCTGGACGCCGGCGTCCTGATCCGGGATGTCGGAATCCCCGGCCACCTGCGCGTCACGGCAGGCACTGAGACGGAAACCACAGCCTTCCTCGAAGCCCTGGAACTGATCCTGGCCGGGCAGCCCAGCGTCCCGGCCTAAACTTGAGTCAGACCCCGGTTTCCCAGGGAGCCGGTTCCGCAGACTTGCACACAGACGGTATTTCTCCTTACATCCAAAGGACACAACACATGAGCACCACCGGATCCATTGCTGCCGAGGCCCGGACCGCCCGCATGGAGCGTTCCACGAGCGAATCATCCGTGCTCGTCGAGATCAACCTTGATGGCACGGGCATCTCGGACATCAGCACCTCGGTTCCGTTCTACGACCACATGCTGACCGCACTGTGCAAGCACTCGCTCATCGACATGACCGTCAAGGCGACCGGTGACATCCACATCGACGTCCACCACACGGTGGAGGACGTCGCCATCACGTTTGGCGAAGTGCTTCGCACCGCGCTGGGCAACAAGGCCGGGATCCGCCGTTTCGGCGAAGCCACCGTACCCCTGGACGAAGCCCTGGCCCATGCCGTCGTCGATGTCTCGGGGCGGCCCTACCTGGTGCACGGCGGTGAGCCCGCCGGGCAGGAATACCACCTGATCGGCGGCCACTTCACCGGTTCGCTGACCCGTCACGTCTTCGAGGCGATCACCCTGCACGCCGGTATCTGCCTGCACATGAACGTCATCGCAGGCCGGGACCCCCACCACATCGTGGAAGCCCAGTTCAAGGCCTTCGCGCGTGCCCTGCGCGCCGCCGTGGAGCCGGACCCCCGCGTGGAGGGCATCCCCTCCACCAAGGGTGCGCTGTGACCGGGCCGATCCTCCAGGACGGGGCAATCCTGGATCCGGCCGGAAACGCCAAGCCGGCGTCACCCGAGGGCAAACCCACCGTCACAGTCCTGGACTACGGCTCCGGCAACGTCCGCTCGGCCGTCCGTGCGCTGGAGCGTGCGGGCGCCGAGGTCATCCTCAGCGCCAAGCCCGAGGACGTCCTGAATGCCGACGGACTGCTGGTCCCCGGCGTCGGAGCCTTCGAAACGGTCATGCGCGAGCTCAAGGCAGTGGACGCCATCCGGATGATCGGCCGGCGTGTCGCCGGCGGCCGTCCCGTCCTCGGCATCTGCGTGGGACTCCAGGTGCTGTTCGAGGCCGGCGTCGAGCACGGCACCGAAGCCGAGGGCATGGGGGAGTGGCCCGGAAAAGTGGAACTGCTTCCCGCCGAGGTTGTGCCCCACATGGGCTGGAATACCGTGAAGGTTCCGGAAGGATCCCGGCTCTTCGAGGGCGTGGAAAACGAGCGCTTCTACTTCGTCCACTCCTACGGTGTGCAGCACTGGGACTTCGACGTCATCCAGCCGCGCATGGCGGCACCGCTTGTCACCTGGTCCGAGCACGGCGCACCGTTCATCGCAGCCGTGGAGAACGGGCCGCTGTGCGCCACCCAGTTCCACCCCGAAAAGTCCGGCGACGCCGGAGCACGGTTGCTTCGAAACTGGGTCAACAGCCTGCGCCACGGCAAGGCGGCCGCCACGGAAGCCGCCGCCGCGAGCAGCGGACCGGCCGCCTAGATGTGGTCAATAGTCCTGATGGGCCTCGCCGGCCTGCTGGTTGGCGGGGCGCTGTCCTTCAGGCAGCAGCACAAGCCGCTCTGGACCCAGGTCGTTTTCTACGTTCTGGCCGGAATGTCGCTGCTGGCCGCATACCTTCTTACCCTGCCGGCCAACTAGCCGGGCCCGCACCCCTACCTGTTCACCACAGCTTCACTACAACCTGAGGACCTGAAGATGACCACCGAAACGCCGCTGCCCGTCCTGGAACTGCTGCCCGCCGTCGACGTCGTGAACGGCCAGGCGGTCCGCCTGGTCCAGGGCGAGGCCGGCAGCGAGACGAGCTACGGCACGCCGCTGGAAGCTGCGCTCAACTGGCAGGAACAGGGCGCCGAGTGGGTGCACCTGGTGGACCTGGATGCAGCCTTTGGCCGCGGATCCAATGCCGAACTGCTCCGCGAAGTGGTGGGGCGGCTGGACATCAACGTTGAACTGTCCGGCGGCCTGCGCGACGACGAATCACTCGAAAAAGCCCTGGACCTCGGCGTCGCCCGGGTGAACCTGGGCACGGCGGCCCTGGAAAACCCGGAGTGGACTGCACGGGCCATCGACCGCTTCGGTGACAAGATCGCCGTCGGCCTCGACGTGCGCGGAACAACACTGGCGGGCCGCGGCTGGACCAAGGAAGGCGGCGACCTGTGGGACGTGCTGGCACGCCTCGAGGAAGCCGGCTGCGCCCGCTACGTGGTCACGGACGTCACCAAGGACGGCACCCTGCAGGGCCCCAACGTTGAGCTGCTCCGCCAGATGGTGGAGAAGACCGGCAAGCCGGTGGTGGCCTCCGGCGGCATCTCGAGCCTGGAAGACCTCAAAGTGCTGCGCTCCCTCGTCCCGCTGGGCGTTGAAGGTGCCATCGTGGGCAAGGCCCTGTACGCCGGTGCCTTCACGCTGCCGGAAGCGCTTGACGTAGCAGGCCGCCGCTAGGCCGGCAACCACCATGGATCAGCGACCTCCAGCGGAACAGCGCCCCCCGGCCCCCCGGCAGTTGCCCGGCCACATCGCCGCTGCGCTTGCCGGCTCAGGCGGGGCCACGGATTCCGCCGGCCAGCCCTGGGCCGGCCGAAGCCTGGCCGGCGAGGATGCGAAGATCCACAACTTCGAGGACGACGACGGCACGGCCGATGCCGGTTACCTCGCCGCTGTTGACGCCCTGCGCTCCGCTGCCGGCAGTGAGGCTGCGGTGGTTGCGTCCCTGGCCACTGCCCGGGTGTTTGTTCCGATCGTTGCCCAGCTGGCCGAAGAGAGCGACCACGGGACGCACGACCATACGCTTCACGGGGACAAGCAGGCGGACATGGCGCTCGTAACGCTGAAAGCACCGGACGGGCGGACCGCCCTTCCCGTCTTCACGTCGGCAGCGGCGTTGGAAGCGTGGCACCCGCAAGCCCGACCGGTGGCGGTGTATGCCGCCAGGGCAGCACTGTCCGCCGTGGCCGAAGGCGCCGAACTCCTCGTGCTGGACCCCGGTTCCGAATACACGTTCGTTGTCCGCCGGCCGGCCGTCTGGGCACTCGCCCAGCAGCAGGAGTGGCTTCCGTCCTACGCAGATCCGGAACTTGCGCGCGCCATGGCGGATGCAACGGCCGGCTATCCGCCGGTAAGGCGCGTGGAACTCGAGCCGGGCGGCGGTGTCGCGTCGTCAACAGCCGGCGGTGCGGTTGTCCCCGGCGGCGGTCCCGGACCGGAGCTGCGTGTCGTGCTTTACCTGGCAGACGGACTGGATGCGGCGGGCGTCCAGGCAGTAGTGGCCGGACTCAACACCGAGTGGTCCCGGAATGCGGTCTTCGCCGAGCGGGTTGATTCGATAGAGGTAAAGTTGCAGCGCGCAGCAGGGTAGCTGACGGCAGGAGGGTCACATCCCGGTCCTGCCGTCCGCAGGATGAAGGACGTAACCCGTGAATTTCGCTCTCTACAAGGAGCTTCTTGCAGTCAGGCCCATCAGGTGGCTGCTGACCGTCGGAATGATAGCCCGCATACCGCATTCAGCGGCCGGGGTACTGCTGACCCTGCACATCGTCCTCACCCTGGGCGAGGGGTATGCCGCTGCCGGTGCCGCAGCAGCGGTCATGACCATCGGCATCGCCGTCGGGGCCCCCTGGCGCGGCCGCCGGGTGGACACCGTCGGCCTGCGCAAAGCACTGATTCCTTCCGTCGTCTCCGAGACCGTCATCTGGTCCGTGGTTCCGCACGTCTCGTACGAGTGGCTGCTGGCGCTGGTCTTCGTCGGGGGACTCCTCACGCTGCCCATCTTCAGCGTGGTGCGCCAGTCCCTGGGCGTGCTGGCAAGCGGCGAGCAACGGCGGACCGCCTTCGCGCTGGATGCGATCGCCACGGAGCTGGTTTTTATGCTCGGCCCCGCGGCCGGCGCCATCGTGGCCACTGCCGGATATTCGGTGGCAGGACTGACGGTGTTGGGTGTGTGCACATCCGTGGCCGGCCTGTTCCTGATGTGGTTCAACCCTCCCACGCGCAGCGCGGTGGCGGATGCCGAGTACGAAACGGACCAGCAGGAAGGCGCGGAAGTGGCCGTCGTCGCCGCGGCTCCGGCGCACCTGCAGGGGGCTGCTGCCGAACTTGCTCCCGTGGCGGCCGGTGAACTCCGCCGCTCGGGCCTGCGGCACAGGGTGGCACACAACTTTGCCTGGTTCACCGCCGCGGTGGCGGCGGTCTTCGCCGTGGCCGCCGGGGCAGGAATGGTCCTGAGCGGCACCGACGTGGGCATTGTTGCCGCTCTGGAGACCGGCGGGCACCAGGCCGAGATCGGCCTGGTCTTCGTCTTCTGGTGCGCGGCATCCGTTGTCGGCGGGCTCCTCTACGGCGCCATGCACCGGCCGGTTTCCCCGATCATCCTGTTGCTCGGCATGGCCGCCCTCACCATCCCGATGGGCTTCGCCCGGGACACGCTGACCCTGTGCCTGCTGTCGCTGCTGCCCGGGTTGCTGTGCGCGCCGGTCCTTTCCTCTGCCTCGGAAAAAGTGGCCGAGCTCGTGGAGGAGGGCCGCCGCGGAGAGGCCATGGGCTGGTACGGGTCTGCACTGACCGCCGGAGTGGCCCTCGGCGCACCGCTGGCCGGTGTCTTCATTGACGGAATCGGACCGTCCGCCGGATTTGTCTCGGTAGGAGCTGCGGGTGTTGTCCTCTGCCTGTTCGGCCTGGCGCTGCTGCGCCACCGCCGCCGGCGCACCCTGATCGCCTAGAGCGGGGCGGGATCCCGCCTGATCCAACTACAGGATCGCGGCCACCGGCCTGATGCGGGAACGGCGCAATCTTCGGGCCTCAAACGACGACGGCGGCGGGCAGACCCCGTTGGTCCGCACGCCGCCGTCGATATGCCGGTTGAAAGCCTGGATTGGCTCCTAGTTGACCGGGCCGGTGTACTTTTCCCCCGGACCCTTGCCCGGCGCGTCAGGAATGATGGACTCTTCGCGGAAGGCCAGCTGCAGGGAGCGCAGTCCGTCGCGCAACGGACCGGCGTGCTGGGAACCAATTTCCGGAGCGGCAGCAGTCACGAGTCCGGCCAGGGCGGTGATCAGCTTGCGGGCCTCATCCAAGTCCTTGAGCTCCTCGGCATTGTCCTCGGCGGCAAGGCCGAGCTTGACGGCCGACGCGCTCATCAGGTGCACAGCGGCGGTGGTGATGACCTCGATGGCGGGAACCTCGGAGATGTCCCGGATCTGCTGCGAGACCTGCTCCTGGCCGTCCCGCTGACCGGCGGCGGGCTCGAAAACGTGTGAATTACTGTCTGAAGTGCTCATACTGGTAAGCTTGTCACAGACCGACTGAATGTCGTTATTTTGCTATGTGAAACTCGTAACCGCCGATGTGCAGTTTTTGGGGTTCCTTCGGTAGGATTGACTTTCAGTTTGCAAGCGGAGTTCTCTCCCACCCGCGTCAGCCGATTTCCCGGAAGTAATTTCCCGCGGAAGCAAGGTTGCCGGGTACCTGGTCGGGCGGTCCACAGCAGCGTCAGTTGCGTGGAACGCGTACAGCCTCCCCGGAGGCGGTGTACATCCGATCTTCGAGGCCTTCGATTGCTCCGGCAATTGGGGGCCTTCTCTATTTGCCGGTGGAGTACTCATCTCAACCACAGGAGTTCTAACATTAGCGAGCCAAGAATCAATGAGCGTATCCGCGTCCCCGAGGTGCGGCTGGTCGGCCCTGCAGGTGAACAGGTAGGAATCGTCCGTATTGAGGACGCCCTGCGTTTGGCTGCCGAGTCCGACCTTGATCTCGTTGAAGTTGCACCGCAGGCCAAGCCTCCGGTGTGCAAGCTGATGGACTTCGGCAAGTACAAGTACGAAGCCGCCGTCAAGGCACGCGAGGCCCGGAAGAACCAGACCAACACGGTTCTGAAGGAAATCCGTTTCCGGCTGAAGATCGACACCCACGACTACGAGACCAAGCGCGGCCACGCCCTCCGCTTCCTCGGCGCCGGGGACAAGGTCAAGGCCATGATCCAGTTCCGCGGCCGCGAACAGCAGCGTCCGGAAATGGGCATCCGCCTGCTCCAGCGCTTCGCTGACGATGTCGCCGAAGTCGGCGTTGTCGAGTCCAGCCCCCGCATCGATGGCCGCAACATGGTCATGGTTGTTGGTCCGCTCAAGAACAAGGCTGAGGCCAAGGCCGAAGCCCGCCGTGCGACGCAGCGCGCCGAGGCCAAGGCCCAGAACGAAGCCAAGGCCAGCGGCCGGGTGGACGTCAGCCGCGACCAGCCCGCCATGACGCAGTCCCTTGCGGACCTGCTTCCTGAGGGTTTTGCCGTTACGACTGAAGAAGCAGCACCCGAGGCGAACACTGAGGCTGCGGCTTCAACCAGCGCCGAGGCACCTGCGGAAACGGTTGCGGCCCCGGAAGCAGAAGCCCCGGTCAAGGAAGCTCCGAAGCAGGAAGCTCCCGCTGAGGAAGCTCCGAAGCAGGCAGCGCCCGTCAAGGAAGCGCCTAAGCAGGAAGCTCCGAAGCAGGCAGCACCCAAGCAGGAAGCTCCGAAGCGCGAAGCCCCCAGGGCGGCGGCAGCACCGCGTCCTGCGGTAAGCAAGCCCGCTGTGGCCAAGGCGCCGGTTGCACCGAAGCCCGCAGAGGCTGCCCCCGTGGCGCCGAAGCCGGCCGGGGTTCCCGCACCGCCGCCCAAGCCGGTAGCCCGGCCTGCGGCACCGAAGCCTGCAGCACGGCCTGCTGCTCCCAAACCGGGCAGCAAGAAGACTAACTAGTTCAAAGCTGTGCGAAGCATCGCCTGAGCACAGCAAGCAACCAGCACGCCGCCCGCAGGGGTGGCTGCACGAAAGACTGCAGACTTGTCTGCGGATACGTAAGGAGATCGGTTCCCATGCCGAAGATGAAGACCCACAGTGGTGCTAAGAAGCGCTTCAAGCTGACCGGCAGCGGCAAGCTGCGTCGCCAGCAGGCCAACCGCCGCCACTACCTCGAGCACAAGTCCTCCAGGCTGACCCGTCGCCTCGCCGGCGACAAGATCGTCTTCAAGGGCGACGCCAAGGTCATCCGGAAGATGCTCGGCATCTAAGTTCCAAGTTCTCTGACTGTTGCCACCTGGCAGCGGTCAACTACCAAAAAGGCTTCTCAGGCCAGCCGGTTGTACCGGCAGTAGATGCTTGGGATCAGATTTTCGAAGGAGTACGCACGTGGCACGTGTGAAGAGGGCGGTCAACGCCCACAAGAAGCGCCGGGTTATCCTTGAGCGCGCCAAGGGCTACCGTGGACAGCGTTCACGCCTGTACCGCAAGGCCAAAGAGCAGCTGCTGCACTCGTTTGTGTACAGCTACGGCGACCGCAAGAAGAAGAAGGGCGACTTCCGCCGCCTGTGGATCCAGCGCATCAACGCTGCTTCCCGCGCCAACGGCCTGACCTACAACCGTCTGATCCAGGGCCTGAAGGCCGCTGAGGTCGAGGTTGACCGCCGTATGCTGGCCGAGCTTGCCGTTTCTGACGCCAACGCCTTTGCTGCGCTGGTACAGATCGCCAAGGACTCGCTGCCTGCTGACACTTCCGCGCCGGCCGTCTCGGACGATGCCGCCCCGAAGGCCAAGGCTCCCAAGGCGAAGGCTGCAAAGAAGCCGGCCGCCGAAAAGGCTGCCAAGTAGCATTCCGCCGTTCAGGGACCGGTGGCAATAGCCACTAAAGTTCTTATATGAACGAAACCGGGCGCCCGCAAGACTTTCCACTCTCCAACCCCCGAGCTGATCGGGTGAGGGATGTGGCAAAGCTTGCAGGGCGCCCGGCCCGTTTAAAGCGCGGGCAGTTCCTGGCCGAGGGCCCGCAGGCGGTCCGGGAGGCCCTGGTGCTCCACCGGAAGAGGACTGCCGCGGGGGAGCCGGGCGTGGTCCACGAAGTGTTCGCCAGCGAGAGCTGCCTGGACCGCTATCCCGAGTTTGATGAACTCGCCGAGGGTGTCAATGCCCGGCTCGCTACCGACGAGGTGCTTGCCGCGATGGCGGACACCGTCAATCCCCAGGGCATCATCGCCGTCTGCGCCTTTGTGGATGTGGACCTCAACGCAGTGCTCGACGCCGGCCCACGGCTTATCGCCGTGCTGTGCCAGGTGCGGGACCCCGGAAATGCGGGCACCGTGCTGCGGGCGGCTGACGCCGCCGGAGCCGACGCCGTCGTCCTGACAGCCTCCAGCGTGGACATATACAACCCCAAGGCCGTCCGCTCCACCGCGGGCTCCCTGTTCCATCTCCCCGTGGTGCTGGGAACGGACCTTGCCGACCTGGCCGCCGCCTGCCGCGAACGCGGCATCGGCATCCTGGCCGCCGACGGATACGGCCAGCTTGACCTTGACCAGCTCCAGGATGAAAACGCGGCACGGAGGCTGGGTGCCTCCGGCACAGCCTCCGTGTACGAGCTGGAGCAGCCCACGGCCTGGTTGTTCGGCAACGAGGCCCAGGGGCTGTCCGAGGCTGAACTCGCACTGGCGGACCACCGGGTGGCGGTACCGGTCTACGGGGCCGCGGAAAGCCTGAACGTCGGCACGGCGGCCACGGTGTGCCTCTACGCGAGTGCGCGTTCGCAGAAGCGGGCCTGAACGCCTGCACGCGCCTGGGCAGAACCCGGCTTCAACGAAAAACGGCCTTAACGCAACGGCGGGGCCCGCCTTCCGGTGGGCCCCGCCGTCGTACTCTTCACTGTCAGGCACCTGGTGCCCTCAGCGGTGGTGGGTGAATTTATGTGGTCTTGCTGCGGCCGGTGATAAAGCCGTAGATGCCCGCTACTACAAGGCCGCCGACGATGGCGAGAAGCCAGGAACCGAGGTTCCAGAATTCCAATTTGCCGCCGCCGAACAACAGGTCGCCGATCCAGCCGCCGACGATGGCGCCGACAACGCCAAGCACGAGGCTGGTGACCCAGCCGCCGCCGACCTTACCAGGCATGATTGCCTTGACGATTGCCCCTACAATGAGTCCGAGAATGATCCAGCCAAGAAAGCCCATGTCTCCTCCTACATAATCGTCGGAACTCACTACGGGTCCCGATTATGTTCAAGCTAACACAGGTGTGTTTGCTTGTCAGCAGGCTTAATGTCAGTGTTTTTGGTGTCATCCGCTGTGACCCGTGGTGTGTCCGGAAGCGACGGGCAGGTACCGTATTCCTTGCGGGCATCAGCACTGCGCGGTGATCGCACCTGCAATTTTCCGGCAATCCCTGAAGAGGTGAAGCTCCCTTGGCTGCAAATGGCGGTACCAAGGCGATCGTCGCGGCTCTGGCTGCAAACCTGACCATCGCTGTACTGAAGTTCGTCGCTTTCATCCTGACGCTGTCGTCGTCAATGCTGGCCGAGGCCATCCACTCCGTTGCCGACTCCGGCAACCAGGTCCTCCTGCTGGTGGGTGGCAAGCGGGCCCAGCGTGCCGCAAGCCCCGAGCACCCCTTTGGCTACGGACGCGAACGTTACATCTACGCGTTCATCGTCTCGATCGTGCTGTTCAGCGTGGGCGGCCTGTTTGCGCTGTACGAGGCGTGGGGGAAGATTCAGGAACCGCACGCCATCGAGGGTGACTTCTGGTGGGTACCGCTGGCCGTGCTTATCGGGGCGATCGTCGCTGAGTCCTTCTCGTTCCGGACGGCAATTACTGAGTCAAACCACATCCGCGGCAAGCAGAGCTGGGTGCACTTCGTCCGCAACGCCAAGCAGCCGGAGCTCCCCGTCATCCTGTTGGAGGACCTGGGGGCTCTGCTGGGCCTGGTGTTCGCTTTGTTCGGCGTGGGCCTGACGCTGATCACCGGCGACGGCATCTGGGACGCACTGGGAACGGCGATGATCGGTTTCCTGCTGGTTGCCATCGCCATCGTCCTTGCCCTCGAAACCAAGTCGCTGCTGCTCGGAGAATCCGCCACCAAGGCGGACGTCGCCAGGATCAGCACCGCGCTTGAGGCCGACGGAACCAGGATCATCCACCTGAAGACCCTGCACCTGGGTCCGGAAGAGCTGTTGGTCGCTGCCAAGATCAGCGTCGGCGCCGCGGACACCGGAGCGGAGATCGCCACAGTAATCGACGACGCCGAAAAGCGCATCCGCGAGGCCGTGCCCATTGCGCGGGTAATCTACCTTGAACCGGACCTGGAGCGCGCGAGCGTCTGATCCGTACTCCGGGGTTTGCACCCGCACGGGGCCGCTGGACCGAAACCTGCCCGGGCAGGTTAGGACACCAGTGGCCTTTTGCGTTCCAGCAGGCCGCTGATGACGGCAACGCCAAGCCCAAGAACGGCCAGTACGGCGCCGACGAGTGCCGGTGCAACGTAGCCCCAGCCCCAGGCGATGACCAGGCCGCCGAGGAAGGCGCCGAGCGCGTTGGCGACGTTCAAGGCTGCGTGGTTCAGCGAGGAGGCCAGCGATGGGGCATCGGGGGAGGCATCCAGCAGCCGGGTCTGCAGGGCGGGCACCAGCAGTGAGCCGGCACCGCCCACCACAAACACCATTACGAAAGCGGACCACGGCCAATGGACGGCCACGGCGTACACCACCAGGGCGGCGGCGATTCCTGGCAGCACCCAATAGATGGTGCCCATGACCGACTTGTCCGCGATGCGGCCGCCCACGATGTTGCCGGCCACCATGCCGAGTCCGTAGAGGGCCACCACCAGGGGGAGGAACGACGCCGGGATCCCCGCCACGGACGTCATGGTGTGCGCGATGTAGGTGTAGGTGGCGAAGAACCCGCCGAAACCCACGATGCCGATGAGGATGGCGAGCCACACCTGGAGTCGCTTCAAGGCGCCAAGTTCCCGCCGGATGCTGGCATCCGGGTGCGCTTCCTGGAACGGGACGAACTTCCAGAGCATGGCAAGCGTCGCCAGCCCGATCACACCGACAAGCACGAACAGCAGGCGCCACCCGAACGCCTGGCCCAGCCAGGTGGCGAATGGAACGCCGATGACGTTTGAGATGGTCAGGCCGGCCATCACCATGGAAATCGCCCAGCCCCGCTTTGTCGGTGCAACCAGCGAAGCGGCAATGACGGCCGCCACGCCGAAGAACGCTCCGTGGGGCAATCCGGCCGCGAACCGGGACACCAGCATGGTGCCGTAATCCGGAGCGATGAACGAAGTGAGATTAGCGAGGCTGAAGAACAGCATGAGGCCCAGCGCGAGGTGCTTGCGGGGAAGCTTGGCGCCGACGGCTGCCAGGAGCGGCGCCCCGATCACGACACCGAGCGCGTAGGCCGAGATGAGGTGGCCCGCTTCCGGAGTACCGATGTTCAGGCCCTGTTCCACCTCCTTGAGCAGCCCCATCATGGTGAATTCGGTGACGCCGATGCCGAATCCGCCCATCGCGAGGGACACGATGGCCAAGGCGACGTTGCGGGGTCCAGCCTTCGGCTTGACGGGGCTGAGGGTGGGCGTGAAGGTCATTGGCCTGCTTTTCGAAAGTTCTGGTTCATCGGGGATTTAGTCAGCGCGAAGCATAAAATCTGATTACTGCAACATTGGAGGAGGTGGCCGTATTCCGGCTCACCGGTTCTTGGGGTGACTGCCGTTCCGGGACGACGCCGGCGGAACCGGCCACCACCATTGTCCCCCATAGACTGTTGCGGTGACTGGACTCATCAATGTAGTTGGCGGAGCTGTTGTGGATTCCCTGAGTGCCCCGGCCCGGCTCCTGGTGGCCCGCCGGACGGCGCCACCGCAGTTCGCCGGGATGTGGGAGTTCCCGGGCGGCAAGGTGGAGCCGCTCGAAGCTGCCCAGGACGCCCTGCACCGCGAGCTCAGGGAAGAACTGGGCATTGGCGTCCGGCTGGGCGCTGAGCTGCTGGCGGAGTCCGCTTCCGGCTGGCCGCTCAATGCCAAGGCCACCATGCGCGTCTGGTTTGCCGAGATCGCGGACGGCGAACCCCGCCCGCTGGAAGACCACGACGAACTGCGCTGGATCAGCTTGACGGAAAGTGGCGAAGCTCTCACCCTTCCTTGGATCCCGGCGGATTTCCCGATTGTCCGGGCCCTGCTCGCTGCCGTTGCCGGTTCAGAGCGGGTTCCGCTGGATTCGTGAAATTATCCGAGTGCTGTAACCCGTTTCTGCGGAATAAATTCGGATTGGGCGCCTTCAATGGCTTCTTGGCAGAATTCTTAAGTTGGGTGCGGACGTTGTCCGCACCCGCTTTTGCGGACAATCGTTCCGCGAGGATTTGAGCCATCACAGGGAGCCCCATGATTTCCGTAGAACGGGTGTCGAAGAGCTACGGCTCCGGTGAGACGGCGGTCCGTGCGCTCGACGACGTTTCGCTGGCAGTCGGACGCGGTGAGATCTTCGGCGTCGTCGGCCAAAGCGGTGCCGGCAAGAGCACGCTGATCCGCACCATCAATTCGCTGGAGCGCCCCGATTCGGGATCTGTCGTGGTGGATGGCCGCGACGTCACGTCCCTGACCGGTGCCGGGCTGCGCAGCGCCCGGCACAACATCGGCATGATCTTCCAGCACTTCAACCTGCTCAGCAGCCGGACAGTGCAGGCCAACGTGGAGCTGTCCCTCGAAATTACCGGAGCGGGGCGCGCCGCGAGGCGGTCACAGGCTTTGGAGATCCTCGAGCGGGTGGGCCTCCACGGAAAAGCGGCCGCGTATCCGGCGCAGCTGTCCGGCGGTCAAAAGCAGCGGGTCGGGATTGCTCGCGCGCTGGCGTCCAAGCCATCCGTTCTGCTCAGCGACGAGGCAACATCCGCGCTGGACCCCGAAACCACCACCCAGATCCTGGACCTCATCAGGCAGCTCAGCAAGGACATGGGCCTCACGGTGCTGCTCATCACGCACGAAATGGACGTGGTCAAACGCATCTGCGACGCCGCCGCCGTCATGAGCGAGGGCAGGATCCTGGAACAGGGGCCCGTGGAGCAGTTGCTGACCACCGAGAAGTCCTTGCTGGGCCATGCGCTCTTCCCGCTCGGCGACATACCGGAAACGGACAACACCATCATCGAAATCACCTTCACCGGAGCCACCTCCGACAGTCCGGTCATTGCGCGGCTGGCCCGCCGGCACGGCATCGACGTCGGGATCCTCGGCGCGGCCGTGGAAACCATCCATGGCCGGCAGACCGGCCGCACCCGGCTGGAACTGCCGGGCGAACCATCGGCGGTTGCCGCCGCAGTGGCCGATCTTCGGGCCCAGGGACTCTTTGTGGAGGTCGTTAAATGATCGACCGCGACGACCCGTACTTCTGGCGCGACCTGTTCGAGACGATTCTCAAGGGCACGGGCGAGACGTTCTACACCGTGGGCTTCAGTCTGCTGTTCACGGTGGTGTTCGGCCTGGCCGCCGGTGTCCTCCTCGTGACCACCGAGCCCGGCGGACTCCTCGCCAAGCCGTTCGGCAGCAGGATCCTCGGCACGGTCATCAACCGCCTGCTGGACGTGGCAGTGAACATTGGCCGGTCCATCCCGTTCATCATCCTGATGATTCTGCTGATTCCCTTCACCCGCCTGGTGGTGGGCTCCTTCATTGGCGCAACAGCCGCGATCGTGCCCCTGACCATCGCCGGCATCCCGTTCTTCGCCCGCCTCGTGGAGATCGGCATCCGCGAAGTTCCCCGGGGGCTGATCGAAGCCGCCGAATCGCTGGGCGCCACCCGGTGGACCATCCTGACCAGGGTGATGGTGGCCGAGGCCGTTCCCGCCCTGGCGCTTGGGCTGTCCACCACCGTTGTTGGATTGATCGGATACTCCGCCATGGTGGGTGCCGTGGGCGGCGGCGGGCTCGGCGACGTTGCGTTCCGCTACGGTTACCAGCGCTACAGCCCCGAGTACATGTTCGGTGTGGTGATCCTGCTGATCCTGCTGGTGCAGGTCTTCCAGTCCCTCGGCAACTTCGCCGCACGCCGCCTCTCACACCGCTAGCGGCTCGTCATCCGGCCGTAAAAACGCGCCGGTGCTCCCTCCTGTTTCATTTCCCGCCCAACTTAACTTCCCCCTCATGATCCATTCCGCGAAAGAGTTCCAATGTTCCGATCACACGTCCTGAAAGCCGCCGCAACCGGAGTAGCCGCCATACTCGCCCTGTCTGCCTGCGGCGCCGGCACCTCTGCCGGATCCGCCGAAACCATCAAGGTGGGTGCCCTGGCCGTGCCGGCCGGCGACATGCTCAAGCACGTCCAGCGTGAGCTCGCCCCCAAGGAGGGCCTCACGGTGGAGTACAAGGAGTTCAGCGACTACAACACGCCGAACCCCGCTGTAAGCGACGGCGATATTGACGCCAACCTGTTTCAGAATTCGACCTTCCTGGAAACCTACAACAAGGCTTCCGGCAAGAACCTCGTGAGCGTCGGCAAGGTCTACCTGCCCCCGATGGCCCTTTACTCCAACGACATCGCCAGCCTGGAGGCCCTTCCCGACGGCGCCTCGGTGGCGATCCCCAACGATCCCACCAACGAGTCCCGGGCACTGAAGCTGCTGGCGTCGAAGGGGCTGATTGAAGTCACCGCAAACCCGATCACGCTCAAGGACGTCAAGGCGAACCCGAAGAACCTGGCGTTCACCGAAATCGAGAACGCCAGCCTTCCGCAGGCGCTCAATGACAAGGACGCCGCCATTGTGACGCTGGCCTTCGCCCTGCCCGCCGGGTTGAGCGCCGACAAGCAGCTGCTCGTGGAGGGCAAGGACAGCGCGTACTACAACGTCCTGGCGGTCAAGGCAGAGATGAAGGACGACCCGCGCGTGCAGAAGCTTTTCAAGATCCTGACGTCGCAGGAGATGAAGGACTTCATCAACACGAAGTTCAAGGGCCTGGTCATCCCGGCCAGCTAACCGGCAGCAGGCCGCCAGCCATTCCGGCCCCCGGCCCGGACACTCAGGCACGCACACCGGCTCCGGCGCTGCCCATGGCAGAACCGGAGCCGGAAGCGTTTAACCCGCAGGGCTGGAATGCCGGGTCAGAACAGCGTGGGCTGCGCGGATTCCACACCGGAATTCGCGCCGGGCCCGGTACGGGCTTCGGGGATGCTGCCGGCGGGATACTGTGCTTCTTCGTCCCTGGCGTCCTGGGCCAGGTCGCGGTGGCTGAAGCCGTGCGAACCGGAAAAGCCGTGCCGGGCCTTGAAGTAGCGGATCCGTCCCGCGAGCCATTCGCGGTACTCCTTGGAGGCGTAGGATCCTGTGCCGTACAGCCTGCGGTAACGGCCCGCCAGTTCGGGATGGCGGGCGGCGATCCATTGCATAAACCACTCGCGGGTGCCCGGCTTGAGGTACAGGGCGCCGGCCGTCACACCCGTAGCGCCTGCCGCGGCGAGCGAACCGAAGAGTGAGTCCAGGGCGTCGTCGCTGTCGGAGAGCCACGGCAGGATGGGCATGGCCATGACGCCGCACGGCAGGCCGGCTTCGCGCAGCCGTGAGACCAGCTTGAGCCGCGCCCTGGGACCCGGCGTTCCGGGCTCCACGGCCTCCGACAACTGTTCGTCGGTCATGGCCAGCGAAATACCGATTCCGACCGGCACCTGGGCAGCGGCGTGCTTCAGCAGCGGGATGTCCCTGGCCAGCAGGGTCCCCTTGGTGAGGATGGAGAGCGGCGTCCCCGAATCGGCCAGCGCACGGATGATGCCGGGCATCAGCTGATAGCGCCCCTCGGCGCGCTGGTACGGATCGGTGTTGGTGCCCAGGGCCACGTGGTGATGACCCCAGGACGGCTTGGCAAGTTCCTTCCGCAGGACATCGGCAGCGTTGATCTTGACCACCACCTGGCTGTCGAAATCCAGGCCGGCGTCAAAGTCCAGATAGGTGTGGCTCTTGCGGGCAAAGCAATAGACGCAGGCATGGCTGCAGCCGCGGTAGGGATTCACGGTCCATTCAAAGGGCATGCGCGAACCGGCTGCCACTTTGTTGAGCACCGATTTGGCGGTGACCTCATGGAAAGTGACCCCGGCAAATTCGGGGGTTGAGACGGAACGCACAAGCCCGGCCAGCGGCAGCAACGCGTCAGCGGCTGGGGCGGCCGCTGACGCGTTGCCTGCGCTGTTGCCTGCGTTGTTGCCTGCGTTGTTGCCCGCAGGCGCCGGCCGGAGTGCTTGTGCGTCCCATCTCATGGTTACTATTCGAAGGTATGTTCGAATGGAAGTCAAGGCCTCTGGTTAACCGTGCGGGTGGCCTTGCTACGCTGGGCCCATGATTCTCCTGACCGGGTTCGAGCCGTTCGGCGGCGAAACCACCAACCCGTCGTGGACCGCCGCTGCGGCCGCTTCGGAAATCCTGCGGGCCGAGGGCCATGCTGTCGCTGCCCTTGAACTGCCGTGCGTGTTCGGGCAATCCGTCACGGTGCTGGAGGATGCCCTGCGGCGCCATAGCCCTGGGCTGGTGATCTGCGTAGGCCAGGCCGGCGGACGGCCGCGGATTTCCCTGGAGCGGGTCGCCATCAACTGCGACGACGCCCGTATCCCGGACAATGCCGGAAACCGCCCCGTGGACGAGGAAGTGGTCCCCGGTGGCCCGGCAGCCTATTTCAGCTCACTGCCCGTGAAGGCGGCGCTGGGGGCACTTCGGGCAGCCGGGATCCCCGCCGAGGTTTCCCAAAGCGCCGGCACCTACGTCTGCAACCACATTTTCCATGCACTGATGCACTCGCTGAACACCGGAGTGGGCGCGTCCGCAACGCGGGGCGGATTCATCCACGTCCCGTATGAGACCAGGCAGGTGCCCAAGGGCGGCGGTACCCCCTCGATGCCCGCAGCCGTGATGGCGGAGGCGCTCGCCGTCGTCGTCCGTACCGCCCTGGCCACCACGGCGGACGTCAAGCTGTCCGCCGGCACCGTCCACTGAGCCGGCACAGTCCGCCCACCTGCCGCGGCGCTCGCAGGCGGCTGCGCTAGCTGTGGTCGCGAAGTTCCCAGACGACGCCCACTGTCGCCGACACGCTCGATTGCCCGGCCTCAATCCCTACGGAGTCTGTGGCCATGGCCCGCTGCATCTTCGCCACCGGAATCGGAGCCGAGGCCGCGGGCTGCTGGGTGACGGAAACAACCGGTCCGAGTTCCGTGCCGGCCAGCGAGGCAAACTGCGTGGCCGTGGCGAGGGCGTCCTGCCAGGCGGCTTCGCGTGCCTGCGCCGTGACTGCGGCCGGATCTGCGAACCCCAGCTCCAGTCCGTTCAGCCTGACATCGTTGCCGCCTGCGGCCACCGCCGCTGCGATGACGTCCGAGGAACCGGGAACATCCCGCAGCCGCACGGCCAGGACACTTGAGGCAACGTACCCCGTCACGGTCTGGCCCTGGCCCTCTTTCCACACCACGTCCGCCCGGACGTTGAGGCCCGAGGTGCTGATGTCCGGGTCCGGTACGCCGTGCTCACGCAGGACCGCCGAAATCGCGGCAGCGGCCCTGCCTGCCGCCGCATACGCAGCGCCCACGTCCTCCCGGCGGCACTCCACGCCGATGGAGACGCTCAGTAGGTCCGGCGCAGCTTCGGCAGTGCCGGAGCCGGTTACTGTAACGGTTCTGGCGAAGTGGGTCATCTCAAGCCTCATTTCCATCGGGAGCAGCGTTGCCCTTGCGGCGTTTGCTTCTGCGTGTGCCTGACCGGGGGTAGTAGCCGCCGGCCTCCAGCCCGGCCAGGCGTTCAAAAACGTTGGCGGACCCCGGGTTGCCCGTCCGCAGCTGCGACCACCCGGCCGCGATGAAATACAGGGGAAGGAACGGCAGGCCCAGGCACCAGGCATACTGGCTGCTGTGCCGTTCCTCGTGGCCCAGCAGAACCTTGTTGGACAGCGCCTCCGTCGCCTCCGCCCGGAACAGCACCACGTTGCCCACCGTGAACGCCTGGGCGAAGGGGAGCCGCCACCGGTACCCAGCGGCGATCAGCAGGCCGCCCGGACCGGTGCGCACAGCCGTCCGGGCGCACCTGGCCAGCAGCAGGCCCAGGAGCGTCGTTGCATTCAGCAGGTTGGCGATCTGCCGAAGCCGCTGTCCGGAGGTCATGAGGCCATGGTAGCGGCAGGCGGTAATCCCCGTCCCTCCCGCTGTGCGTCCCTGCGGGGTCCCGCCCACCTGCCTGCGGGGGCGTCACGTCCGTGCTTGGCGCGTCCAGCGTGGCGCGTTCAACTAGACTGGGGGAGAGTGCCCGCCGGACGAATGCCGGCGAGCCCTGCCCTTTGTCACTTCATACGGCTCCTCGAAAGGGCCGTGCGGAACGACGAGCCAGTGACGGACACGCTGCCGGTGGACCCGAATGCAGCTGGACAGCTCGCTGGCGAGACCCGACTCGTAGCTAAGAACAGTAGATGACTGAAACTTTGCCGGGCGCTGCCATCCCGAACCCTCTGGATGAAGCCGCCATTACTGCCGCCGTAGACCACGCCGTTGCCGCCATTGCCGCTGCCTCCACCCTTGACGAGCTCAAGGCCGTGAGGCTGGCGCACACGGGCGAGAAGGCGCCGCTGAGCCTTGCCAACCGCGAAATCGGCGGCCTGGCAAAGGACCAGAAGGCCGCCGCCGGAAAACTCATGGGCGCCTCCCGCGGACGCGTCAACAAGGCGCTCGCGGACCGCACCGCCGAGCTCGAAGCTGAAGACGACGCGCGGATCCTCGTCGAAGAGACCGTCGACGTCACGGCCGCCCCGCGCCGCCGCCGTGCCGGTGCGCGCCACCCGCTCTCCACGCTGCAGGACCGTGTGGCGGACATCTTCGTGGGCATGGGCTGGGAAATTGCCGAAGGCCCCGAGGTCGAATCCGAGTGGTTCAACTTTGATGCCTTGAACTTCAAGCCGGACCACCCGGCCCGCGAAATGCAGGACACCTTTTTTGTGGAGCCCCCCGAGGCCCACCTGCTGATGCGCACGCACACCTCGCCCGTGCAGGTCCGCTCCATGCTGGAGCGCGAAGTGCCCATCTACGTGCTGTGCCCGGGCAAGGTGTTCCGCACCGATGAACTGGACGCCACCCACACGCCCGTGTTCCATCAGTTCGAGGGCCTGGCCATCGACAAGAAGCTGAGCATGGCGGACCTCCGCGGCACGCTGGAGCACTTCGCGCGGCAGATGTTCGGCGACGAGGCCCAGATCCGCCTGCGCCCCAACTACTTCCCGTTCACCGAGCCGTCCGCGGAGCTGGACATCTGGCACCCGGGCGCCAAGGGGGGTCCGCGCTGGATCGAGTGGGGCGGCTGCGGCATGGTCAACCCCAATGTCCTCCGGGCAGCCGGCATCGATCCGGACGTCTATTCAGGTTTTGCCTTCGGCATGGGCATCGAGCGCACCCTCATGTTCCGCAATGAGGTGGGCGACATGCGCGACATGATCGAAGGCGATGTACGTTTCAGCGAGCACTTCGGGATGGAGATCTAACAGTGCGTATCCCACTTTCCTGGCTGCGTGAGTTCGCGCAGGTACCGGCCGGAGCAACGGCCGAAGACGTTATGGCAGAACTGGTCAAGGTCGGTTTTGAAGAAGAGGCCGTCCACCGCCCCACGGACGCACTCCGCGGTCCCGTTGTGGTGGGCCAGGTCCTGAGCCTGGTCAAGGAACCGCAGACCAATGGCAAAACCATCAACTGGTGCCAGGTCCGCGTGGTCCCCGAGGGCCAGGAGCAGACCCTCACCGGCAAGGGCATCGACCCCTCCGGTGTCCAGGGCATCATCTGCGGCGCCCACAACTTCGTGGAGGGCGACAAAGTGGTGGTCACCCTTCCCGGCGCCGTGCTGCCCGGAGACTTCCACATCTCAGCGCGGAAGACGTACGGCCACCTGTCCGCCGGCATGATCGCCTCCGTCCGTGAGCTGGGCATCGGCGAGGACCACGACGGCATCCTGGTGCTGTCCCGCATTGGCCTGGACCCGGAAATCGGGACCGACGCCATGGAACTCCTGGGACTCTACGACCAGGCCGCCGAAATCAACGTGACGCCGGACCGCGGCTACGCGTTCTCCATCCGTGGCGTGGCCCGCGAGTACGCCCACGCCACCGGTACGTCCTTCACGGACCCGGCGTCGAAGGCGCAGGCGCCGGCTGGACTGGCCGGCGGCTACGGCGTGAAGCTCAACGACGACGCCCCGATCTACGGAAAGCCGGGCTGCGACCGCTTCGTGGCCCGCACCGTCCGCGGCGTCGACGCCACCAGGCCGACGCCCCCGTGGATGGTCTCGCGCCTCAGGCTGGCCGGCATCCGCTCCATCTCGCTGCCCGTGGACATCTCCAACTACGTCATGCTGGAACTCGGCCAGCCCACGCACTGCTACGACCTGGACAAGCTGTCCGGCGACATCGTGGTCCGGCGCGCGGTTGCGGGGGAGAAGATCACCACCCTGGACGACAAGGAGCGCACGCTCGACGTCGAGGACCTCCTGATCACCGACAGCTCCGGAGCGATCGGCATCGCCGGCGTGATGGGCGGCGCCGCCACGGAGGTGAGCGATTCGACGTCGAACGTCCTGGTTGAGGCAGCTCACTTTGACGAGGTGTCCATTGGCCGTTCCCGCCGCCGGCACAAGCTGCCCTCCGAAGCGTCCAAGCGTTTCGAGCGCGGTGTTGACTGGCAGGTTGCCGGCATCGCCGCGCAGCGGGTGGTTGATCTCCTGGTCGAGCTCGCCGGCGGCACCGCCGATGAAGCCGGCACCGACGTCGGCACTGCGCCTGACGCCGTCACGATCGAGCTGCCGGCGGCTTTCGCCGCGGCCCGGATCGGCATCGACTTCACCGAAGAGCAGATCGTCACCTCGCTCGAGGACCTCGGCGCCGCCGTGGTGAAGCACGACGCCGGCTGGACGGTCACTGCCCCGAGCTGGCGGAACGACCTGGAAACCAAAGAGGACCTCTCCGAGGAAATCGCCCGGCTGGTCGGCTACGACAACATTCCCGCCACACTGCCCGTGGCGCCCCCGGGACGCGGCCTGACGCGTGTGCAGCAGCAGCGCCGCCGTCTGGTGCAGGCCCTGGCCGATGCCGGGCTCACCGAGGTCCTGGCCTACCCCTTCGTGTCCAAGGCCGCCAACGACACCTTTGGCGTGGCCGAGCACGGGGCAGAGCGCAAGGCCGTCAAGCTGGCCAACCCGATCAGCGAGGAACAGGGCTACCTGCGGACGTCCATCCTGCCCGGCCTGATCGAGGTGGCCAAGCGCAACCACTCGCGCGGCTTCCGCGACCTGTCGGTCTTCGAAGCCGGACTCGTGTTCCTGCCGGGTGACACGGTGGGAACGCCGTCCATCCCGCCGCTCGGCGTCAAGCCCTCCGATGAGGTACTGGACGCACTGTACGACGGCGTCCCGGACCAGCCGCTGCATATCGCTGCGGTCCTGACCGGCCATGACTCGCCGGCGGCCGCCGCCCACACGCCGCGTGCCTGGGACTGGGCCGACGCAGTGGACATCGCCCGCCTCGCCGGAGACGTCCTCGGCGTCGAAATCGTGGTCAGCCAGGGCCACCACCAGGCCTACCACCCGGGACGCACAGCACAACTGTCGCTGCGCTCCGGTGACGTTGTGGGCTACGCCGGTGAACTGCACCCCAAGCTGCTGGCCGCGCACGACATGCCGGCACGTTCGGTGGCGCTCGAGTTCAACGCAGACGCACTGTTCGAAGCGGCAGCCGACGTCATCGTCGCGAAGCACATTTCCGGCTTCCCGGTGGCCACCCAGGACGTTGCCCTGGTGGTCCCCAAGGAGATCCCGGCGGACGACGTCCTGGCCGCCCTCCGCGAGGGCGCCGGCGAGCTGCTGGAAGACGTGGCACTCTTTGACGTGTACGCCGGAAAGGGCATCGAGGACGGCAAGAAGTCGCTGGCCTTCGGACTCCGCTTCCGTGCGGCGGACCGGACGCTCACGTCGGACGAAGCATCAGCCGCCCGTGAGAGCGCCGTAGCGGTTGCTGCCGAGCGCTTCGGGGCCGTTCAGCGCTAGAGCGCTCAGCGTTCAACTGTTCGGCCGTTCAAGGCTAAGACCGGAAGGGCGGGCCATGGCATCACACCTTGTTGTGCGTGCCTGCCCGCCCTTCCGCGTCCCCGGGCAGGATTCCGCGCCGGCGGTTGCGGCCCTGGAGCGTGAAGCCCTGCAGTTCCTGGACCCGCCGGAGCTGGAGCGAGCCCGCGCCATGATGCCCGCGCCACGGCAGGACTTCCTTGCGGCCAGGCTGGCCCAGCGGCTGTTCGCCGCAGAACTGCTGGGCGTGCGCGCCCGGGACCTGACGGCCCGTTACCGTTGCCCCCGGTGCGGCAGCGGTCCCGGTGTCACCCACGGGATGCCCGGCTATGAACTGGCGGGGCTGCGGGCGCCCCTGCTGCTGAGCCTGTCCCGGGCGGCCGGCTGGACCCTGCTGGCAGCCGTGGCGGAACCGGGGCCGGAACAGCGGCTGGGCGTTGACGCCGAGGATCCGCAGCGGCTGGACTTCGACGGCTTCGACGCCGTGGCCCTGACCCCGGCCGAGCACCAGGCGATTGCCCCGTTGCGGGGGAGGGCGCTGCTGCGCGAGCGTGCCCGGCTGTGGGCGCGCAAGGAGGCCTTCCTGAAGATGACCGGAGAGGGCCTCAGGCGGCGGCCGGAGACCGTTGACGTCCTTAACCGGGCAGGTGTCCGGGACCTGGCCCCCGCCGAGTCGGGGCTGCCGGACGAGCTGGCGGCCGCCGTCGCCCTCGGATGACGTGTTGGCCTACCGCACAGGCAGGGCAGGCAGCGGCTCTTCGAACAGCCAGGGGTGCAGCAGGGCTTCTGAATCAATTCCGGTGACACGGTCCGCAGTCTGGATGAACCCGGCGGTGGAGACGGATGCGTGGCGGTTGCTTGCGGCCCAGTCGTGCAGCAGCGCAAAGAAGGCGAGGTCGCCGCACCGGATCCGGAGGGCATGCAGCGCGAGGGCGCCGCGTTTGTACACCCGGTCATCGAACATCAGCTCGGGCCCGGGGTCACCGACCATGAGGTCCTGGTTCCCGGCGTCGAGCTTCCGCCAGGCGGCTGCGGCGCGGTCCGCTACGCTCATGACTCCGGCCGCCTCGGACCAGATCCACTCCGCGTAGCAGGCGAACCCTTCGTGCAGCCAGATGTCCCGCCAGGACGCGACGGTCAGGGAATTGCCGAACCACTGGTGGGACAGTTCGTGGGCGATCAGCCGCTGCGCGTTCCAGTCCGGGGTGAGATGGTTGGGGCCCACGATGGACAGTGTCTGGGCTTCGAGCGGAATTTCGAGCTCGTCCTCTGCCACCACCACCGTGTACTCCTGGAAGGGATAGGGGCCGAAGCTGTTGACGAAGGTGCGCATCATCTCCGGCTGGCGTGCCAGCCCCCGGCGTGCCGCGTCGGCCAACGAGGCAGGCACAGCCACATGCTGCGGGACGCTGCCCGGAACCGACGTCGTATCCAGGGTCAGGACGTCATACCGGCCGATCTGCACCGTGGCGAGGTAAGTGGCCATCGGCTCGGCCTGCTCATACGTCCAGGTTTCCCGGCTGGAGCCTGATTTTCGGGAGATCAGCAGGCCGTTGCAGACTGCCCGGTAATTGGCATCCGTGGTGACGGCGATCCGGTAGCTGGCCTTGTGTTGCGGATGGTCGTTGCAGGGAAACCAGGAGGCGGCGCCGTTGGGCTGGCCCGCCACCAGCACGCCGTCGGTGAGTTCCTCCCAGCCCACTTCGCCCCAGAGGCCCCGCCGTGGAGACGGATTTCCCTCATACCGGATGTCCAGGGTGAAGCGGTCGCCCGGGAGCAGGGCCGCGTCGGGAACGATCACCAGCTGCTCGGCCCGCTGGCTGAACCTGCGCACGCGTTTGCCGTTCAGCGACACTTTGACGGCGCGCAGCCCCGCGAGGTCCAGGACGACGGCGGATGCCGCCCGGTCCGCCTCCGCGTGCAGGACGGCCTGGCCGTTCAGCCGGTTACTGGCCAGCTTGTAGTCAAGGTCCAGTTCGTACCGCGTGACCCGGTAGGCGTTTGTGCCGTGCCCGGGGACGTAGGGATCCGGGGAGCCGGAGGGCTCGTCGGGCCGGCGTGGGCCGCCGGGACCGGCTGGTGCTGCAAAACTCATAAACTGGCCTTCGTATTGCGGATGGTCGGAGCCGGGCTGGCCGTGCGGGAGCTACTTGAGCCGCCGGGCCGGCACTGCCGGGCCCGCCCAGGGGCTGACCGGATTGCCCATCCAATACGTCGCTGCCGGAACTGTTTCCCCGCGCATGACCAAGGATGCCGGGCCCACCGTGCCGCCCTTCGCGATGCGTGCCCGCGGGAGGATGACGCCATGTGGGCCCATGGTGGCTCCGTCTTCGAGCGTAACAGTGTCAATGCTCATGATCCGGTCGTGGAAGAGGTGGGTCTGGACGACGCAGCCGCGGTTGACCGTTGAACTTTCGCCCAGCGTGACAAGGTCCGCTTCCGGCAGCCAGTAGCTCTCGCACCACGTGCCGCGGCCGATATTCGCACCGAGCCCGCGCAGCCACCACACGAGGGCCGGGGTACCCGAGGCCGAGCGGGCGAACCACGGTGCGCTCACCATTTCGATGAAGGTATCCACTACTTCGTTCCGCCAGATGAAGGAACTCCACAGGGCATGCTCGCCGGGCTTGATCCTGCCCACCAGCAGCCACTTGGCGGCCACCGCGCTGGCGGCGGCTGTGGCACCGGCGATGAGGACCACGATGCCGCCCAGCAGCGCCGCGATACCGTAGCCCCACGCCGAAGCGAGCCAGTCGAACGCGAGCATGACGCCGGCGGCCAGGCCGACGGTGAGCACCACGGGAATGAACCGGCAGAGTTCCCACAGGGCGCGTGCCAGCTTCAGCCGCAGTGGAGGCTGGAACGTCAGGGTGTTGTCGGTGGCGATAGCCGTGCGGCGCAGCCGGACCGGGGGACTGCCCAGCCAGGAGGTGCCTGATTTGGCTTTGGCAGGAGTGGCGGACAGGACAGCAACCAGCGAGTTCTTGGGCACGCTTCGTCCGGCACCCGTCATCCCGGAGTTGCCCAGGAAGGAGCGTTTTCCGATCTTGGCGGGGGCAATCCTCATCCAGCCGCCGCCCAGTTCGTAGGAGGCCACCATGGTGTCGTCCGCGAGGAAGGCGCCTTCGCCGACGGTTGTCATTTTGGGGAGCAGGAGGACGGTGGAGGCCTCCACGTTCTTGCCCACCTTGGCCCCCAGCAGGCGGAGCCAGACCGGGGTGAAAAGGCTGGCGTAGATGGGAAACAGGACATCCCGGGCCAGGTCCAGGACGCGTTCGGTGGCCCACACCTGCCAGCCGATCCTGCTCCGCACCCTGAAGTAGCCTTCCTTGAGTCCGACGCCCAGCAGGCGGGTGGTGGCAAGGATCAGCAGGAGGTTGGCGGCGAACCAGGTGAGGGCCGCCAGCGGCAGTGAGGTAAGGACCTGGGGGAGGGCGGCCGTCAGCGATTCGCTGCCGCGGATGAACAGGAACACCACGAACGCCCCGGCGGCTGCGGACAGCAGGGGGATGGTGGCCAGCACCGCTGATGCTGCAGCGAACGCCGCGAACCATAGCCGCCCGATCAGCGCTTGCGCCGGCGGCGTGTCCGGCCATGCCTGTTTGGCCTTGCCGATCCGCTCGGCGGGGGAGCCGGACACCAGTTGCCCGGCCTTGACCTTTCCGAGGACCGCCGATCCCGGCTCCACCTGCGCCCCGGCGCCGATACTGGCTCCGGGCATGAGGGTGCTGCGGGCACCCACGGTGGCGCCCGCTCCGACATGCACCCGGCCGATGTGGACGGTATCACCGTCGATCCACCAGCCGGAGAGGTCCACCTCAGGTTCGATGTTGCTGCCGCGCCCCAGCGAAAGCATTCCGGTGACCGGCGGCAGCGAGTGGAGCTGGACATCATTGCCGATTTTCGAACCGAGGGCCTTCGCATAGTAGGGCACCCAGGGGGCACTTGCCAGGCTGATGGCGCCGGACAGGTCCTGGATCTGCTCCGCCAGCCATAGCCGCAGGTGTACCTTGCCGGACCTGGGGTAGGTGCCGGGAACCACGCGCCTCAGCAGGGTCCTGGCGGCAAGCACAGAGAGCGCCATCCGCCCGGCCGGGCTCACGAACACCAGCCACGACGCCGCCACCCACCACCAGGAAACAACCGGAGCCGCCGCGAAGCCGGCGAAGGCCGCCAGGAGGTTGTTGGCCACCATCACGTAAGTCAGCCAGCGCATGCCCACCAGGATGTGCAACGGGACACCCATCAGTGTCTGGAAGACCTGCGATTTCAGGGCCGTGGGGCGGACGTTCCGTTCCGGCGCCGGCCCGGCTGCCCCCTCAGGCAATGACTGCCGGGCGGCATCGATGAGCGCGCCCACGCGGGGTGTGGCGTAAATGTCGGCCACCGTGATGGTGGGGTAGCGGACACGCAGGGCAGACACGAGCTGTGCTGCGGCCAGGGATCCTCCGCCGTGGGCAAAGAAGTCCGCGTCCAGGCTCGACGCCGGTGTTCCCAGCACGCTGCCCCACTGCTCCACGATCCAGCCGGCGTCGTCCGGCAGGTTCAGCGGGGCGTTGTCCGCGTCGGCCGCCCCTGCTCCTGCCAACGGCCAGGGCAGGGCATGGCGGTCAACTTTACCGCTGGTTTTGGTGGGCAGGGACTCCACCACGGTCAGGAGCGGGATGAGCGCGGCCGGAAGGCTGGCCCCCAGCCGTTCACGGGCGGCGGCCAGGTCGATTTCCGCGGTGCCCGCAGGCGCAAGGTAACCCACCAGGATCTGGTTCCCGGCCGCCGTCGTGCGGACAGCGGCCGCTGCGCCGGCAACATCAGGCAGCGCCTGCAGCGCGGCGTCGATCTCACCGAGTTCAATCCGCCGGCCACCGAGCTTCACCTGTTCATCCGCGCGCCCCATGAACACGAGGCCGGCCGCTTCGTAGCGGACCAGGTCTCCGGACCGGTACGCCCGGGCCCAGCCGAGGGACGGCATCGGCGCGTACTTTTCCGCATCCTTGGCGGGGTCAAGGTACCGGGCAAGCCCCACCCCGCCGATGATGAGCTCACCCACCTCGCCCTCCGCCACCGGAACGCCGGAAGAATCAACCACGGCAAGGTCCCAGCCATCGAGCGGCAGGCCGATGCGGACCGGCCCGGGCGTGCCAAGCGGCGCCGCGCAGGCCACCACTGTGGCTTCGGTCGGCCCGTAGGTGTTCCACACTTCCCGGCCGTCGACGGCGAGCCGCTCCGCGAGCTCCGGCGGGCAGGCCTCGCCGCCGAAAATCAGCAGCCGCACGTTCTCCAGCGCTTCGGCCGGCCACAGCGCAGCGAGGGTGGGCACCGTGGACACCACGGTGATGCCGTGGCTGATCAGCCACGGACCGAGGTCCATTCCGGTCCGGACCAGGGACCGGGGAGCGGGAACGAGGCAGGCGCCGTAGCGCCAGGCCAGCCACATCTCTTCGCAGGAAGCGTCGAACGCCACGGATAGTCCGGCCAGGACCCGGTCCTGGGGACCGATGGGTTCGTCCTGCAGGAAGATCCGGGCTTCGGCATCCACGAAGGCGGCCGAGGACCTGTGCTGCACGGCGACGCCCTTGGGTGTACCTGTGGAGCCGGACGTGAAGATCACCCAGGAGTCGTCGTCGGCCTGGGGCATCCGCGGGTGCGGGAACGGCCGCGGACGCTTGCTGTCCGTGACGATCTCGCCGTCCGCCCGGACGATGGCGGCCACACGGGCCTCGCTGAACACCAGCTTGGCGCGCTCATCGGGATCATCGGCATCCACGGGCACGTATGCCGCCCCGATCAGCAGGATGGCCAGGATCGACACGTAAAGCCTGTTGGTGCCGGAGGGGATCCGCACGCCGATCTTGTCGCCGGCGCCGAGGCCCGCGAGATGAAGCTCACGCGCCGTGGCCCTGACTTCCGACATCAGCTGGGCGTAACTCAGGCGCCGGCGGCCGTCGTCCAGGGCCGAGGCTTCCGGATATGTGCGGGCCGTCTCCTCGAGGATGTCGATCAGCGTCCGCTCGGGCGGCGCCGCGGCGCCGCCCGGCAGCTGCGGCAGATACACGTTCCGGACGCCTGGACGGGCAGTGCGTCCTTCCGTGCTTCCTTCCCTGCTTCCTTCCAGGAGGCCGGTCTCTGGCGCCGGCGCGGTTCCGGGAGCTTGCGGTAGTTCAGTCACGGGGTGATTCTTTCCGCACAAGATGAACAAAAGGTGTCGCAGTTCGCCGGAGGTTCACGCCTTGTTTACCGGATCAGGGGATTTGGCCGGATCAGGGGACGAGGATGATCTTGCCGGTGGTCCGGCGCTGTTCCAGGTCGTCGTGTGCCCGGGCAGCGTGGGCAAGGTCGTAGCGGCCGCCGATCCGGACCTTGAGGCTCCCGTCTGCAGCTGCTGCGAAGACCTCGTCCGAGCGCCAGCGGCGTTCCTGGGCGTTGCGGAGGAAGTGGTTGATGGTGGGTCGGGTCAGGTACAGCGAGCCGCCGGCGTTAAGCCGCTGCGGATCGAACGGCGGAACGGGGCCGGAAGCGGCACCGAAAAGAACCAGCGTGCCGCGGACGCGCAGCGCGGAGAGGGAACCGTCGAACGTGTCCTTCCCGACGCCGTCGTACACCGCATCCGCTCCGGTGCCGTCGGTCAGCTCCCGGACTTTGGCGGAGAAGCCCTCGTAGGGGATGACATGATCGGCGCCGGCTTCGCGGGCCAGCTTCGCCTTGTCATCGGTGGAGACGGTGGTGACGACCCGGGCCCCCTTCGCCTTGAGCAGTTGAATGGCCAGCAGTCCCACGCCGCCGGCCCCGGCGTGGAGCAGGATGGTGTGGCCGGGTTCCACCCGGAACGAGGAATTGATCAGGTAGTGCGCCGTAATTCCCTGGAGCGGGAGGGCGGCAGCGGTGAAATCGTCCACGCCGCGGGGGACCGGCAGCGCTTTGTCCTCGTCCACCAGGATGTAGCCGGCGTAGCAGTTGGCGCCTTCGGCGGTGGCCACGCGGTCGCCCGGGGAGAACACGGTGACGCCGTCGCCGATTTCCTCCACGGTGCCGGCTGCCTCGGAACCCGGGGTAAACGGATAGGCCACTTTGTACGTGCCGCTGCGCTTGTAGGTGTCAATGAAGTTCACGCCGGTGGCTGACACCTTGACCAGCAGCTGGCGGGGACCCGGTACCGGGCGCTCCACCTCGGCCAGTTCCAGGACGTCGGGTCCGCCTGCCTGGCGGGCCACAATTGCGTGCATCATGTGTCTCCTTCCCTGGGCTGGGATTTCCAGGCCCGGATACAGGAACCATCCTAGGGACACCGCCGCCAACGACGAAGTGACGGCCGGTAACCGGCCGTCACTTCGGGTCAAACGTGGATCAGGGGGCTCGCCCCGTAAGCGGCTGGGCGCCGGCTGCGGCGCCTAGTTGATATGTAGGCGTTCCTTGTCAATAGGGCAAGGTTGAGCGGTCCAGGAGGGGGTTGTCCTGGACCGCTCAATTGTGTCCGTTTCCCTGTGTGGTCCGCCCGTTTGGCTGGCGCGTCGTGATCGACGGGAGGCGCTGTCATGCTGATATGCGCGGGTTGGTTACCGCAGGACGAGGTGTTCGGCTGGAGGGGTGCCGCTGGTCTAGCAATGTCGGGCGTCACCGCGGAATCCGGTTGTCCATAGGTGTATCGCGGGTCTCCTCCACGCTGCCGAGCCATTCGGACCGGGCCGGGAACGGCACACGTCTATTCATCCGTCCATGGCTGTTCCTTTTGTACCGGGGCGGCGAGGGACCAGCACCAGCCGGCCAGTTCCCGGGCGACGGCGACGTTGGCGATGACCCGGCGTTTGTGTCGGGCTTCGAACTGTTCCCACTTGCGGTGCAGCCTGTAGTTGCCTTGATGGCCGCGGACACGGGACGCTTCGTCCGCGATGCCCCAGCGGGTGCGCATGTCACGGCTGACGTTGTTATAGGGCCGGCGGTGGTGCCACGCGGCCTCTACCAGTAGTCGGCGGGCGTGGGTGTTGCCGGTCTTGGTGATCCCGCCTTGGGACCGGGAAGCTCCGGAGGAATGCTCGGACGGGACCAGGCCCAGGTATGCGCCGATGGTGTTGCCGGTGAAGCGGTTCCAATCACCGATTTCCACTGCGAGGCCAAGGGCAGTCAGCACCGAGATTCCTCGCAAGCACATTAGGGCGTGGACCACCGGGGCATACCGGTCGGTTGCCGCCAAGGCAGTGATTTTCGCGTCCAGCCGGTCTCTGCGGTCCAGCGTCAGTTCAGCCGTTTCCACGCTGGCCTCGTAGGCGGCCTGCAGGGCAGGGTTGTCAAAGTGTTGCCGGTGCAGCCAGGTGTGGTGGGCGTTGGTCCAGCCCTGCCCGCCCGAGTAGATCAGGCCGTGGCGCAGCAGTAGCTTTGAGACGCGGTGCCGGGCCCTCATCAGATCCGCCCGCACATCCTCGCGGGCACGCACCAGATCCCGGGCTGCCTCATCCGCGCGGCCCGGAACCCGTACCGGGGATATCTGCCCCAACAGGGCCAACCGGGCCAGATGCTCAGCATCCCGAACATCAGTCTTGATCCTGTCTCCGGAGGGCCTTTGCAGCTTTGACGGTGCGGCGACCAAGCATTCGATACCGGAGGCAGTCAGAAGCCTGGCTAACCCGAATCCAGTGGGACCCGCCTCATAAACAACCAGGACTGGGCCCGGTAGCGCTGACACCCACTCGGCTATCCCTGCATCGTTGGCCGCCAGGCTCTGGCGCAGGATCTCGCCTGTCTCACGGTCGATCGCGCAGCCTTTCACGCTGCGCGCATGGACATCCAAACCGACGTAAGTACGCTTATTCATGGCTGGAACCTCCAGACGTTCAAATGTGGCTCTACCAGTCCACACCCCGCGCCTTCGTGCGGGGAAGTCGGGACCGGCAACCCACGAAACTCTTTGAACCCGAGGTTCCAGTCCTACGTTAGATCCGGTCCAGCACAGTCATATCGTCTAGTAGCGGCGGGTCACCGTGGCCACGGGGCACTCGAAGTGCCGCCCGGCGCTGAGGCCCACGTCGTTGAGGTAGCGGACGATGATGCCGTAGGACTGCAGCAGGGTGGTCTCCGTGTAGGGGACCTGGTGCTTGGCACAGAACTCCCGGACGATCACGGCGGCCTTGTCCAGCTGCGGGCGGGCCATGTCCGGGAAGAGGTGGTGTTCGGCCTGGCGGTTGAGTCCGCCCATCAGGATGTCCATGAAACGGCCGCCGGAGATGTTCCGGGAAGTCAGCACCTGGCGGCTGAAGAAGTCCACGCGGCTGTCCGCCGGCAGGACCGGCATGCCCTTGTGGTTCGGGGCGAAGGAAGCGCCCATGTAGAAACCGAAGACAGCGAGCTGGACGCCGATGAACGCCAAAGCCATACCCCACGGCAGGAAAGTGAACGTGAGGACCGGCAGCAGGCTTAGGCGGGCCAGGAGGATCGGGAGTTCAACCCAGCGGTGTGTGACCTTTGCGCGGCGGAAGACGAACTTGACCGAATCGATCTGCAGGCCGAGGCCCACCAGGAACAGCAGCGGGAAGAAGAACCAGCCCTGCTTGCGGGTCAGGAAGGCGAACCGTCCCTTCCGGTCGGCCACCGCTTCGGTGTGGAAGGCGATGGGTCCGGGCGCGATGTCGGGATCCTTGGAAATGACGTTCGGGTGGTTGTGGTGGGCGCCGTGTTTCTGCTCCCACCAGGAGTAGCTCATGCCGGCGACTGACGTGGCCAGCAGCCTGGCGGCCCAGTCGTTGGCGCGGCGGGAGGCGAAGATCTGGCGGTGCCCGGCTTCGTGCGCCAGGAAGCTCAGCTGCGTGCAGAGGATACCGATGGCGGCGGCGATGAGGAGCTGGAACCAGCTGTCACCGATGAGTGCGAAGCCGAACCAGGCGGCCGTCATCAGGAGCACCAGGACGGAGAAGACCGTGATGTAAAACCCGACGCGTCGTTCGAGCAGGCCGGCGGCCTTGACGGTCTTGAGGAGTTCGGAATAGCTCAGGACAACCTGGTTGGGCTGCCGGACACGCGTCTGCGGGCGCTCCGAAGTAGTGGTGGGGGTCATGGACTCGGGGCCTCGTAACTGTTACGGGCAACGCTGCAGCCGACATTCGGACCGCGCGGTCAGGATCACCCTTCTCCAAGCATACGCTGACGCTCGCAATGCGGGCTTGACGCGAGCGTGAGCGGGCGCGGGGACCGGCGCTTGAACGGGCGCAGGTGCCAGCGCATGCATAAATATCGGGTTCTATGCATAGTCTTGCTGTATAGTCGTTTCCATGACTATTTCTGTTGCCGTTTCCGGTGCCAGCGGTTACGCCGGCGGTGAGGTGCTTCGCCTTCTGGCCGGGCACCCCGACGTCACCATCGGCGCCATCACAGCACACAGCAACGCCGGTTCAAGACTAGGCGAATTGCAGCCGCATCTCCATGGTCTGGCCAGCCGCATCCTTGAAGACACCACGGTGGAGAACCTCTCCGGCCACGACGTGGTGTTCCTGGCGCTCCCGCACGGGGCGTCTGCCGAGATCGCGGCCCAGCTGCCCGACGGCACGGTGGTGATCGACGCCGGTGCGGACCACCGGCTGGAAGATCCCGCAGCCTGGGAAAAGTTCTACGGCTCCGCGCACGCCGGAACCTGGCCCTACGGGCTCCCTGAGCTGCCCGGCCAGCGGGAAAAGCTCAAGGGCGCCAAACGGATCGCCGTACCGGGCTGCTACCCGACGTCGTCCCTGCTGGCCCTTACGCCCGGCTTCGCCGCGGGTCTCCTCCAGCCCGACGACGTCGTGATCGTCTCTGCCTCGGGCACCTCGGGTGCCGGGAAAGCCGCGAAAGTGAACCTCATTGGCTCCGAGGTCATGGGGTCGATGAGCCCCTACGGCGTGGGCGGCGGCCACCGGCACACCCCCGAGATCGAGCAGGGCCTGGGCAACGCCGCGGGCGAAGCCGTGACGGTGTCCTTCACGCCCACCCTCGCGCCGATGAGCCGCGGCATCCTCACCACGGCAACCGCCCGGGTGAAGCCCGGTGTCACGGCGGCAGAGCTGCGCGCCGCCTGGGAAGAAGCGTACGACGACGAACCGTTCGTGCACCTGCTCCCCGAAGGCCAGTGGCCCGCCACCAAGTCCGTGCAGGGCTCCAACCACGCCGTGATGCAGCTGGCCTTCGACGCGCACACCGGCCGCGTTATTGTCACCTGCGCCATCGACAACCTGACCAAGGGGACGGCCGGCGGCGCTGTGCAGTCCATGAATATCGCCCTTGGCCTGGCGGAAACCGCCGGCCTCAACCTGCAGGGAGTTGCCCCGTGACCGTTACCGCCCCCAAGGGATTCCGCGCCGCCGGCGTCAAAGCCGGCCTGAAGGCGTCCGGGAATCCGGACCTTGCCCTGGTTGTCAACGACGGCCCCTCCAAGGCCGCAGCCGCCGTGTTCACGTCCAACCGCGTGGCCGCAGCACCGGTGCACTGGTCCCGCGAGGTGGTGAAGGACGGCCGGGTCGACGCCGTCATCCTCAACTCCGGCGGCGCCAACGCCTGCACCGGCCCGCAGGGCTTCCAGAACACCCACACCACTGCTGAAAAGACCGCTGAAGCCCTGGGCGTCTCGGCCACGGACATCTTTGTCTGCTCCACCGGCCTGATCGGCGAGCAGCTGCCCATGGACAAGATCATCCCGGGCATCAGCGCCGCCAACGCCGCCCTCAGCGCTGACGGCGGCCCGGCCGCGGCCACGGCCATCATGACCACCGACTCGGTGTCCAAGGAAGCCGTGTTCACCGGCAAGGACGCCGAAGGCAACGAATACACCATCGGCGGGATGGCCAAGGGTGCCGGCATGCTTGCTCCCGGGCTGGCCACCATGCTCGTGGTCATCACCACCGATGCGGAAGTCCAGCCGGAAATGCTCGACGTCGTCCTCCGCGATGCCACGCGCGTCACCTTTGACCGGGCGGACTCGGACGGCTGCATGTCCACCAACGACACCGTGGTGCTCCTCGCTTCCGGCGCATCCGGGGCCGTGCCCTCGGCCAAGGACTTCGGTGCCGGGCTGACGCAGGTCTGCGCCGAACTGGCCCGCAAGCTGATCGGCGACGCCGAGGGCTCCAGCCATGACATCGCCATCCGCACGTTCAACGCGGCCAGCGAGAAGGACGCGGAGATCGTGAGCCGGGCCGTGGCCCGCTCCAACCTCTTCAAGACGGCCATTTTCGGCAAGGACCCCAACTGGGGCCGCGTGCTCTCCGCCGTCGGCACCACCGACGCCGCGTTCGAGCCGGACCAGCTGAACGTGTCCATGAACGGCGTGCAGATCTGCCGGAACGGATCCATCGGCGAGGACCGCAGCCTGGTGGACCTGGAACCGCGCGAAGTCCTTGTTGAGATCGACCTGCAGGCCGGCGACGCCGAGGCAACGATCTGGACCAACGACCTCACGCACGACTACGTCCACGAAAACAGCGCCTACTCCAGCTAGGCGAAGCACCCACCTTCCGGGGAGACACATGAGCACCCAGACACGCGCGACCACATCTATCGGGCCCGATACAACCAAAGCTGCCCAGGACAAGGCCGGCACGCTGATCGAGGCCCTGCCCTGGATCCAGCGCTTTGCGGGCACCACCATGGTGATCAAGTACGGCGGCAACGCCATGGTCAACGAAGAACTCCGCCGTGCTTTCGCCGAGGACGTCGTGTTCCTGCACCATGTGGGCATCCACCCCGTGGTGGTCCACGGCGGCGGCCCGCAGATCAACTCGATGCTCAGCCGGCTCGGCATCGAGTCCGAGTTCAAGGGCGGGCTGCGCGTTACCACCCCCGAGGCCATGGATGTTGTGCGGATGGTCCTGACGGGCCAGGTGGGCCGCGAACTGGTGGGCCTGATCAACTCGCACGGCCCCTACGCCGTCGGCATGTCCGGTGAAGACGGCGGCCTGCTGCGTGCCGTCCGCACCGGAACCGTCGTGGACGGCGAAGAAGTGGACCTGGGCCTCGTCGGCGAGGTTGTGGGGGTCAACCCGGAAGGCATCGTTGATATCCTGGCGGCCGGCCGGATCCCGGTGATTTCAACCGTGGCCCCGGAGATCGCCGACGACGGCTCCACCACCGGGCAGGTGCTCAA
This sequence comes from Arthrobacter sp. CC3, assembly GCF_039907775.1. NCBI lineage: Bacteria > Bacillati > Actinomycetota > Actinomycetes > Micrococcales > Micrococcaceae > Arthrobacter > Arthrobacter sp. CC3. The sequence goes on from NZ_JARCCY010000024.1 coordinate 59,266, forward strand.
CGTGAACGCGGACACCGCGGCGGCCGCCGTCGCGTCCGCCCTGGGCGCTTCCAAGCTGGTCATCCTGACCGACGTCGAGGGCCTCTATGCGAACTGGCCGGACAAGTCGTCGCTGATCTCGTCCCTGACGGCGTCGGAGCTGCGCGAGATGCTGCCGAGGCTTGAATCGGGCATGATCCCCAAGATGGCCGCCTGCCTGAAGGCGGTTGACGACGGCGTGGAACGCGCCCATATCGTGGACGGCCGGCTGCCGCACTCCATGCTGCTGGAAACATTCACCACCGCGGGCATCGGCACGCAGGTGGTCCCGGACGAGGAAACGAACGCATGAGCCAGATTGAAAAGTCCCCGGTAGTCGAGCTCGTCGAAACCAAGGGCCACCCGACCGGTGCCGAGTGGCTGAACCGGTACTCCTCGTCCCTCATGGGCGTTTTCGGCACCCCGCAGCGTGTCCTGGTCCGCGGCGCCGGCTGCCTGGTCTGGGACGCCGACGGCAAGGAGTACCTGGACCTGCTGGGCGGCATCGCCGTGAACGCGATGGGCCATGCCCATCCGTTCGTGACGTCGGTGATTTCCAGCCAGCTGGCCACCCTGGGCCACGTCTCCAACTTCTTTACGAGCCCCACACAGATCGCGCTGGCCGAGAAGCTGCTTGAGCTCACCAAGGCGCCGGCGGGGTCCAAAGTGTTCTTCGCCAACTCCGGCACGGAAGCGGTGGAGGCGGCGTTCAAGCTGGCCCGCCGCAACTCCGGCGCGGAGGTCCCCACAGCCACCTCCGGAACCGGCACCGCCGGCCCCGGCAGCGTCGTCAAGCGGCGGACCAAGATCATCGCGCTGGAGGGCGCCTTCCACGGACGCACCATGGGCGCTTTGGCACTGACCGCCAAGGCTGCCTACCGGGCGCCGTTCGAACCGCTTCCCGGCGGCGTTGTCCATATCCCGTTCGGGGACATTGACGCCCTGCTCGGGGAAATCGACGAAACCACCGCGGCGGTCTTCCTGGAACCGATCCAGGGTGAAGCAGGCGTCCGGCCGCTGCCCCCCGGCTACCTGCAGGCAGCACGCGAGGCCACGACGAAGGCCGGCGCGCTCCTGATCCTCGACGAGGTCCAGACCGGCATCGGCCGCACGGGCACGTGGCTGGCCAGTGAAGACGCCGGGATCGTCCCGGACGCCGTGACCCTGGCCAAGGGCCTGGGCGGCGGCTTCCCGATCGGGGCGCTGGTCACCTTTGGCCCTGAGACGTCCTCGCTCCTCACGGCCGGCCAGCACGGCACCACCTTCGGCGGGAATCCGGTGGCAACGGCCGCCGCACTGGCCACCCTGCACGCCATTGAAAGCCAGCGCGTCCTGGACAACGTCCGCACCGTGGGCGAACTCCTCCGTTCCAAACTCGCCGACGTCGACGGCGTCACGGAAGTGCGCGGCGAAGGCCTCCTGATCGGCTTTGACCTGGACGCGGACATTGCCCCCGCCGTAGTGACCGCAGGACTGGATGCCGGATTCATCGTCAACAGCCCCGGTCCGCGCACCATCCGCCTTGCCCCGCCGCTGATCCTGACGGCCGAACAGGCCGACAGCTTCATCCAGGCCCTGCCCACGCTCCTCCAGACCGCAAAGGATGCCCAGTGACCAGCTCCGCAACCACCCGTCACTTCCTCAAGGACACCGACCTCACGCCGGCCGAACAGGCCGAGGTCCTGGATCTCGCGGTCCGCATGAAGGCTGCGCCCTACAGCGTGCAGCCCTTTGCCGCCGCGGGCAGCGGACGCAAGACCGTCGCCGTCATCTTCGATAAGACGTCCACCCGGACCCGGGTGTCCTTCGCCACCGGCGTGGCCGACATGGGCGGAAACGCCCTCATCATCAATCCGGGTGAGGCGCAGATCGGCCACAAGGAATCGGTGGAGGACACCGCCAGGGTCCTCGAGCGCATGGTCTCCACGATCGTCTGGCGCACCGGGGCGCACTCCGGGCTGGTGGCCATGGCCGAGAACTCCAAAGTCCCGGTCATCAATGCCCTGTGCGATGACTACCACCCCTGCCAGCTCCTCGCCGACCTGCTTGCCGTCAAGGAACACAAGGGCGAGCTCAAGGGCCTCACCATGAGCTACCTGGGCGACTCCGCCAACAACATGGCGAACTCGTACCTGCTGGCCGGCGTGACCGCCGGGATGCACGTGCGCATTGCCGGACCGGACGGCTACCTGCCGGCCGCGGACATCGTCGCTGCCGCGGAGGAGCGGGCCGCGGAAACGGGCGGTTCGGTGCTGATCACCACGGACGCCGCGGAAGCCCTTAAGGGGGCCGACGTCGTCGCCACCGACACCTGGGTGTCCATGGGACAGGAAGCCGAGAAGGAAGCCCGGCTCCAGCTGTTCCGCGACTATTCCGTGGATGAAGCGGCGATGCAGCTCGCGGCGCCGGACGCCGTCGTGCTTCACTGCCTGCCGGCGTACCGGGGCTATGAGATCTCCGCGGGGGTCATCGACGGTCCGCAATCGATCGTCTGGGATGAGGCGGAAAACCGTCTGCACGCCCAGAAGGCGCTGATGGCGTGGCTCATGCACCGGTCGGGGCTGGCCTTCGTCGACGGTCTCTCCCCCGTTGAAGGAACCGGGGAGAGCACGTTCTAGTGTCCACCAACCCGTCGGTACCGGGCGCGAGCCCGGCCACCAAAACGGCCAGGCTGGCGCGGATCACCGCGATCCTGACCGGTGAATCCGTCCGTTCGCAGGCAGAGCTTGCCGCGCTGCTGGCGGACGACGGCGTCCAGGTCACCCAGGCCACGCTGTCCCGCGACCTCGTGGAACTCGGCGCCGTCCGGGTCCGCGGCAAGGACGGCGTGCTGGTGTACGCCGTTCCGGGGGAGGGCGGGGAGCGTGCAGCCAAGGCCGGAGTCACCCAGGAGATCCTGGATGCCCGGCTCGCCCGCCTGTGCGGCGAACTGCTGGTGACGGCGGAGGCCTCGGCCAATATCGTGGTCCTGAGGACCCCGCCGGGCGCCGCTAACTTCCTGGCACTGGCGATCGACCACTCGGTGATGCCGTCCATCCTGGGGACCATCGCCGGTGACGATACCGTGCTGCTGGTCACGCGGGACCCGCTGGGCGGAGCGGACGTGGCCGCCCGCTTCCTGCAGTTTGCCGAAGAAGCCGGCCAATAAGCTTGAAGACAACCAAGAACCAAACAACTAAGGAGCATTTGAAGTGACTGAGCGTATTGTGCTGGCCTACTCCGGTGGCCTGGATACTTCCGTAGCGATCGGCTGGATCGGTGAAGCGACCGGTGCCGAGGTGATCGCCGTTGCGGTCGACGTCGGACAGGGCGGCGAGTCGCTGGAGACCATCCGCCAGCGTGCCCTGGGCTGCGGCGCCGTCGAGGCCTACGTGGCGGACGCGTCCGACGAGTTCGCCAACGAGTACTGCATACCCACGCTGAAGGCCAACGCCCTCTACCAGGGCCACTACCCGCTGGTTTCCGCGATCTCCCGCCCGGTGATCGTCAAGCACCTGGTCAAGGCCGCCCGCGAATTCGGCGCCACCACCGTGGCCCACGGCTGCACGGGCAAGGGCAACGACCAGGTCCGCTTCGAAGTGGGCATCCAGACCCTCGGGCCGGACCTGAAATGCATCGCCCCCGTCCGCGACCTCGCCCTGACCCGCGACAAGGCCATCGCCTTCGCCGAGGAAAAGGGACTGCCGATCGAGACCACCAAGAAGAACCCGTACTCGATCGACCAGAACGTCTGGGGCCGCGCCGTCGAAACCGGCTACCTCGAAGACATCTGGAACGCCCCCACCAAGGACATCTACGACTACACCGCCACCCCGGAATTCCCGCCGGCACCGGATGAAGTCACCATCTCCTTCAAAGCCGGCGTTCCGGTAGCGATCGACGGCGTCAAGGTCACCCCGCTGCAGGCCATCAAAGAACTCAACCGCCGCGCCGGCGCCCAGGGCGTGGGCCGGATCGACGTCGTCGAGGACCGCCTCGTCGGCATCAAGTCCCGCGAGATCTACGAGGCCCCCGGCGCCATGGCGCTGATCACCGCGCACAAGCACCTCGAGGACATCACGGTGGAGCGCGAGCAGGCCCGCTTCAAGGCCACCGTGGGCCAGCGCTGGGCAGAACTGGTCTACGACGGCCAGTGGTTCTCCCCGCTGAAGCGCTCCCTCGACGCCTTCATCGAAGACACCCAGAAGTACGTCTCCGGCGACATCCGCATGACCCTGCACGGCGGCCAAGCGATCGTCAACGGACGCCGCTCCGAGACCTCGCTCTACGACTTCGACCTCGCTACTTACGACACCGGCGACACGTTCGACCAGTCGATGGCGCGCGGCTTCATCGAACTGTGGGGCATGTCCGCCAAGGTTGCCTCCGGCCGCGACATCCGCGTCGCAGGAAAGTAAGAATCGGTGGTTGAGCCCGTCGAAACCAAGAAGGCAGAAGCCACCAACACGGGTGCGCTGTGGGGTGGCCGGTTCGCCGGCGGCCCCGCCGACGCCCTCGCGGCGCTGAGCAAGTCCACGCACTTTGACTGGCGGCTGGCCCGCTACGACATCGCCGGGTCCAAGGCGCACGCCCGCGTGCTGCACAAGGCCGGGCTGCTGGACGACGCCGAGCTCGAAGGCATGCTTGCTGCGTTGAGCCAACTGGACGACGACGTCGCGTCCGGCGCCTACCTGCCGGCGGAGTCCGATGAGGACGTCCACGGGTCACTGGAACGCGGACTGATCGAGCGTGCCGGTACCCAGCTTGGCGGCAAGCTCCGTGCCGGCAGGTCCCGCAACGACCAGGTGGCCACGCTGGGGCGGATGTTCCTGCGTGATCACGCCCGGATTGTTGCCCGGGGTGTCCTGGCCACGATCGACGCGCTGGTGGACCAGGCCAAGGCGCACCATGGTGTGGCCATGCCGGGCCGCACGCACCTCCAGCACGCCCAGCCGGTCCTGCTCAGCCACCACCTGCTGGCGCACGCCTGGGCGCTGCTGCGCGATGTGCAGCGGCTGCAGGACTGGGACAAGCGCGCAGGGGTTTCGCCGTACGGTTCGGGGGCCCTCGCGGGCTCCTCGCTGGGCCTGGACCCGGAAGCCGTGGCGGCGGACCTTGGCTTCTTCTCGGCCACGCACAACTCGATCGACGGCACCGCCTCGCGCGATGTCTTCGCCGAGTTCGCCTGGGTGTGTTCGATGATCGGGGTTGACCTCTCCCGCGTGTCGGAGGAAGTGATCCTGTGGGCCACGAAGGAGTTCTCCTTTGTGACCCTGCATGATTCCTATTCCACGGGGTCCTCGATCATGCCGCAGAAGAAGAACCCGGACGTTGCCGAGCTCGCGCGCGGCAAGGCCGGCCGGCTGATCGGCAACCTGACCGGGCTGCTGGCCACGCTCAAGGGCCTGCCGCTCGCGTACAACCGCGACCTGCAGGAGGACAAGGAGCCCGTGTTCGACGCCGCCGACACCCTGGAGCTGCTGCTCCCGGCTGTCTCGGGCATGATCGCGACGCTGAAGTTCAACACGGAGCGGATGGAGTCCCTGGCACCCCAGGGCTTCGCGCTGGCCACGGACATTGCCGAATGGCTGGTCCGCCAGGGCGTTCCGTTCCGTGAGGCGCACGAGCTTTCCGGAGCAGCGGTCAAGCAGGCGGAAAGCCGGGACGTTGAGCTGTGGGACCTGACGGACGAGGAATACGCCGCCATCTCAGAGCACCTGACGCCGGAGGTCCGTACGGTCCTGTCCACGGAGGGGTCGCTCAACAGCCGCAACTCCCAGGGCGGCACCGCACCCGCCGCCGTCGAACGCCAGCTGCTCGCCCTCGAGGGCGAGCTCGCCGGCGTGCGGGAGTACGCCGGGTAGCAGTCAGACGCTCTCTCACTTCCTGCCGCTTTTGGGCCCTCGCTCTCTCACTTTCCGCAAGCGTTGGCGGTTTTCGCGCAGGAGCTGAGAGAGCGTTGTGCGTTAACCGCCGGGCGCTCCCCGCTACGATGGCGCCATGAGCGAATCCTTCCGCCGGTACCTCCGCGCCCTGCCGGATTTCCCCGACAACCTGCCGGATTTTGACCCCGCGGTTGCCCCTGCGGACCCGGCCGAGCTGTTCCGGCAATGGCTCGGGGAGGCGCTGGCCGCCGGGGAACGCCAGCCGCATGCGTGCAGCGTGGCCACTGTGGGAGCCGATGCCCAGCCGTCGTCCCGGATGCTGATCCTGAAAGACATCGACGACGACGGCTGGCACATCGCGACATCCCGCACCTCACGTAAGGGCCAGGAACTCGCGGCGACGCCGAAGGCAGCGCTGAACTTCTACTGGCCGCTGCAGGCCCGGCAGGTCCGGGTGGCCGGCCCCGTCGTGGAGCTGTCCGCGGAGGCATCGGCGGCGGACTGGGCCGCCAGGCCTGCGGCGGACGGCAGCGAGAATCCGGACTGGCAGGTCTATGCGGTCCAGCCGCACGAGGTCGAGTTCTGGCAGGCCCGGCACGACCGCCGCCACGTGCGCCACCGCTACGGCCGCGGCCAGGAGCCCGACCTGCGTTAACTGCGATTAACTGTCCGCTACGATGGCGGGTATGACCGCAATCACAACGGACGCGCTGCTCGCCGAACTCCACAAAGCCGCCGACGTCGTTGCCTCCCAGGCCGGCAAACTCACCGACGAAGACGTCCCGGCATCCTCCCTGCTGCCGGGCTGGACACGGGGCCACGTGCTCGCGCACCTGGCCGGTATTTCGAACGCGATGGCCCGGCAACTGGAATTCGCCGCCCGCGGCGAAACCGTGGAACTTTACGACGGCGGCCAAGAGGGCCGCACCAAGGCCATCGAAATGGCAGCCGGCCACAGCCTGGCGGAACACCGGGCCGATCTGGATTCTGCGCTGGAGCGCGCCATGCGTGCCTTCGATTCCTTGGACGCCGGAGCCTGGCAGGTTCCGATTTCCTACCGCGGGGGAGTGGTGCAGGACGGCGGGTTCGCGCTTTGGCGGGAACTCGTGATCCATGCCTCGGACCTGAACACCGGCCTTGGCCCGGAAACCTGGAGCCGGCCCTTCTGCGAGCACCTGTTCGATTTCCTGGCAGCCCGGGTGCCGGACGGGCAGCGGTTCGTGCTACAGCCCCTCGGCCTTCCGCCCGTGACCATCGGCACCGGAAACCGGTCCACCGTCATCAACGGAATGCTGACGGACATCGCGGCCTGGCTCGCGGGGCGCGAACCTTCCCTTGGCAGCCTGCGGGCGTCTGCTGCCGCCGACGGCGTGGATCTTCCGGCGTTGCTGCCCTGGCCGGCGGGCGTTCCGAGCACCAAGTAGGGCCGGCCGGCAGGTTGGCCCCCCGGGCCGCCGCCAATGGTCCCGTCAGCCCTTTTCGCGTCCCAGCAGGCTTTCCTTAACGGCGAGTCCCCACCGGAATCCGCCCAGCGTTCCATCTGTCCGTACCACGCGGTGGCACGGCACGAAGAGGGCGGCCGCGTTGAACGCGCAGGCACTCGCCGCAGCCCGGACGGCCCGGGGGTTTCCGGACAGCTCCGCGTATTCGGTGTAGGTGACAGGCCGTCCCGGGCTCACCGTGCGGAGGACGTCCCAGGCATGGCTGCGGAACGGCCCCGATTTCTGCAGGACGGGCACCCGCATGGCCGGTGCCGGATCGCCGTCGTAGAAAGCCTTGACGGCGTCGGAGATTTCGCCCAGGTCCGTGACGGGGACGAATTCATCCGGCAGCAGTTCGGGATGGATCTGTCCGGTCAGCTCCGCAGTCTCGGCAGTCCAGCCGGAGGCCAGGACGGCACCGTCGCGGGCAATGATGGTGAACGGACCGTCCGGAGTGGATATGGTCAGAAGTTCGGCTTTCATTTCTTCACTTTCCTGGGTTAAATCTTCGGTTTGAACTTCGGGGCTGAATCGGCGGGTTAACTCTGCAGGGTTAAATCTGCGGTACGGCGGACAGCTGACGGCGCCGGCGCCTGCCGGGCCCGCCTGGGCTTCGGGCTGATGGCGGCCGCCCGCCAAAGGTGCATGGTGGCATATGAACGCCAGGGGCTCACTTCGGTGAAGTCCGGTGTGCCGGCGCCCGCCGGGTTGCCGGCGCTGAGGGCGAGGATGCCGTTGCGGACAGCCGCGTCATTGGCCAGGAACACGTCCGGCGCACCAATCACGCGCATGGCGACGTAGCCCACGGTCCAGGGCCCTACGCCGGGCAGTGGAAGGAGCTTTGATTGCAGGCCGGCGAGGTCGTCCCCGTAGCCGAAGTCAAGGTCACCGGCGGCCATGGCACTGGCTGCGGCCCGCACGGAATCGATCCGCCGTTGGGGTCCACGCAGCAGGCCGAAACCCGGGTCGGCAATCTGGGCAGCTGTGGGAAAGAGCCGGTGCAGTCCGTCCGCGGGCGCCAGGCTCTCGCTCCCGCAGGCAGACAGCTGGGTGAGGGCGGTCCGGGCAGCCGCGACAGTGATCTGCTGGCCGGTCATGGCCCGGATCAGCAATTCCTGCGGATCCACGGCCCCGGGCATCCGCATGCCAGGGAGGGCCTTGACGGCGGGTGCCAGCCGCGGATCCGCGGCCAGTGCGCCGTCGATGGCCACAGGGTCGGCGTCGAGATCCAGGAGGCGGCGGACCCGGCTCAGCAGTGACGGCAGGTCCCGGAGGTCCACCGCACCGATGGTGAGGACGAGTGGCCGCCCCGGGGCGCCGGCGTCGTACGTCACGCCAAAGCGGGCGTCAGCGTGCGGGAGCCGCAGGGTCCTGGCGTAAGAGGATGCGGTGCCGGCCTCAATCCCGGGAATGGCCCGGACGGCAAGGAAATCGAAAACGCCTGGGTCGAACGGTTCACGGTAGGGCAGGTTCAGTGTCAGCGCCGTGGTCGCGGCGGGCGCCCGGTGGGCGGTCCCCCGGAGTGCGCTGCCCCGGACTGCCGTGCCCCGGAGTGCCGTCGGCGTCATGGCGAAGACCTCGCCGATGGTTTCATTGAACTGGCGGACGCTGCTGAACCCCGCTGCGAACGCGACATCGGCGAGCTTCATCTGCGTGGATACCAGAAGCGTCCGGGCGGTCTGGGCCCTGCTGGCCCGCGCCAGCGACAGGGGACCGGCGCCCAGTTCGTGGCTGAGGATCCGGTTGAGCTGCCGGGACGAGTAGCCGAGCCGCGAGGCGAGCCCCTCCACGCCGTCGCGGTTGATCACGCCGTCGTTGATGAGCCGCATCGCCCGCCCCGCAATGTCGGAGCGGATGTTCCACGCCGGCGTGCCCGGAACGGCTTCCGGCAGGCACCGCTTGCACGCCCGGTACCCGGCATCGTGGGCCGCAGCGGAGGTTTCGTAGAACGTGACGTTCTCCGCCTTCGGCGTCCTGGCCGGGCAGGAGGGCCGGCAATAGATGCCGGTTGTCCGGACAGCGGTGTAGAACTGCCCGTCGAAACGGGTGTCGCGGGCGTCGATTGCCCGGTAGCGCTGCCAGAAGTCCATGGCTCCATCCTGTCAGGTCCCCGCAGCGGGGGCTAGCGGAAATCGGACACGGCCATGGAGGCCTTGATGCGGCGGCGCTTTGTCAAAGGCTTTGTTAAAGTCAGTGCATGAGCAGCAGGCCGCCGCGCCCCGGACACGAACACGCCGTGCGGCAGGTGCTGTCCGGGGACGCCCGGCACGTGGCGCCCCTGGTGCTTGGCGCTGTACTCACCCATAACAGCCCGGAGGGTGCGGTTTCCGTACGGATCACCGAGGTGGAGGCCTATCTGGGCCCCCATGACTCCCCGCACCCGGACCCCGGTTCCCACACCTTCCGCGGACAGACCGGCCGCAACAAACCCATGTTCGGCCCCGCCGGGCACCTCTACGTCTACTTCACCTACGGCATGCACTATTGCGCCAACATTGTTTGCGGACCGCCCGGAACGGCGTCGGCACTGCTGCTGCGGGGCGGGGAAATAGTGGGCGGCGAGGAGCTTGCCCGGGCCAGGCGGCCGACGTCGAAATCCTCCAAAGACCTGGCCAGCGGCCCGGCCCGGCTCGCCACGGCACTGGGACTGACGACGGCGGACAGCGGGCGGGACGCCCTCGGTGAACCGTTCAGGCTGGAACTGCCGGTGGCACGGGCACGCGACATCAGCACCGGGCCGCGCGTGGGGGTTTCGGGTGCTGGCGGCAGCCATGCGTATCCGTGGCGGTTCTGGCTGACCGGCGATCCCACCGTCTCGCGCTACAAGGCAGCGAAAGTGCGCCCGGACCGCCCCGAGGACGCGCCCGGATCGTGAAGAATAGCCTCCACCGGCATAGGGTGGATGCGTGAATCCAAGCGAGCCGGGCCAGGCCAGACGAAACGTTCCCGTGGACCAGCTGATCAACAGCCTCTGCGCGACGGTGCCGGACTACCCCAAACCCGGAATCATCTTCAAGGACCTGACTCCGGTCTTCGCCAACGGTGCCGCCCTCCACGCCGTCGTGGACGCCCTCGTGGAGCCGTTCAAGGGCCAGTTCGACGCCGTCGCCGGAGTGGAGGCCCGTGGCTTCCTCCTGGCGGCCGCTGCCGCCTACGCCACCAACACCGGCGTGATTACCGTACGCAAAGCCGGCAAGCTCCCCCGCAAGGTGATCTCGGAGGACTACGCGCTGGAGTACGGCAGCGCAACGCTGGAACTGCACACCACCGACCTGCCGGCCGGAAGCCGGGTGCTGATTCTCGACGACGTCCTTGCCACGGGCGGCACGCTCGGGGCCGCCACGCGGCTCTTTGAGCGCTGTGGCGTGCACGTTGCCGGAGTGGGCGTGGTCATGGAACTCGGCGAGCTTCGCGGCCGTTCGGCCCTGAGCGGCCACCGCGTCCGCTCGCTCATCAGGATCTAGCGTGGGCCCGCCAGGGCCGTTGAACGGGCGCCGTTGAACCGGCGCGGGTGTGGACCCGGCGGCCGATGCGGGGAGCGGAAACCCGGGGAACTGAATTGTTTCAGGCGCGTTCAACAAAATGGTTGTAGAATGGACGGTCTGTCTTTTGCGATAGGGGAAAGTCTCGATGCTCGACGCTGATTTGGCCCATGAACGGGACTATGTTGCGGGACTGTATGCCCGCCTTGATGAGTTGCGCGAGGAAAAGCGCACTCAGCTAGCCCAGGTCCGCCGTGCCGGAGCCGTGGGAACAATGCAAAACGTTTCCGAACGGGACGCGTTTGCGGCCCTTTATGAGGACCGCCTGGCGCAGTTGGACGCCGTGGACGACCGGCTGGTTTTTGGCCGCCTTGACCTGGACTCGGGGGAGGCGCAGTACATCGGCCGTATCGGCCTGACGACTGATGACCTCCAGCGGCTCATGGTTGACTGGCGCGCGCCCGAAGCCGGGCACTTCTACCAGGCCACTGCCTTCGACCGCCAGGGCGTGCGCCGCCGCCGCCACCTGATTCTGCAGGGCCGCGAGGTCAAGGCCATTGAAGACGACGTCCTGGACGCCGACATGCTGGCCGACAACGAATCCCTGCAGGGGGAGGGCGCGCTGCTGGCAGCCCTGAATTCCAAGCGCACCGGACGGATGTCCGACATCGTGGGCACCATCCAGTCGGAACAGGACCGGATCATCCGCTCCTCCATCTCCGGCGCCGTCGTCGTCCAGGGCGGCCCCGGAACAGGCAAGACCGCTGTTGCCCTGCACCGTGCCGCGTACCTCCTGTACACCCACCGCGACCGGCTCAAGACGGCCGGTGTGCTCCTTGTGGGCCCGTCGTCGTCCTTCATGAAGTACATTGAGCGCGTCCTGCCGTCACTCGGCGAGACGGGTGTGGTCATGGCGAGCGTCGGGCGGCTCATGCCGGGCATCAATGCCGTACCGGAGCAGGAAGCGGACGTCGCGGCCGTCAAGGGACGGCTGGACATGGCCGAGGTCGTGGCCAATGCGGTGTCCAACCGGCAGCGCATTCCGGCCGAGAACCGGATCCTCGAAGTGGACGGCCGCAAGCTGGTCCTGACCCCGCGCCAGGTGCGCCGGGCCCGGGAGAAGGCCCGCGCCACCCATAAGCCGCACAACGAGGCGCGCCTGACGTTCGTGAAGATCCTTCTCCGCGAGCTGACGGAACAGATGACCGAGCTCGTCGAGGCCGGCAGCATCGGCAATAACGCCGACCGCTCGTACCTCGCCGAGGACGTCCGCACAGCCCGCGATGTACGCATCGCGCTGAACCTTTGCTGGATGCCGATGACGCCGGAGAAGCTCATCTCCGAGCTGTTCAGCAAGCCGGCCATCCTCGAAGCCTGCACGCCCCAGCTGACCGATGCTGAACGTGCGCTGCTGGCCCGCCCTGCCGACAGTCCCTGGACCGAGGCCGATGTGCCGCTGCTGGACGAGGCCGCCGAACTGCTGGGCGAGCTTGATCCCGCAGCGGGCCGTGGCCTGGCCCAGCAGGAGCACGACCGCGCCCGGGACATCGCCAACGCCAAGCAGACGCTGGTGAACATGGAAACCGCAGGGGTGGACGTCCTGATGACGGCCGAGGAACTCGTGGACCAGAACCAGGAGCGCGAAGCGCGGCTCACCGCGGCGGAACGGGCCACCAGCGACCGCACCTGGGCGTTCGGGCACATCGTTGTCGACGAGGCCCAGGAACTGTCGCCGATGCAGTGGCGCCTGCTGGTCCGGCGCTGCCCGCTGAAGTCGTTCACGATTGTCGGCGACATCGCCCAGACCAGTTCCGTGGCCGGGGCCAAGTCCTGGCAGAGCGCGCTGGAGCCGATGTTCGGCGACCGCTGGCAGCTCGAGGAACTCACCGTCAACTACCGCACGCCGTCGCAGATCGCGGAGGCAGCAGCCCGGATGGCCACTGCCGCCGGACTGGTGATTTCGGCTCCCAAGGCTGTCCGGGAGGGACGCTGGTCGCCGATCATTGACCGCGTGGAGGACGGGGCAGTCGTCAGCCGGCTCGTTGAGGTCCTTCCGGATGAACTGGACGCGCTCGACGGCGGCCTGCTTGCGGTGATTGCCGACGGAGAGCTCCTCCCGCAGGCCACGTCCGCGCTGCGCGCCGCCTACGGCCGCCGGGTCGGTACCGGTGCCGGCAGCTACGAGCAGGACATTGTGGTCATCAGCCCGCGCGAGGCCAAGGGCCTGGAGTTCGACGGCGTAGTGGTGCTCGAGCCGTCCATGATGCTCAACCACGAACACGGACGGGTGGGGGACCTCTACGTTGCCATGACCCGGCCCACCCAGCGGCTGCGGCTCATCTCCGCCGCTCCGGTGCCGGCAGGCATCGAACGCTGATCCCGGCGGTACCCGCTGGGTCCCGGCTGGAACTCGGCTGGCGGGAGGACCGGATTATTCCGGCCTCCCACCGGTCCGGAGGCACTGTCACGCAACGCTCATTTGACGCCTGCGCAGCGCTGGGGACCGGCCAATCCTGCTAACTTAGATCACGTGTCCCAACTAAATGATCTCGAGTCCCAGCAGAACGATCCGACCTTTGCCAACATCTGGCAGGAGCTCAACTGGCGCGGCCTGGTCCATGTGTCCACTGATGAAGTGGAACTGGAAAAGCTGCTCGCCGGGGACCCGATCACCTATTACTGCGGATTCGATCCCACCGCTCCCAGCCTGCACCTGGGCAACCTCGTGCAGCTGCTCCTTATGCGCCGCATCCAGCTCGCCGGCCACAGGCCACTGGGCCTGGTTGGCGGATCGACGGGCCTGATCGGTGACCCGCGCCCGACGGCGGAACGTACCTTGAACACCAAGGACACAGTTTCCGAATGGGTCGGGTACCTCCAGGCACAGGTCCGCCGCTTCCTCAGCTTTGACGGCGAAAACGCAGCCAGGATGGTTAACAACCTGGACTGGACCGCTCCCTTGAGCGCCATCGACTTCCTGCGCGACATCGGAAAGCACTTCCGGGTCGGCACCATGCTCCGCAAGGACGCCGTCGCCTCCCGCCTCAGCTCGGATGAAGGCATCAGCTACACCGAGTTCAGCTACCAGATCCTGCAGGGCATGGATTACCTCCAGCTCTTCCGTGACTACGGTTGCGTGCTGGAAACCGGCGGCTCCGACCAGTGGGGCAACCTCACCAGCGGCACCGAACTCATCCGCAAGGTTGAGGGCAAGCACGTGCACGCGCTGGGCACGCCGCTCATCACCAATTCGGACGGCACCAAATTCGGTAAGAGCGAAGGTAACGCCATCTGGCTCGATCCGGAGATGTGCAGCCCGTACGCGTTCTACCAGTTCTGGCTGAACACGGCCGACGCCGACGTCGCCGCTCGATTGAAGGTGTTCACCTTCCTGACCCGTGCCGAGATCGAGGCACTGGAAGTTTCCATCGCGGAACGCCCCTTTGCCCGCGAAGGCCAGCGCCGGCTTGCGTTCGAAGTGACCTCCCTGGTCCATGGCGTGGAAGCAACGGAAAAGGTCATCGCCGCTTCCGCTGCTCTGTTCGGCGGCGGGGACCTTGCGGCGCTGGACGAACGGACCCTCACGGCTGCCACCGCCGAGCTGCCCTCGGCCCGTGTTGCCGCTGATGGCCTTGGCATCGTGGATCTGCTCGTGGCCTCCGGGCTTTCGGACAGCAAATCGGCTGCCCGCCGGACCGTGGGCGAAGGCGGTGCCTATGTCAACAACACCAAGGTGACCGATCCTGAGGCGGTCATTCCGGGCAGTGAACTTCTGCATGGACGCTACCTGCTCCTGCGCCGCGGGAAGAAGAACCTGGCAACCGTGGAAGTGGCAGCCTCCTAGGGCTGGCAGCTTCCAGGACGTCAAATGCACGCTCCTTTCCGGCCGATTTGCGGGGCCGGGGAGGAGCGTGTATTGTTTTCTGAGTCGCCGCCGCTGAGTGGTGACAGACCCCCTTCAAATGAAAAGCAATTCTTTATGCGCAAGTCGCAGAAATGAAAAATTGCTTCATATTTTGCTGGGCGGATTCACTCCACCAAGTGAACTTCGGAAGAATAACCGGATTTGCAAAGTGGAAATGAATGAAATAAGCTAGAAACATCGCAGCGAAGAAATGATAACAAAAGAATTCATTGGAATTCAAGTAATTGTTTGAAAAGTATTCGAATGTGTCTGTTGTTTGAGAACTCAATAGTGTGCCAAGTTTGTTGATACCAATTTTTTGTATTGAATTGGTTGAATTGA
>NZ_JARCCY010000025.1:0-72905 GCF_039907775.1 Arthrobacter sp. CC3
TACCCACGAAACGAAATTAACAGGTCAGGCCAGCGATTAAAAGACCCCTTCACCGAAACCTAACAAAGTACTACTAGGCGAAGGGGTCCTTTTGCAGCCGGGCTGCTTCATGCCATTGTGTTCCCAGCGAGGCTCCTCATAGCTGGCGACCGTTCCCTGGCAAAGCGGCGGACCCAACCCGTGGATTCTTGGCGTCACCGGGCTGGTGTCGTATCTCTCCAGCATCGACCGCGCAGCAGGTGGACCGCTCCGTGAGGCTCGCCCCGCCGTCCCGGCCAGGGGGATGTTCTTCGCTGCGATCGTTCACAGACCGAGGCGCCTCTAGCGAACCGGAAGTGCGGCCCTGATGACTGCATGATACGTCACACAAGCGTTTCCTAATTATTCCACTTGAAGTTAGGCAAGCCTTCCCTCTATGGTGGCGCAGTGACTCTCCCCCTTGAAATCACGGGGGTTACCTTTGCCGCGGGGCTTGCCCGCCATGGTGACCGACCCGCCATCCTCACAGGTTCCCGGGCCGTCAGCTACAGTGAACTGGCCGGACGGGTGCAGGATTTCGCGCACCGCCTGGGCACCTTCCGGCGGCTGGTCGTGCTCGCCGCCGACAACAGCATCGACACCCTGGTGGCCTACCTGGCCGCGCTCTCCGGCGGTCATCCGTTACTCCTGGCCCCGGCGGACAACCCGGCCGCCCTCGCCTCGCTCGTGGCCGCCTACGATCCCGATGTCATCATCCGCTCTGCGCCCGGCGCGAACGGGACCGGTGCGCTGCAGCTGGAGGCGATCCGGCCCGCGACCATCCACGAGCTGCACCCGGACCTCGCCTTGCTGATCAGCACGTCCGGCTCCACGGGATCACCCAAGCTGGTGCGGCTCTCGCACAGCAACCTTCAGTCCAACGCCGAGTCCATTGCCGAGTACCTGGGCATCACCCCCGATGACCGGGCCATGACCACCCTGCCCATGTACTACTGCTACGGGCTCTCGGTCATCAACAGCCATCTGCTCCGCGGTGCGGCGTTGGTGCTGACCGGCCTGTCCGTGGTGGATGAGTGCTTCTGGCAGCTGTTCCAGAACCGCGGCGCCACGTCCTTTGCGGCCGTGCCCTACACCTTCGAATTGCTCGACCGTGCGGGCTTCGCTAGCCGGGACCTGCCCACCCTGCGCTACATCACGCAAGCGGGCGG
This sequence comes from Arthrobacter sp. CC3, assembly GCF_039907775.1. Taxonomy (NCBI): domain Bacteria; kingdom Bacillati; phylum Actinomycetota; class Actinomycetes; order Micrococcales; family Micrococcaceae; genus Arthrobacter; species Arthrobacter sp. CC3. Next base: position 1,188 of record NZ_JARCCY010000025.1, read on the forward strand.
ACGCCTGGCGCCGGAGGCCGTTACCCGCTACGCACGGCTGGGCCGCAGCAAGGGCTGGGACCTGTTCGTCATGTACGGGCAGACCGAGGCCACGGCCCGGATGGCCTACCTGCCACCGCACCTGGCCGAGGAGAACCCCGGAACCATCGGCATCCCGGTTCCCGGAGGAGAGTTTCGGATCGACCCTGTCCCCGGCCCGGATGAACCTGGAGGCCCGATTGACCCCGGACCAGGGCCCGGCGAGCTTGTCTACAGTGGGCCCAACGTGATGCTCGGCTACGCCCAGGAGCCCGCGGACCTGGCCCTGGGCCGGACCGTCCGGGAGCTCCGCACAGGTGACCTCGCCCGGCAGCACGCCAACGGATTGTTCGAGGTGGTGGGCAGGCGCAGCCGCTTCGTTAAAATCGTGGGCCTGCGGATCGACCTCGGCCAGGTGGAAAAGGTCCTCGCCAGCCAGGGCATCAGTGCAGCCTGCACCGGGACGGACTCCCAGCTCGTGGCTGCCGTCGAAGGAACCCACGACGGGCGGATGCTCGCCAAAATGCTCGCGCAGGAGCTGGGCCTGCCGCGCCCTGCTGTCACAGTTCACGCCGTCGCCGAACTGCCCCGCCTGGCGACCGGCAAGACCGACTATCCCGCCGTCCTTACCCTCGCCGCTGCGTCTCCCGGAAGCACGAAGTTGCTTGCAGCCCTCATTCCGGGGTCAAGCACCGGTGTGGGCGGCACCGGGGTAGCCGGCACCGCCGTCGCGGACGGGAGCGGAACTGCCGGCGACGGCAGGGACCCTGCCGCGGGCGGCCCGCCCGAGGACGTAAAGCGGATTTTCGCCGACGCCCTGGAGCGTGAGGACATCGGCGACGACGATACGTTCGTCTCGCTGGGCGGCGACTCACTGTCATACGTGGCGGCGTCGCTCCGTCTGGAGCGGGCCTTGGGCCATCTGCCGGCCAACTGGCACGTGACCCCCATCAAAGACCTTACGCCGCGCCGGCCAAGACAGCCCAAACGCAGGCTCAGGCGGATCATCGCGCCGCTCGAGACCAGCATCGTGCTGCGGGCGGTCGCGATCCTGACCATCATCAGCACCCACATCGACCTGATCCGCTGGCCCGGCACGGCCCACGTCCTGATGGTGGTGGCGGGATACAACTTCGCGCGCTTCCAACTGGGCGGCGAGCGTCTTCCCCGCCTCCGGCGCCAACTCCGCAGCCTGGCCAGGGTGGTGCTGCCCACGGTGGCGTTCATCGGCGCGGTGATGCTGCTGTCCGGCGACAAGTTCCACTACACCACCGCCAACCTTTTTCTGCTAAACACGATGATCGGGCCCGCGGGATGGACTGACGCCTGGCACTTCTGGTTCATCGAGGTGCTGGTGTACGTCCTGGTGGGCGTGATCGCGCTGTTGTCCATCCCGTGGGCGCACCGCGCGGAGAAACGCTTGCCGCTGGCGTTTCCCCTCGCACTCGTGGGCCTCGGGCTGCTGTTCCGCTACAACCTGGTGCCGTTGGACATCCTGAACACGCGCCCCGTGCTGTGGCTCTTCGCCCTGGGCTGGGCGATTGCCCGGACCCGGACGTGGTCACAGCGCCTGGCGCTTTCGATACTGGCGGCGCTGACCCTGCCAGGCTACTTCGAGGACCCCTGGCGCGAAGCAACCATCCTGGCGGGCATCCTTATCGTCACGTGGATTCCGGCCATCCCGTTGCCCCGTGTGCTTCACCGTGCCGTGGGAGTGGTCGCCAGCGCCTCGCTGTACATCTACGTGACCCACTGGGTGGTGTTCCCGGACTTCAAGGAGGGCCAACCGGAACTGGCCCTGGTGCTGTCCGTGGCCGCAGGCATCGCGTATTGGGCCATCGCGGTGCGGATCATGGGTGCCGCAGAGCGCGGCCAGTCACGGCTGTGGAGGCGCTGGAAGGCGCGACGGCAAGCACTTCCGGCGTAGAGGGCCCACCGTACCCGCACGCCGTGGAGTACAACGGCAGCACGCCGTCTTCCAGTGTTGCACCGACAGGGTTGCACCCACCTGCCCGATCCGCCATGGTCCGGGGGCACCATACACGCCGAGCCGGGTCTGACCCGACAAGCGGCACGGGAGGCGGCGTTGGAGCACCGCCAAACCCCACGGGCACCACGGAGTCCAGCAACTGCCCGGAGGACAATGCGAGGGCCAGGACACTGGGGAACCGCTAAGGCAGGGGGACGACCGGGCCTGACGCCGGATCCGGATGGCAAGGGCGCCTGTCCCTGCAGTCCGGACCCGTTCCGCATGCTTCAGCCGAGCGAGGCCAACAGTTCCGCGCACGCCTTCTCGCAACGGCGGCACGCTTCGGCGCATACCCGGCAATGCTCGTGCATGCCTGCGTGCCGTTCGCACTCGTCCGCGCAGGCCCTGCAAACGGTCTGACACGCTTCGAGGACGGCCTTGGTGATGTTCGCGTCGTAGCCGGTGTGGCGGGAGAGGATGTTCCCGGTCGTGATGCAGATGTCGGCGCAGTCAAGGTTGGTCCGGATGCACTTGGCCAGTTCCGCGACCATGTCTTCGCTGAGACAGGCGTCCGCGCAGGCCGTGCAGGTCTGGGCGCATTCGAAGCAGGTGTCGATGCATTCGGCCAGCTTGTGCTGATCGATGTTGCCGAGGTCCTTCGGGTAGGTATCGAGCATGGTGTGTACGCTTGCGTGGGTCACTTTTGCCGCCTTTCGATCAGTTCGACTTCGAGTTCTCCGCAGCCCCGGCCTTCGGGGTCAAGTGCTGCGTCGGTCCGCCACAAGGGCGACGTGCCGCAGGCCAAGGTACCCGGGTCCGCGGAACCGGCAACCAGCGGCGGGCGACGTGACACCGCCACCGCCCGGAGGCCGCCAGACGGAATCGGGGAACCCGCGCATAAGCGGATCCCCGGCTCTTCCGGGTCGGACACCTCCGGGCCAGCATAGCCAAGGCCTTCAGCGACCGCTAGGTGCTCCCGGAACGGAACATTAAGTGAATCCAGCAGAGGAAGGCAGGCGCGGTTCGACGTCCAGGTCGTCCAGGGCGCGAACCGTTCGTCCACGCCAGCGCCGGACTTCTCCTGCTCCTCCCGTGAGCCGGGCAGCCGTGGAGCGAGTAAAGTGGGGGGACGTTTTGTGTGGAAGGTGGACCTGAGCAGATGCCGAGTCATCAGGGGCCGTTGAGGAGCAGGTTCCGGGTGTGGACCCGATCATTGCGCCCGGCAGGAGGGCGTCCAGTCTCTCTGGCGGGAATCGTCGTCCTTTGCCTGCCTCCCTTGATCCTCGGCGCGCTGGTGGCCGGCATGATACTGGCCGGGCCTCGTCCGGCCTCCACCGGCCCCAATGCCGGAATCAGCGAACCTGCCACCGGCTCCCCAGTACCGTCTGCTGAGGTAGACCGGGTCCACAACGCCCTGCACGACCTCGCCTCGCAGTGTCAGGCCGGAATCGACGAAACGACCCGGCAAAAGCTGGACCAGGACGTCGGGATTATGGTCGAGTTCTCCCGCCGCCACCAGGACGCGCGTTTCCTCATCGACGACGAAACCGGAGGACCCGTGGGACTGCTGCTGGTCGCCAGGAACGCCCTGGAGCGCTGTGCGCCGGGGTCCGCAGCAAAGGCAGATTCCGCGCTTCCTCCCGAGTTCCGCCGAACTGCCGCCTCCCCTCCAGGCTAGGGATGACCGGAGCGGATTCCTGCGCCGAAGCTTACAAGGCCTTCCCCGAGCGCCAGCACGCTCGACGACGTTTCCAATACCCATATTCCGATGAGTTCAAGGCCGATGCCGTTGCCCTCGTGATTTCCTCCGGCCGTCCCGTGGCCACCGCCGCCGCGGACCTTGGTGTCTCGCTGACGGCCTTGAAACGGTGGGTGAGGCTTGCCCGCGAGGGCGGAGGGAACGGTGACGGGAAACCGGAGGAGCCTGTGGATCCGGCGAAATACGAGGCCATGGAAGCCCGGATGCGGGAACTCGAAAGGGACAATGATTTCCTGAAAAAAGTTTCGGCGTTCTTCGCCAAAGAACAACGGTAGAGGACTTCTACCGGGTTGTTCAGGAGAAGAACGCCGACTTTCCCGTGGCCTGGATGTGCCGGCAGCTGGGTGTGCCGCGGGCCTCGTACTACCGCTGGCTGGACGCACGGGAAACGCCCACCGCGCTCCGCCGCCGAGAGCTGACGGAACAGGTGAAGACCGTCTTCGATTCCTCCGACGGGATCTTCGGCCACCGCATGGTCCACACCAAACTGGCCGTCGCCGGCGTCAACGTGTCCGTCGGCACGGTCGCGGCCATCATGGCCGAGAACGGGTGGGCTGCGAAGGGGATGCGCGCCTTCAAGCGCACCACCATCCCTTCGGATCCGGACAAGGTCTTCGAGGACCTCATCGGGCGGGACTTCACGGCCGCACCCCCGGCATTCGCCTGGTCGGAGACATCACGTACCTGCGCACCAACGAGGACTGGCTGTACCTGGCCACCGTCATCGACCTGTGCACGCGCATGGTCATCGGCTGGGCCATGGCAGATCACATGCGGGCCTCGCTGGTTACCGGGGCGCTGGCGATGGCCAGGGACCGCGGGCATCTGGCCCCCGGCGCGATCTTCCATTCCGACCGAGGCACCCAGTACACCTCCAGGGAGATGAGTGCCTGGTGCGCCGGTAACGATGTCCGGCAGTCGATGGGCGCTACGGGTGTGTGCTGGGACAATGCCGTGGCCGAATCGCTGTTCTCGTCCCTGAAGAACGAGTTCTACCACCACCACAGCTTCGCTACCCGGCAGGACGCCAGACGGGCGACCATGCGCTACATCGAGGTGTTCTACAACCGGTGGCGGCCACACAGCAACAACGGCCTGCCGCCAGCGACAGCGATGGCCAACTTCAAGACCAAAACCCAGCGGCTTCCCGCTGCTGCCTGACCGAAAAGAAACCAACCACCTGTCTCACATCCTTGACACACCTCAACGATAGCCGCGCGTCCAACTTTGGACAGGTCGCACGGTTCAACCAAACCAGGACGCCCCGGAAGAAGAGTCCGTATCCCACACACCTGCACCCTGCCGACGGATCGTACGTCGGCCACAGGTACGGCATGAGAGGTGCCGTTGAACCCGGACTGGCCGCAAAGTCATGTCGCCTGCAACAGAAACGTGCATGAAATGGTGAAGGCAGAACCAGTAGGAAGGGACCAAAATGCAGGTCGAAAAGCCGCCCGTGCACAAAAGTGTGCACAATGTGCACACCCCCTTTGACCGGACAAACACGCGACGAGCGCACCCTGCCTGCCTCGCAGCAAACAGCCGTCCGATGAAGATCCTCGAAGAAAATTCGGCTTCGTCATGTCGTCACCACAACTTCTGACCATGAATAAGTGACGGCCAACAACTGGAAGCTGAACAGCCAGATAGGACGGCACATACCCCTAGATTCCAGCAGGCGGGAGACCCACCCGGCCAGGACCCTGACCCCGCCACCCACACAACCGAACAGGCGACCGCGGCGCCGGGCACAGACCGCGGACAGCGTCAGAGGGACCCGCGGAGGGTTAATGTCCACACATTAAAGCAAAAACCCTTCTGACGAGGGGTTATGCGTGCCCGAGGTGGGACTCGAACCGGACTCCGGCCCTTGCAAACACTGGGAACTCCCGTAAACATGCTGAATCCGGCCCGATCCGGCCAATATACGACCCAGTCCGACCCCCAGGGTGTGCACATTGTGCACACCCCTTTTTTCCCACCTTTTAGACCTCGCTGTCCGGGGAGACGGCTGCCGTCGCGGATCGCTCCGAGTCGCTTCGTCAGGCGATCTGGATTCGTTCGTCGCCGAGTTCAACCTCGACACGAAGCCGGCCGCCGAGCGCCTCGACGTATTTCCGCAAAGTATCGACCTGGGCACGATCAATGTCACCGTGCTCGATGCGGGAAACCCTGTTCTGGCTGACATGAAGGCGCCCAGCCAGCTCGACCTGCGTCAGTTCAGAGGCCTCGCGGAGCTCCCGAAGCCGGTAGGCCCGGACCTCATCGACCATGCGCTTCTTGTGGGCATTCACAGCTGCCCGGTCCACCGGACGCTTTGCCAGTAGTTCCTCCATGGACTTCGCCACTATGCCCCTCCTTTCAGAATCCTCAGATGATCATCGAACAGGTCATCAGCAACCGGAATGTTCGTCTTGTACCACTTGCTCCAGTTGCCCGCCTTGTTTCCCGCGACAAGCAGGATCGCCCGCCGCTCCGGATCAAAGGCAAACAGGATTCGCAGTTCCGACCGCCCGCTCGACCCCGGCCGCAGCTCCTTCATATTCTTATGCCGTGAACGAACCACCGTGTCGACCAATGGACGACCAAGTTGAGGTCCGCGCTCGGCGAGAAGCTCTAACGCAGCAATAATCTGCTCATACGAGTCTTGGTCAAGACCTAACAACCATGGCTCAACTAATCCCACGTCAACATTCCACATCGAGTCCATAATACAACTCAGGTGTTCTACAACTCAAGTGCTATATTGCGGCCGCCACTTGTTTGTTGGACGTGCAGTAGGGACGAGCCGTCACACCCATGACGGTAGTGGCCAGGCAGTGCGTCGCAGAGAAGAAGATCTGGCAAGGCGACGATGTCGTCGTATTCGAAGCGAGAACTCAGGCATCCTCCAGGCGCTTCAGCAGCCCGGCGTCGTGGCGCATTACGAAGTCCAGGCCCGCGCTGATTTCCTGCCTGTGCCGGTGAACTTGGACGTCCGAACCGGCAACTTGGCCAAGAAGCGCCGACCTGGAGGTGTGCGCCTTGGCAGTAGGCTCATCCGGACGGCAGCCACCGTCGTCTGAAACACGCAGGTTCATGTCCACGTTCGATGATACTAAGCGGTATCAGGTAGTTCACTGGCGTGAGACGTATCCGGCTGCCCGACGGTGACCTCTCGAGAATACGGTTCCGAGGAGTTGTGGCAACGCAGACACCGCCGCCTACGGTCCTGGGGACGATGTTATCTGCTTTTGAGCTTGCGCGGATCAGGGAACCCGAGCGAGACGTAGCCCGGAGCCCGCTTGTTCAGGGACGCGGCCAGTACGGGTGTTGATTCGTCGTAGTAGTCGTGAACTGTCGCCACAGTTTTCCCTGGGTACGGCCGGATTACCCGGCCGACGTACTGGACCAATCTGCCTTTGAACGACACCGGCGCTGCAAGGAACAGGGTATCCAGTTTGGGGCAGTCAAAGCCTTCTCCAATGTATGAGCCGGTGCCCAAGACCAGCAGAGGCTGCGAATCATGGGTGGTGGCAAGAAGGTCGACGGCGGCCTGTCGCTCCTTGGCTTTCATCGCTCCAGTGAAAGCCACTGGCTTCAGACCAGCCGCCTCGAACCGGGACCTCAGGGACTCAAGATGCGCTTTCCACGTAGTCAGTACAAGGATTCGGGAGTTCTGTTCGTAAGCTTCAATGACATCGTCGTAAATTTGCTGTAGGCGTTCCTCATTGGTGATCAAGTCCTTGTAGATGGCAGAGATCCCGCCCGGTTCGCTGGGGTCTGCGGCGCCGTCGTACGCGTATGAGGTCCGGTGCAGTTCCAAAGTCAGCGTCGGTTCGGCAATCTCATGTGCGTGCGTTGGCAGCTGCTGTGGAACAGCTGGGGAAATCGTGTGTGAGATTTGGCCGAGCTGGTGGTAGATCAGCGAGTCCAACTCGTCCCGTCGGTACGGTGTGGCCGTCAGCCCCAGCCAGTACCGGGCCTGGATCTGGTTCATGACGTGGGTGAACGCTGCCGCCGGGACGTGGTGACATTCGTCCACGATGACGAAACCGTAGCCGGCGGTCAGCTCGGCAACATTTTCCCGCCGTGCCAGCGTGGGCAACAGCGCGACATCGACCCGACCCGTCGTCTTGGCACGGCCACCTCCGATTTGGCCGCACTTCTCGTCCAAGAATTCACGGATGCGGCTGCGCCATTGCTCCGCCAAGGCTTTGCGATCAACCAGAATGAGCGTTGCGACGCCACGTAGTGCCATCGCAGCACACGCCATAACGGTCTTGCCTGTGCCGGGCGGGGCCACCAGGACTCCGCGCTCGGCGGAAGTGGCGGCGTCCACGGCGTCTTGTTGTTCCGCGCGCAGGCGGGCCGAGCACTCGAAGCTGTGAGCAGCGCCTCCCGACCGTTGATCATCGATGCGCAGCGAGCTGCCACTCGATTCGACAAGTTGCTGTAATAAGGGCAACAACCCACGCGGCAGGATCAGGTCGCCATCAAGGGTTTCGTCGTAGTTGCGCAGGTATCGGGGAATATTCCAGGTGGATCGCCTCTGGCGTTGGCGTTCATAGAACTCAGGGTTGGGCATGGATGCGGCATGCTTAACGGCCGAGATCATGGCTGGTCCAAGGTCTGCTGCCTTGAGAGTCAGGCGCGATGCGAATGTTGCATGGACGATCAGTGCCGGGCGTGGAACGATCTTCGACGATAGCGGCAGTTCTAGCCGGCGAACCTCTTGTCCCAGCCTAACTCCAGGCAATCTTCGGATATGCATACGAACCTCCCCGTCCGAGAGCCGATCCAGGCTGGAAAGGTACGCCCATTGGTCCTCGTATGGTTCGAGGGTCGTAGTGTCGAGGAACAACGTGGTGCCGTGCTGGCGGCGCTTGCCGTTTAGCGGCGCCGCTATCAGGTTACCCATACCTTTGCCCGAGTGAACGTCCTGGGCGGGGAAAAGCCTGTCATAACTGGCCAGGCTCATGCTGCCACGCAATGCCATTGCTTCGTGGATGAGACCCGTGCCAAGCTGGCGTGCTGCGGATGCCGGCAGAGCTGTGCTGAAGAAGATCCATACATGGGCGCCACGTCCGGATTGGGACACTTCCAGTGCTGCGGGGATACCCCGAAAGCGAGCCGCCTTGACGTACGCCAGGGCATCGAGCATTGCGGCGCCCCCGTCAAAGTCCGCGGCGACCCACCAGCAGGTGTCCTGTTCAGTCAAGGGATAGAGGCCAATATGCTGCGCCCCGCGCAAATGGTCGGCAACGACTACCGGAGTAAGCGGCAGGAACCTGGCACCTGCAATGTTCGCGCTCTTGCGCCAGCCACCGGCGACTGCAGGAACCCAGCCGGAGCGACCGTCCCGCGAGTTTTCCCACCGGACTGCGTACACGTCATTGCGTGCCCTGAACAGGTCTTGGAACAGACGGACTTTCGCTTCCGGAGACGATTCCATGGTGACCGGACCGTGGTGCAACACCGCAGGAATTACAGCCTGGGCCAGGTATGGTGCCTTTGATTCCGATTCCGTGAGTTCCACGAGTTTACGCAGCCTGGCATTGTCGAGGCGCAATTCGTCGAGCTCACGTCTCAGCGCCCTGTCTGCCGCATTGGAAAGGCCAGGCAATGCAGTTTGACCAGCAGTTTCAGGAGTGTCTTCAGTCACGGTTCCATTGTGGTCGGAAGAGGCCACGACGCCGAAACCAGAGAAGCGTCATCAGACTGCTGGTAGTGCCGATTGGACAGCACGTCATCAAACTTGAGACGAGTCATGTGGCAGCGGCCTGACCCCGCCATGAAGAGGCATACTACCGGCCACTCCAAGGATTGCGAGGCACCAGGCCAGGCAGACGTTTACCAGCGAAAAGCCCCCCAAGGGGCCATAACAGAATATTTGTCCGTCCACACTCAGAGGCTTACAGCCTCTGAGTGTGGAAACACTGTGCCCGAGGTGGGACTCGAACCGGACTCCGGCCCTTGCAAACACTGGGAAGTCCCGGAAACATCACCAATCCGACCCGATCCGACCCCAGTACGGTCCAGTCCGAAGCCCAAAGTGTGCACAATGTGCACACACCAAATCGGCCGTCTGGTCCAGCCCTCAACGCCAACCGCGCTCCCCCGCTGAGGGAACGCGGTTTGTCTTTGCGCAGGCACGAATGGGACAACGGACGGGTTCGTGCCGTCCCACGTTGACCGATGCCTCCCGCGAGGGACCGAGCACCCAATGACCGGGAGAACCATCCAACAGTGAAGGTCCTCACGTGGCTATACCTCCTTCACCCATCTCATGAGCTACTGCACAAACATCCGCCTGACTAATCCAAAGACGGCTACGCAGCCATGCGCTTGGCACCAAGACCCGCGGCAGCTGATTCCGAGGCCGGCTGCAGTCGGGATAAGTTCCCACGAATAGGCGGCGTCCTCCCTGTTGATATGTAAACCAACGACAACGCGATGACACGCTTAGCCGAAGACGTAACCCAGGCCCCAGCCCACCCGTCGAAACGTCCATTATCGGCGTTAAAAGTACGGGAGTAGAAGCATCTGCGAAAACCCTAGCCCGACGGAGAACCGGACGTTTCTGTAGTCCACGTCGGGGACTACAGCTGGATGCAGTACTCCATTTGGAACGACGAACAATGTCGATGTTGGCAGGTCGATCATAGCTAGTTGCGCCGCGACTTAAGGTTCTGGGTGATAGCTCTTGAGGCGCTGATGAGTAGCTGTCCGATGGCGTCGGTGCGGGTGATAATCCGTGAGGTTGGTGCCGATACGTTGAGGACACCCGCGATGTGTCCCAGCCGATCGCGAACGGGAGTTGCCACTGATGTCAGCCCGATTTCGACCTCCTCCGATGCCACGGAGTATCCTCTGGCGCGCTCGAGGTCGATTCTTTGCAGCAGCGTGGCGAGATCTTTGGGCGCCCCGGGAGCCGACGTAGGAATGGAGAGATCGTCGACGGTTAGTGTTTCGATCAGTTCAGCATCAAAGTCAAACATCAGGGCACGCCCTGAGGCCGTGCAGTGCATGGGTGAACGCCGACCTACCCAGCCGCCAGCCTGCAGCGACTGCTGGGATTCTTCACGCAGGACGGTCAGGGACCGCTTGCCTTCCTGCACCGAGAGCAACGCGACCTCCCCCGTCTTTGCCACGAGAGCCTGCAGGGCCGGCCGCGTGGCCTGAACCAAAGGGTAGTTGCCGGCTCCGGTGGACAGAATGCGCAGGTTCCATCCCAGCCGGTAAGTTCGCCGATCGGCGTCCTGCTCCACGAGCCCGCTGCGCGCCAGCGCCTTCAGCATCCGGGAAACCTGGCTGCGCTCCCGTCCCACAGCCCTGGCAAGTTCGCCAACGGAGTGTTCTCCCCCGGCCTGCCCGGGATTCTCAAAGGCCAACAGCAATGCCGCAACGCGCTCAGCGGTACTTTCACTCAAACTATGCGCCTCCACATTTGTTGTCACCACAGCAACAGCTTATTGCCATAAGTATGGCTCACAGCTAGCGAATGGGGATAAACAGTTGCTGCAAGAGCAACAAACTTTGGAGGGCGAATGTTTACCCCTTACGTTTCATTGCATTGTGGTACAAATCACTTGAGAGGTTTAGAAATGACAGTCCTACAGACAGAGACGTCCAACGGCCAAGCCCTTTTCGGTAAGCAGTCAAGACTTGCGGTGGAGAACTTCGGCACCGCCGGCCGCAGGATCACCGACGTGCCCGCCTTTGTGCGGAACTACGCGTTCGTCAAGGCCGCCGCGGCCCGGTCCAACGCCAAACTCGGCGTCCTGACGACCGACATCGCGGAGGCTATCGATGGGGCGTGCGCTGAAATAGCGTCCGGGCTGCACGCCACCCAGTTCCCGACCGCCCTGGTCCTTGGCGGAGGCGGGACCACAACGAACATGAACTTCAACGAGGTCATCGCCGCGCGGGCCTCGCAGCTCTCTGGCTCCCGCGTACACCCCAACGATCACGTCAACGCGTCCCAGTCGACCAACGACACCTACCCCACGGCCATGGCACTGACCATCCTCGAACTTTCCGATGGCCCGCTCCGGGCGTTGACCGCCCTCGCCGACACTCTGGAGGACAAAGCGGCTGAGTACGACACCACCCAGCGGCTGGGACGCACCTGCCTGCAAGACGCCGTCGTCCTCTCCGTGGGCCAGACACACCGGTCCCACGCCACGGCGATCCGCCGGGTCACGGAAGGGCTGCGGACCGCCACGGCCGAACTGGTCTCCATTCCCATCGGAGCCACAGTACTGGGAACCGGCATCGGGGCACCAGACGGCTACCGCGAGCTTTGCGTGCAGGACCTCAGCCAAGCCACCGGCCGGGAGCTGACCGGATCACAAGACCTCGTGGATTCACTCTCCCATCTTGATCCCTACGCCGCCATTGCCTCGGCAGGTGCCCGGGCTGCCATCACCATGGCCAAAATCGCTGCGGATCTGCGGTTCCTTTCCTCAGGACCCACGGGAGGAATCAGTGAGGTCACGCTGCCGGCAGTCCAGGCCGGGTCCTCGATCATGCCCGGCAAGATCAACCCCGTCATCCCGGAGTTCGTGATGCAGCTCAGCTACCGCATCCGGGGAGCCGCACACACCGTCGAATGCGCCGTGGCCGCCGGGGAACTGGAACTGAACATCATGGAACCGGTCATCGTCGATTCGCTGCTGAACATCTTCGACGACCTGACCACCAGTGCTGACACCTTCGCGGCCAAGTGCATAGCCGGACTGACCTGGGACGGCCGCCGCCTCGAAGAAAATCTGGCCTCCGGGTTCGACAAGTGGGTCACCATGGCCGCCGAGCAAGGCTACGACGCCACCACCATGGAAGTTGCCAAAGCCCGATCCACCGGAATGGGGACAGCCCGATGAGCGCCGCAACCACCATGATCAAGTACGAGGACATCCCCCTCAACAAGTTCCACGTCCGCGTCGCCATTGCCGGCTCCGGCGGCCAGTTCAGCGACGGATTTGTCCTGGGCATCGTCGGCATCGTTCTGGCTTCAGCCAAAGACGATCTTCACCTGACACCCCTGTGGATCGGACTCCTGGGAGCGGCCACCCTCACCGGGCTGTTCCTCGGCGCCGTGATCACCGGACCAATAGCGGACCGGATCGGGCGCAGCCCCATCTTCCGCTTCGACATGCTCCTTATCGCGTGCCTCTCGGTCTCACAGTTCTTCATCACCGAAGCATGGCAACTCCTGGCCATCCGCCTGGCCATCGGCCTCATACTGGGCGCGGACTACGTGGTCAGCAAGACGCTTGTCACCGAACACGCACCACGGCACTTCCGGGGCAGACTACTCAGCATGTTGGCCGTCGCATGGGCCGCCGGATACGCCTTCGCCTACCTTGCCGGGTTCCTGCTGTCCGGTCTCGGCGAGGAGCCGTGGCGGTTCATGCTGATCGCCAGCGCCATCCCCGAACTCATTGTCTTCGCCTTCCGCGTCGGCATCCCCGAGTCCCCGCTCTGGCTCCTGCTCAAAGGCAGAACAAAGGAGGCCGCCGCCATCGTTGCCCGCATCGCCGGACCAAACGTGGAAATGCCGTCCGTACCCGCCTCCGCTGCCCGGAAGCAATCCCGCTACCGGGAACTGTTCACCAGCAAATACCGCCGCCGCACCATCGTCGGAGTGGTCTTCTACGTCTGCCAGGTCATCCCTTAATTCGCGTTGGGCACCTTCGCACCGCAGATCATGGCCGCCCTCGGAGTCACTAACAGCCTCGCGGCCGGGGCCACCTACAACGTGTTCCTGCTGACTGGCGCCATCGTCGGAATGATCATCGTCGACCGCCTCTCCCGCCGACTGTTCCTTGTCGGAAGCTTCTTCATCGGGGCCGCGCTCTTGGCGGCGCTCGTGACTCTCTCCCCCTCAAGCACACTCCTGGCAGTGATCCTGTTTGCCACCTTCGCCCTCGTCCTGGCGGCTGCCGCAAACCTGGAATTCATCTACCCACCCGAGCTGTTCCCCACAGAGATTCGAGCCTCCGGACTGGGAATTGTCACCGCCGGCAGCCGCATGGGATCTGCGGCCAGCACTTTCCTGCTGCCTTTGGTACTCGCCGGGCTCGGCATCAACGTGGCGCTCTTCTCCTGCGTGGCAGTCCTGCTCGTCGGGGGAACCGTGTGCTGGCTGTGGGCACCGGAAACACGAGGGGAATCACTTGTCACCCTCGACCGGTCGGTAAGCACCAAGGAGCCCCTGGAGCAGGTGCGCTGACCGATGGAAGTCCTTGAATGAAAGACCCATCCCTCTGATTTCCTAACGGCCACCGGCCCCAGACGGCGAAGGACCATCCCAATTTGGTCCTTCGCCGTCTCGCTTGGCCTTTTGCTGCGCGACCCAACCTGTCGCCGTGCGGGTGCCCTCGGAAAAGACGCCGGTCTAGTTGCCCGTCTTCTGTCCAGAACAGTGAGGGGTGCTATCCGCTACCGGGGTATATGTCGCGCGTCTCTTCACGGGAGGGCTCCAACGCTGAGATTTTTGGGGGCGGATCGCCCGCCCGCCCGCCGGTGCGTGGCCTGCTGTGCGCATGGCGGGCATCATCGCAGTTAGGGTCCGGTTTTGGTCAGTTTGTAGTTCAGGGCCGTGTTGCCTCGAGGCACCCAGACCTCATAGAGCACGCTTCGTTCATAAAGCCTGCGGTAGCCGATGTTGTCCCGTAACCAGACGATTGACCCGTCTTCGGTTACGCCGTCGATCGTTCCTCGGACGACTGTTTGTCCTCCGAGGACAATTTCCGCTTCGGCCTCGTCGAGTGACGCCCAGTCGTCGACGAGCCTGAAGTCAGTGCCTTGTTTGCTGTTTGTCATCGCTTGGGTTCTTTCGGTTCTGGAGTCGGGCTTCCTTGGGCGGACGCGGTGCAAAGGTCCCGTATGGCGGCGCCGATACGGCTGATTCGATGTGAATGTGAGGCGTTCCGTGACGCGAAAGCGGTGCTTCGACGGAGCTACCTCCCCAGGTTTTCAGGCCATCGAAGCACCATTTACGCGACACGGAACGGTTGGGCAGGGAGGCCCGGACGGGCCGGGACTCCCTGCCCGGTTACACCTTGACCGGAATCTTTGAGGCCAGTGTCAGCGATTGAGCCCCTGCGGCTTCAACGGTGTGTAGCAGCAGTAGCGCCGTCGTGACGGTTCCGACGCCGCCCGGAACAGGCGTTAATGCTGCCGCCACGCTGCTGACGCTGGATTCGTTCACGTCCCCGACAAGGGACCCGCCGGGAAGGACATTGGTGCCGACGTCGATCACTACGGACTTTTCCGAAACGTGGCGGCTTGTCAGCAGTCCTGGGCTGCCAGCCGCAACAACAACGATGTCGGCGGACCGTGTGTACTTTTCGAGTGGTCCTGATTTGGAGTGGCAGATGGTGACGGTCGCATCCCTTTCGAGGAGCAGTAGGGACAGCGGTTTGCCTACTACCGCGGAGCACCCAATGACGGTGACGCTCTGTCCTGCAATCGGAATCTGGAAGTGGTCCAATAGTTCCACGACGGCCCGTGCAGTGGCCGGTGCGAAGGCCTGCCGCCCTACGGCAAGGCGGCCCAGGCTGAGGGGGTTGGCGCCGTCGATGTCCTTCTCCGGGGCGATGAGGCCAACAAGGCTGTCGGCACGGACACCCGTTGGAAGGGGGGTCTGGAGGATGATTCCGTGCACGGATGGCGCTGCGCTGAGGTCCCTCAGGACCGAGGCAAGGACCTGTTCCGTCGCGTCAGGTCCGAGGTCGACGATTCTGCAGCAGATGCCTGCGCTGTCCGCCACGCGGCCAATGGATCGAACGTACCAGTGGGTGGACTCGTCGTCGGTGGCCACGACGACGGCCAGTGTGGGGCGCTGACCTTCATGATCGAGGATGTGTGCAGCCGCCTGGGTTCGTTGCTGGATTTGTCGGGCCAGCGTTTTCCCGGAAAGCGTGGCGGCGGTCATGTGAGGATCCTCTCGCGGACGCGCTGGTTCAGAGAGTCTGCTGCGAAGACTGCCGTCTCTTCCAACCCGTTGGTTTGTTCTGCAAGGCGAGCCCGGAGGGCGCCGTCTTTGATGGCTACAAGGTTGATGTCGATGTTGACCCTGGCTGTGGTAGCTGCGGCCCGTGCGGAGTCGGCGGCCGCGGCCACGTCACTGATGACGTTGGTGTTGGCAATGTCAAAGAGTTCACCAGCAAGAGCCACTACGATCCCGGCAACACTAATGAGCCGGGTAGGAACGTGGGCGGCTTCCACCAAGGCGGCGTCGATGGCTGCATTTTTCGCAGCTTTGAGTTCGGCAGTGTCCGTGGGGAGCTTGTAGGAGTCGATGACGCTTTGAAAGGCTTGCTCGTCGTAGTCGTCCAGGCTCAATGCGTCGACGACGAGTTCGTCTGCAACCCGCGTGATCCTTTCCACGGTGGCAGCGTGTTGTTCGTACTTTGCACCGCTCGTGTATCGCGCGACCATGGCGACGAGTGCGGCACCCTGTGCTGCGTGGAAGGCTGCGGCTGCGCCGCCGCCGGGGGTGGGTTGGCGTGAGGCAAGCCTGGCGAGATAGACCCTAATTGCTTCTGAGCCAATCATCTGTCCTCCTGGTTTGGGGTTTAGCGCCGCGTTAGTGCGGGCTGTGCTTAGGTAATGCCGCGGCCCGGACTCGGTTGCGAGAAAGAGTCCGGACCGCGTGTCTGGTGTCGCCCGTGGTAGCGGACGGTGTTAGCCGCGGAGCCTGCTCATGCTGGGGTCATAGAGCGGATCCTCCTGGATGGTCGCGGGGATGCGGCGGCCGAAGTATTCGATTTCCACGGAGTCGCCGATGGAGATTTCGCTGGGGAGGTATGCGTAGGCGATCGGTTGGTTCACGGTGTAGCCGTAGGCTGCGCTCGTGACGTAACCGACGGCTTTGTCCTTGTAGAAGACCGGTTCTTTGCCCAGCACGAGGCTGCGGCCGTCGTTTACCGTCAGGCAGCGCAAGCGCCGTGCGGAACCTTCCTCGGTCCGGCCGAGAAGTGCGGCTTTGCCGACGAAGTTTTCCTTGGCCATCTGGTTGGGGAGTCTGTCGCCACGAGGGACATGCCTCTCCTCCTGGGCGATATATTAAGCCACTTCAACTTGATATATCACTAGATGATGTGGGGTTCCCGGGGATTTTTGTGCGGGGCCTAGCCGGGCTGTTCAGGCGGGAGGGGCCGGGTGTGAGTGATGCATGCCGCAGGGAATGGGGTGTGTGGTGGTGCAGATCACCGCCGCGTTGGTGTGTCCCATGGTTCCGGGGCCGGGGGTCAGCGCAGGAACGGGTGATGCGGTGCCGGGTATGTTGGCCCGGCACCGCATCGTTGTGAGAGGTTGGTTACCGGCTGTGCTGGATGGCCCTGGTCTGGTCTTCCTCCTCCGCGTCGGCGAAGCCGTGGAGCGCTGCGGAGTGTTCTGCCAGGACTCCGGTCCGGTGGCGGATCCTGAGCCGGTAGAGCAGGAGCCCTGTGACGATGACGAATCCGACGAAGATCACCCCACCCCACTGCAGGTACCACTCAAAAGGTGGTACGGAGTTGTAGATTTCCTGCCGGGGCCAGATGAGGTTGACGGTCATGGCCGCACCCCAGAGGACGGCGATGAGGTTGACGATGAAGCCCCATTTGCCCAGGCTGAAGCCGACTTCCGTGCCGTCATCCGCCAGCGGCCACTTCTTGAGCAGCCTGTTCCGCAGCATCGGAACGGTCACCAGGAGGTAGGACATGTAGATCAGCACGATGCCGATGCTGGAGAGGATCGTGAAAATCGCCGGCTGGGAAATATTGACGATCAGCGGAATGATCGCCAGAACGCCGGTGGTGATGGACGCAGCCGTGGGTGTCTTCCGGACCGGGTGGACTTTGGACAGCTGTCGGCTGAAAGGCAGGTTGTTGTCCCTGGCCATCGCGAACATCATGCGGATCGCGGCAGCCTGGATGGCCAGAGTGCAGACGGTGATAGCCACGACGATGCAAATCAGGAAGGCCTTGCCGAACGGTCCGCCCAGGACCGAGAGCACAATGTACTGAAGCCCGCCGTCCGCAGCGCCCAGCTTGGGATCTGACAGGTCAGGTGCTGCCAAGATGCCGAAGAAGAGCAAGCCCCCACCAAGGACGAAGGAAGCCGTCACCGCCCGGATGATGGCCTTCGGTGCCGTGCGCTTCGGGTCTTTCGTCTCCTCACCCAGGGAGCTCGCCGTGTCGAAGCCGTACATGACGTAGCCGGAGGCCATGGAAGCGATCAGGAATGCCCCGAAGAATCCGAGGGGCATTCCTTGCCCGAAGTCCTTGACATCAAAAAGGACTTCCGGCCCGTGCACGATATGCACGATCAGCGCGATCACCAGAAGCACCGCGGCGATGAGTTCGACAAACACACCGGTGCTGTTGATCCTCGCCGTCAGCTTCACCCCGAAAGCGTTCACGAGGGTCGTAAAGGTGATGAGAATCGTGGCCAGCAGCACCCCGTTGACGGCGAAGTCGTAGGGTCCGGTGCCGTCGCCAATGATCTGGAAGCCGTCCCAGATCTGCGGCAGCGTGATCTGCAGCGCCAGGGCCACCGCCCCAACGGTGACAATGGAGGAGATCAGCAGGAGCCATCCCGCCATCCACGAGGACGTCGCGGAGGACAGTCGTTTGGCCCAGTTGTAAACGGACCCGGCGACGGGGTAGCGTCCTGCCAGCTCGGCGAAGCACAACGCGACCATGAGTTGGCCGACGAAGACCATGGGCCATGACCATGCGTAGGCAGGTCCGGCGGTGGCGAAGCCGAAGTAGAAGAGCTGGAAGACGCCCGTGAGGATGGAAATATAGCTGACACCTGCTGCGAAGCTGGCGAACTTCCCGATGCTGCGATCGAGCGTCTGGGTGTACCCGAATTCATCAAGTCCGCTCGTGTCGTGGTGTTTTACGTCTGACATGTGGGTTCCTTTGGGGGGATGGGCGTTAGCCGACGAGTGCGCGGGTGTGGTCGTTGAGGAAGACGCCGTTGGGGTCGAATTCTTTACGCACCTGGACGAACGTGTCGTATTCAGGGAAGTGCCGCTGCATGCGTTCGCGGGTCATGAAGTGGATCTTGCCCCAATGCGGGCGGGCGTCGAAGTCTTCCAGCAGCGCATCGAGGTCGCGCAGGTAGGGCCAGTAATTGGTGCCGGGAGCGCCGGAGACGGACAGGACCGTAGTATCGCGCTTGTAGAACGGTGAGATGTAGCCCTCATCGCCCTTCACCCAGCGGACTTCGAGCGGGTATTTCTGATCCTTGTGGGTGGTGTTCAGGAGGTTCTGCACGGCTTTGACCGCTTCCAGGCCCTGTTCGGCCGGGACGTAGTACTCGAGTTCGTGGAACGGGATCATATATCCGCCGGCGTAGATTTCATAGGCACGGTCCTTGCGGGCGCCTTCCACGCTGGAGAGCTCCGTGGCCTCGTTCAGGTTCGCCGCACGGTACTTCTTCGTGTAGGTGCGGTTGACCATCGACTCGCCCGTGGGTGTGGGCAGTTCGTAGAGTTCGGCCGAGCCTTCTTCCTGACACCAGATGAAGGAATAGTGGCGGTTGTTGCGGATGTTCTCCTCCCAGTCCCGCTCCACTTCGTCCCACATCGGGTACGTGATTTCCTCGACGATGTGGTACGCCGGGGAGGCCTGCAGTTCGACCTCGAGGAAGATACCGAGCGTGCCCAGGGCAACCTGTGCCGCTTTGAGTTCGCGCAGCTGGTTCTCGCCGACTTCGACGATTTCGCCGTGGCCGTTGACGATTTTCGCCCAGCGCAGGGCCGAGGAGAAGCTGCCCAGTTCGATGCCTGAGCCGTGCGTTCCTGTGGAGATCGCGCCGGCAATGGCCTGCTTGTCGATGTCGCCTTGGTTGGACAGGGACAGGCCCTTGTCCCAGAGGGGCGCTCCGACGTCGCTGATGCGGGTTCCGCCGTACATGCGGACGCGGCTGGTATCGGTGTCGGTTCCGGTCAGGCCAGCGAGGCCTTCGAGGTCCATGAGGATGCCGCCGGTTTGAACCAGCGGGGTGAAGGAGTGTCCTGCGCCGACGGCGCGGACGGGCAGGCCTTCCTTGATGGCGAAGCGGACCGTGTCCAGGACCTCCTGTTCGGTCTTCGGGCGGACCGTGAACGCCGGGGTACAGGACTGGTTGCCGCCCCAGTTTGTCCACGGGGTTTCGGTGTCGTGCGTGACAGGCGGGAGGGGGTACAGCTGTTTAGGCATGGTGATACTTTCCTTAGGTTGTCCGGGCGGCGGCTGTGCCGCCGCGGGGTCGTGTGGTTGGAGGTGCCGTTTAGCGGGCGTGGTTGATCATGACGTGCTTGGTGCGGGAGAAATCTTCGAGCGCGTAGATGGACAGGTCGCGGCCGTAGCCGGATCCCTTGAATCCTCCCCAGGGCACCTCGTTGGCAAGGACCAGGTGCGAGTTGACCCAGACGGTGCCAAAGTGCAGCTTCCGGGGTAGGTCGATGCTGCGGGCGGAGTCCCGGGTCCAGACGGAGGCGGCCAGGCCGTACGGGGTTTCGTTGGAACGCTTAATGGCTTCGTCTTCGTCGCTGAACGTCTCGATGGTGACCACCGGTCCGAAGATTTCATTCTGGCTGGCCTCTGCACCGGCCGGAACGTTGGTCAGGACCGTCGGGGCGATGAAGAAGCCGGGGCCCTCCAGCGGGGCGCCGCCGATGGCGGCGGTGATGCCTTCCTTTTGTGCACGCTCAAGGTAGCCGGCGACGCGGTGGTAGTGGGCTTCGGAGACCAGTGGCCCGATCTCGACGTCGTCCCCGGCGGTCGGGTCCCCGATGATGAAGGTGCTGACCTGTTCGACGATGAGCTGGGTAAGCTGGTCTGCGACGGATTCGTGGACCAGGACGCGGCAGGCTGCCCCGCATTCCTGTCCGGAGTTGTAGAACGCGGCGGTCCGCAGGGACTCAGCCACGGCGCTCAGGTTCGCGTCGGGGAAGACCACGACAGGTGCCTTGCCACCGAGCTCCAGGTGGACGCGCTTGACCGTGTTGCCCGCCGTGGCCGCGACGGCCTTGCCGCTTCCCACGCTGCCTGTCAGGGCAACCAGATCGATGTCCGGGTTCGAGGCCAGCCGCTCCCCCACGACCGGGCCGAGACCGGTCACGATGTTCAGGACACCAGCCGGGAGAAGGTCTGCGATGATTTCGGCGAGCTTCAGGGTGGTCAGCGGGGTCTGTTCGGAGGGCTTTAACACCAGGGCGTTGCCGGCGGCGAGGATCGGGGCGATCTTCCAGGCGGCCATCAGGAGCGGGTAGTTCCACGGGGTGATCACGCCGACGACGCCGGCGGGTTCGCGCAGGATCACCGAGGTGTGGTCCGTCGCGTAGTCCCCGGCAGCCAGGGAGGTCAGGGCCCGCCCCGCCCCTGCCATAAACCGGAACGTGTCCACGGATCCGGAAACATCGTCCCGGGAGGTGGCTAGGGGCTTGCCTGTGTTGAGGGATTCAAGCCGGGCAAGGATATCGGCGTTTTCTTCAATGCGGGAGGCGATGTTCAGCAGCAGATCCGACCGCTCTGCCGGCGTGGTCGCTCCCCAGTCCGTCTGTGCCTGGCGGGCAGCCGCGACGGCAAGGTCGACATCGGCCGCGGTCCCCTCCAACACACAGCAGATCACCGTTCCGCTGGAGGGATTCACGATGTCTGTCCCTGCAGCGTCGGTGCGTGTCGTGAAGGCCCCGTCGATGAAGTGCTGCAGCGGCGGAAGCTCCTCCTTCGCAACGAGTTCTGCCTCGTTACCGCGGCGGACGGGGGTGGTCGTAGTCGTGGCGTTCATGATGTTTAAGCTCCAATGCACTACTGCTGGATGGGATGGATCACGGCCCTGTGTGGGCACTGTCACACTTAAAAGATAATAAAGTACATCTTAAATTCAATAGCTAGCGCAAAGTTTTTTTGTTCGTGACGTTTCGATGACAGGCAGGTCACCGGAAATCAGCCGGAAGATGTCCTGACTTTGGGGGTGTCAACGGGGCGCGGGGTTAGAGCTGTCCGTCTATGGTCCGGACAGCGCACAGCGGCATTTTGGGCATGCCCGGGCCCGGCGAGGCCCCGCAATGTCGCCTGGCATTCCAGGCGGCGGAGGTACTACTGGTTGGTGACGAGCAGGTTCCAGGGAAGGACGTCGTACTTTTCCGGAGCCACCGGTACGGTGTCCGTGGCCGCATCGACGTCCGCGCGTGTACCAATCAACAGCCGGGGAGAGTTCGAGGCGATGATTCGGCCGTTCCGGCCCACCAAGACCACTGATGGTTCCGGGGTCCGGATGGCACGCAGGAAAATCGCTTCCAACGCGGAGAGGGAAAGGTCGCAACCCAGTACGTGGGTTCCGTGGCCAGTCCGTGCCGGCACGGTCAGAGTCACGGTATTGACGTCGATGCCGCCCATGTCGATGTAGGGCCCGACGGCGACTGGATGACCGGCAGCAGCGGGTACTTTGAACCAGTCCCGGGTTGCGTAGTCGTAATACCGGATGGAGCCCGGATTCAAGTCATGTCCGATGAACTTCGGCCGGCCTGTTGGTTGCATGCGCCACCATTCGAGCCAGTATTCGGCATCCCTGAGGGAGCCGGGCTGGTAGGCGATACCTCCGCCTTCGATCAGGGGGCTGCTCCTGACAAGCAAGTCTTCGAATAGCGGCTGAAGAAAGGAAAAATCGGTGCTTTCGGGAACAGCGGGCATGTGTTCACTCGCGGCTATAAGTTCCGAGGCGACAGCCTGGAGGTCCTCAAAAACCCGTTCGATGCTGGACGAAACCGCTTGGGCGGTACGTCGTAGTGTCTCTGTGAGAGAGTCCGTGGTCATGCATCCTCCTGGGACAGCATGAGCATCTGAAGGTGCTGTTTGATGATCCGCTCCATTTCGGTGCTGCTGTGAAGCTCGGCAGCGGCAGCCGCTGCGGGCGCATCATGCTCGGCAATGCACTTCAGAATATGGTTGTGTTCCCTGGTCGCTTCAGCCACCGAGGACTCGCTTTCCTGCCCGATCCACAGGAAGCTCGATAGTTCCGCCTGGATTTGTAGCATGGCCGCCGTGAGTCGGCTGGACTGCGCAGCAACTCCGACCGTGACATGGAACCGCGTGTCGGCGCGACGTCTCTCCTGCGCAGTGGCGCTGGCATCGAACCTGGCGGCCAGTCCTTCCAGATACTCGATATCCTGTTCATCAGCCCGCTGGGCTGCCAACTTCGCCGAGGCAGCAGCCACCGCCGCGCAGTGGTCGCCGAGATCTCTCAAGTCCTCGGTACTGGTAAGGCGCAGCTTCTGCCGAATATCCTCAGCAGAGGGCTCTTTGGGACTCCGAACAAAACTCCCCCCGGAGCGACCCCGGCTTGTGGTAATCACGCCCTTCATACGAAGCGTGTTCAACGCCTGCCGCAGCGTGATCGAAGAAATGCCAAGCTCCGTTGAGAAGACAGACTCCCGCGGCAGCCTCTCACCTTCGCCCACGATCCCCATGGCAATGGCTGTTTCCAGCATGTACGTAACCTGCTCAGCACGGCCGAGACCCTCGGGCTCACTGCCTCTAAGCAGCAACAGGAGCCGTATAGCTGAGGGCGATACAGTCACATCTTCGCCGGTACCTGACTTCACACATGCAGGATACCCGACAAAAAATTTAGAGTTAAGTTTATTGCCCGGCTAGTCTCAAATAACGTCTCCCCCGCTTGGCGGCCAGCGTCCACCGTTCCGATCGCCGCCGGCTGATAGTCGCCAATCTGCGACAAAGCATTCAGTAGCCGGCAGAGGCGAACACCAGCCACGTTGCCGGACCGACGCGGGCCCGTCTTCTGGTACACCGAAACCGCGCAACGGTGGAGGCCTGCCAGGTCTCTCACGACGCCGAGCCGAATTGCCTGCGGCATGATCAGGATCACGTTGCGTCATGCCGCCCCGCTCTCCCCTCCATGAACCAGCAGGAGCAACTTCGCGTCATTCTGATCCCCATCATCGCTGGGCGGGCCCTCCACGCAACCAGGGCGCCATGCGCCGCTCACGATCCAAAGTTTCGTTCCGCGCTCCTCCGTCGCTAATTTCCTCACGAAACTTTGAACCGCTCCCGGTTCCCCAAGTTGCACTCCGGACCCTCAAACCCAGCGGTGACTCCGCTATCAGAACGCCGCCGAAATCTGACAGACACATCCGGTGCCCGGCAGCGACCAGCTGCGTCGTCCACAACGCCAGTTCCGCCAGCATGCTCCACGCCGTGATCACCCAAACGGCCTTCGGTGACCCGCCCGTCTCTGAGGGGCGCGGAAGCCGCCACGTCTACCGCAAGTCTGCGCGGGACGCCTTTCTTAGCGCGAACGGCACTGACCCTAGCCGCGACCAACTTTGGACCGGCCTTACGGATCATCCAAACCAGAACCGTCGCCGGAAGAAGAGTCCGGATCCCACACACCTCCGCTCTGTGGACGGGTGGACGCCACAGCCGCAGATACTCCCAAACACGTTCCCGCTGAACCCGGGACGTGCAACGACACCGACGATCCAGGCCGCAAAGTCATGTCGCAGGAAACAGAGAACTTCATGAAGTAGTGAAAGCAGAACCAGGAGGGTGGGGATCAAAATGCAGGTCGAAAGCCGCCCGTGCACAAACGTGTGCACAATGTGCACACCCCCTTTGGCCGGACAAAGGCTCGACGAGCGCATATGCCTGGCTCGAAGAAAGCAGCAATCCGAGGGCGATCCTCGAAGAAAATTCCGCTTGGTCATGTCGTCACCACAATTACTGACCATGAACGAGTGAGGCCAACACCTGGCCCCCGGAACAGCAAGATAGGACAGCACATACCCTAGATGCCAGCAGGCGGAGGGCCACCAGCCAGGACCTGGCCCCGCCACCCACACAACCGAACAGGCCACCGCGGCGCCAGGCACAGACCGCGGACAGAGTCAGAGGGAACCGCGGAGGGTAAATGTCCACACATTAAAGCAAAAACCCCTCTGACGAGGGGTCATGCTGTGCCCAAGGTGGGACTCGAACCGGGTTCCAGCCCTTGAAAACCCGCCACTCCCCCGAAAACCTCCGCGGTCCGGGCCAGTCCGGTACCAGTACGAACCGATCCGAAGCCCATGGTGTGCACAATGTGCACACCCTCTTTTGCCCCCTTCGCTGCCCCATTCAGCCGACTCCCGCGCCCGGATGGGCGCGGGAGTTCACTAACTCCCTAATCCAGCACCGCTCCCCACGTTGTCCTCTCGCCCTCCGCCTGGCGGAGGGCGAGAGGACAACGACATCCCAGGATGGCGACCGCGCAACGGCAAAAAGAGATGAGCCGGCTGACGCCATGACTACGAAAGGTCCACGATCGGCACTGGAAACTACTCCCCAAAGCCGGGACTCAGGAAGTCAGGCCGTCTGCTGGGGGACTATCCGACAGAAGCGCTTGGTCGCGTTCACGTTTCCCATAACCGGCCAGGACCAGGGTGCACATGGTTCCGGTACGGGGATTCCGTCAGTTCGGCTGGCCCCGGTTCGATGTGGCGCGGTGGTATCAGCCTTGTCCCAGCTTCTTGCGATTACCACTGTTGGGACAATTGAGGTTGCTGCAGCGCGAGGGTGTGAGGGGCCGCAGCTCATTGGCCTGTGGCTCGCCGTGGTTCAACCGGGCCAATACGATCGCGGATCCGCGCGCGGCAGAAACGAGAATGAACTACACGGCTACTGTCCAGCGCCGATACGGGCCTGGATCCGAAAGTCAGGATGGCGCCCACCCTGCCGTCGATTCCGCGTGAGCGTATAGGTACTTTTGGCTTCCAGGCATCCCCCTTATGGCCTGCGATTAAAGTACCTCGCTGTCACTGGCTACCTAGTGCCGGGCACACCGCAACCGGCATCAGGCTGCCGCAGCTGCGCACTGGTCGTCAATGCGTGCAGGCAGCGTCTGCACAATCTTTGCTGAGCATCAGCTCTTGTCGAGTTTCAAGGCTGTAGCAATCGCTTCAGGCGGGGCAGAGGCTGCTCATGGGCCGAGTAGCCCTGATCGACGAGCCACAGCCATGCCGTCCACACTTTGTTTGGAGACATTTCATGTGTCTGTTGGTGAAGTGCTGTGGCTGGTGGCGCGGGTCGAGCTGTTGCGTACTACGAGCGTCGGCGTAATCGGTGTGCGGTCCACGTCCCGGCCTTCCATGGCGCCGAGAAGCACCTCCGTGCTCATGAGTGCCAGTGCCGTGAAGTCCTGGCGCACAGTGGTCAGGGGAGGTAGGAAATAGTCTGACCCTTCGATGTCGTCGAATCCGACGACACTTACATCGTCCGGGACGCGTACGCCATTTTCGGCGAAAGCGCGAATAAGCCCGAGGGCGGTATGGTCGCTGGCTGCGAAGATCGCCTGAGGGATCCTTCCCTCCCGGACGAGCTGGAGGCCGGTCTCGTAAGCCCATTTGGGGCTCCAGTCGCCCTCGATGCACAGTCCTGGTGCAAGTCCGGCATCACGAAGCGCGGCCTCCCAGCCGCGCTTGCGTACGCGTCCGTCGAACCAGTCCATAGAGCCGGCGAAGTGGGCGATATCGGTGTGGCCCAGGTCTATGAGGTGCTGCGTGGCCAGCCTCGCTCCGAGCTCCTGATTTTCTGAGTATGTGAAGACGTTTGGAGTTGATGATGCGCCGGCCGCAATCATCTCCACTGGTACACGGCATGAGGCATTCCAGACAGCTGCTGCCATGTCGACGAGAGGTGCGATGACTATGATCCCCCCGACGCCGGTATCGTCCAGGGTGTCGAGGGCGGCTTGCACAGACTCTTCATAGGGTTTTTCGACACTGATGACGGTTGTGGCGTAGCCCTTCTTACGCGCAATGTTTTCAAGGGCCATGAGTGTCCCGACAGGGCCGAATCGTGGCGAGCCGTCCGAGAGTATGCCGATGGAAGTTGACCGGCTGGTGACCAGCGCGGTCGCGGCCCGATTCCGCCGGTACCCGATGTCTTTAACGATCTGCAGAACCCGCTCGCGAGTTGAAGCGCTGACGTCCGGTGCGTTGTTGAGGACTCGCGAGACAGTCCCGAACGAGACGCCGGCGATTTGCGCCACATCGTTGATAGTCGGCTTCCGCCGCAAGGAAGCGTCTGGAAGCCCCTCTTTCGCCTCGCGGGGGATCGCTGTTGCTCTCACTTGCTCTCCTGTCCTGCACTGGCCGGGCCGGGTCCGCGGTCGTTCCGTGCGTCCTTAATCTTACGTCGCCGGACGCTTACTGAACCTCAAACCGGCCCGTGGCGTGATGCTTGACACAAACCTCCGTAAACGTTTACGATTTGGAGCGTAAACGTTCACGGTACCGTCGTAAACGTTCACGGAGGCGAACTTCAACGAAGAGGGAACGGCATGAGCAACACCATCGTCGATGCACTTTTACTCGATCCCAGCGTTGGCATTCGAAATATTGACCCCGCCCAGTGGGCCAATTTGGAAATGCTCGTGACGGACGCAGCACGTGATGATCTCGCAGCTGCTGTCCGCACCTTCGTACCCGCAGGCTCGTCGGCTGTCGTCGGCGTCTTTGATGACAATCTCCTTTGGGCGAGCCTGGTGGTCTCTGTCGACCAATCAGGCGCGCCGACGTCACTCTCAACCATTGACGGCTCGGTCACCGAGACAGCCGGCGCTGAAATGACCAAGGCGGCAGGCGAGGCGGTTCGGTGGGTTCAATCCCATCACGGACCGTGCTCCCTGGGCCTTTTCGTCGACAAAGCGCAGGCGGAGGCGATCCTGACGGCGTCAGACAAGGCCGCTGCTATCCGCACGGCCGCCGCCGCCAGCGGGCTCGTCCTGTCGCCGGTTCCCCCTGCCCTCGCCATAGCCCTGGCCTGATCCGCCACCACCTTCCGACCTATCCATCCACTCACAAGCACTGGAGAACAATGATGATCCGCAGGCTTCCCATCGTGGCTTTGGCCGCAGCCCTGTCACTTTCCGTCGCTTCCTGCAGCAGTTCGACAACGGGAACCTCAAACGCTCCCGATGCAGGAGTATCCGAGAAGGCCCAGCAGGCCCTTGACAAGATCAAGGGACAGGTCCTGAGCAAGGGCCCCAACGGCGAGACGCCCTCTCCGTCATCCGTTGCAGATCTGACACCCGCCGAGATCGAGAAGGTCAAGGCACTCAACGCCAAGGCGGCAATCGTCATGCACTACGGCGGCAACGACTGGGCGACCGCCCAAACCAACGGGCTAAAGAGCGAATTCGAAAAACTCGGTATCAAGGTCATCGCCACAACCGATGCGAACTTCAAGCCGGACAAGCAGGTTTCGGATCTCGAGACTGTCATGACGCAGGACCCCGACGTCATCGTCTCCATCCCCACGGACCCCGTGGCAACGGCCTCCGCCTACAAGAAAGTCGCGGCCGCCGGCACCAAGCTCGTCTTCATGGACAACATTCCCCAGGGGCTGACTGCCGGCAAGGACTACGTCTCCGTTGTCTCTGCCGACAATTACGGCAACGGTGTCGTTTCCGCCCACCAAATGGCCAAGGCCATCGGTGGCAAGGGGAAGATCGGACTTGTCTTCCACCAGGCCGACTTCTTCGTGACCAAGCAGCGCTACCAGGGATTCAAGGAAACGATCACCAAGGAGTACCCCGAGATCAAGATCGTCGAGGAGAAGGGCATCGCCGGGCCGGACTTCGCCGGGGACGCCCAGGCCGCTGCGAACGCCATGCTGAGCAAGTATGCCGACCTGTCGGGCATCTGGGCGGTCTGGGACGTCCCCGCAGAAGGTGTCATGGCCGCAGCCCGTGCTGCAGGCCGACAGGATTTGAAGATCGCCACGGAGGACCTTGGCAAGAACGTCGCTATCGCCTTGGCCAAAGACCAACTCATCGTCGGCCTCGGGGCCCAGGTTCCGTTCGACCAAGGCGTTACGGAAGCCAGGCTGGCCGCAGGAGCGCTCATCGGGAAAGCAGCGCCGGCATATGTGGCGCTGAGTGCACTCCCCGTTGACCATTCCAACGTCCTCGAAGCCTGGAAGCAGGTTTACCACGAGGACGCTCCGAAGGACATTCAAGAGTCCTACAAAAAGTAGCCAGACCCGACGGCGGGGGCACCCACCCTCCCCCACTGTCCCGAAAGGGCAACAATGAACACCGCAGACAATGTCGTCGAGATGCGCTCGATTTCCAAGGGCTTCAACGGCGTTTCAGTCCTGAAGGATGTCAGCTTCGACGTCCGGAAGGGCGAGGTCCACGCCCTCGCAGGAGGCAACGGGGCCGGGAAGTCCACCCTTATGAAAATCCTCCAAGGCGTCTATCAGGCAGACGCCGGCGAGATCCTCATTGGAGGAAAACCGGTCGCCATCAACTCGATTCAGGACGCGAAGTCCGCCGGCATCGGGATGGTCTTCCAGGAATTCAGCCTCGTGCCGAGCCTGACTGTCGCTCAGAACATCTTCCTTGCCGCTGAGCCGCTCGGGGCGGGCGGCCTCATCGACGACCGCGCCTCGGAGCGGCGGGCCAAGGAGGTCTTCGCCGAGATGGAGGTAACCGTCGACCCCCGTGCCGAAGTCTCCCGGCTCGGCACGGCCTACTGGCAGTTGACCGAGATCGCCAAGGCACTCTCGCAAAACGCCCAGGTGCTCATCATGGACGAACCCACCGCCAGCCTTGCCCGGCACGAGTCCGAAGCGCTCTTCGAACTGATAGACCGTCTCAAGCAGCGCGGCATTTCAATTATCTACATCTCCCACCGCATGGACGAGGTGTACCGGCTGGCCGACCGGATCACCATCCTGCGCGACGGCCGCCGACTCCTTACCGAGCCGCTGACCGATGTGACACCCGAACAGATCGTGGAAGGCATCGTCGGCAAAAAGATCGAGGGCCAGCTTGCCTACCGCGAGCGGGACCACGTGGTCCACGAGGGAGCACCCCTGCTGGAGGTCCGCGGGCTGAACGCCGGGCCGCGGGTAAGGGACATCTCCTTCTCGCTCCGACCCGGTGAGATCCTGGGCCTGGCCGGTCTAATGGGTAGCGGTCGCACCGAACTGGCCCGCGCACTCTTCGGCATCGACCGCCGAGACAGCGGCGAGATCCTCATCCGGGGGGAGAAAATCAACCTGAGCTCCCCGCAGCAGGCCATCGATGCCGGTGTCGCCCTCATCCCCGAGGACCGCCGGGCCCAAGGCCTCGTCCTGGACCACTCCGTCCGAGACAACCTGCTGCTGCCTTTGCTTGGCCAGATCAGGCGGGGACCCCTTCTGGACTCCGCCAAGGGCAAGGAACTGTCGTCGTCCCTCATCAAAAAGTTCGCGGTCAAGGTCGCCCATCCCCACCGCCCCGTGCGCCTGCTTTCGGGCGGCAACCAACAGAAGGTGGTCATCGCCAAGTGGCTGGGCACCGATCCAGACATCCTGATCCTGGACGAACCGACCGCCGGCGTCGATATCGGTACTAAGAGCGAAATCCTGGACATGATCCGCGATCTCGCCAGCGCCGGCAAAGCCGTCATCGTCATCTCCTCCGAGTACCCCGAACTACTCGCAGTCAGTGACCGCGTCCTCGTCCTCAAGGACGGCTCCGTCATCCGTGACATCCCCCGCAGCGAGATCGCTGACGAGGAATATCTTCAACTTGCAGTCCAGGGAGTCTGAACAGTGAGCAACGCAAACACCATCACCCCCCGCGACACCGCGGCACCCCGCAATTTCGGCACCATGCTAAAAGAGCTCGACTGGCGGCGCTACGTCATCTACATCGGTTTCGTCGTCGTCTTCATTTTCTTCGCCATTCTGCTGCGTGACCAGGGCTTCCTGTCCCCACAGAACCTGCTCAATATCTTCCGGCAGACGGCCACGATCACCGTTATCGCCGTGGGGATGACTTACGTCATCTCCTGCGCAGAAATCGACCTGAGCGTTGGATCGGTGGCCGGACTGTCCAGCGTCTGCACGGCAATGGCGTTGTCCCAGTGGGGCCTGGTTCCCGGCATCCTCGCCGGCCTCGCCGTCGGACTCGTGGTCGGGTCCATCAACGGTGCACTGGTCAGTCTCCTTGGCATCCCCTCTTTCCTGGTGACACTCGGCATGCTGGGTATCGCTGCCGGAGTCGCCCAGTGGATCACGGCCTCGGCCCCCCAGCCGATCCTGAATGACACCTTCAACATGCTGTTCGGATCCGGTGACTTCGGTCCAGTACCGGGCCTGGTCGTCTGGAGCGCAATCTTCGTTGCCATCGGCGCCGTGGTGCTGAACCGCACAAAGTTCGGCCGACAGGTCCTCGCCACCGGCGGTAACCGCAACGCCGCGGAGTTCACCGGCATCAACACCAAACGCATCAAATTCCAGGTGCTCCTCATCTCGGGCACGGTCGCGAGCGTTGCCGGCATGCTGTACGCCGGCCGCCTTCAGTCCGGCCGCTTCCAGTGGGGATCGGGCGATGAGCTCTCCGCCATCGCCGCGGTCATCCTCGGCGGGACAAGCCTCTTCGGCGGATTCGGCTCCATCATCGGCACTCTTTTCGGCGCCCTCCTAATTGGCCTGATCAACAACGGACTGATCCTGGCCGGTCTCGACAGCAGCCAGCAGCAGGTGGTCCGCGGCGCCATCATCATCCTGGCCGTCGCCCTCGCCCGGAAGAAATAGCCGTGGCCAGCACAATTGCCAGCGCCACCGGCCCCGTAACCAACCCGTCTTCTCTTGACTTATCTGAAAGGCCTCAGCATGAAACTCGGATACTCCACCATCACCTGGGGTGGCGTCGTAGGCCACCCGGTAGGGGTGACCAGCATTAAAGACCTCTTCTACATGACCCACGGTCCGATGGACAGGGCGATCAAGGACATCGCAGCCGCCGGCTACGAGGGCGTGGAGATGTTCGACGGCAACCTCGCCGAATACGCCGACAAGCCCGAGCAACTCCGCAGCATCCTCGACGAGGCCGGCGTCACCCTCGCCAGCGTCTACACCGGCGGAAACTTCATCTACGCTGACATCCTGCCCGACGAGCTGCACCGCATCCAGCGCGCCGCCGAGCTCGCTGCGACCTTCGGGGCCGAGCGCCTCGTCGTAGGAGGCGGCGCCCGGCGCGCCACCGGCACCACGGACGAGGACTACCGCCGGCTCGGGGAGTCCCTGGACAGGGTCACCGACATCGCCGAGTCCGCCGGTCTCTCCGCCAGCTACCATCCCCACCTCACGACGATCGTCGAGAACCCCGACGAGCTGGACCGGCTGATGGGCCTGACCCGCATCGGCTTCTGCCCGGACACCGCCCATCTTGCCGCCGGCGGCGGCGACCCGGCCGCCCTCATCCGCAAATACCCGGACCGCATACGCCACGTCCACCTCAAGGACTTGCGGAAGGATCCCTTCGCCTTCCTGCCCCTGGGGCAGGGAGAACTCGACTTCCCGGACATCGTCCAAGCCATCAGTGAGAGCGGCTACGACAGCTGGCTGATGGTCGAACTCGACGAGTACGACGGCGACCCGCGCTCTGCCGCCGAGATCAGCCGCCGATACCTCGAAGAACTCCTCCCCTAACACCCCTCCCCCACACGCATTTCAGAAAAGGAACACCATCGTGAAAAACCTCAACGTCGGCCTCATCGGAGGCGGCTTCATGGGCAAGGCCCACTCCCTGGCCTACTCCGCCATGCCCATGTTCTTCTGGCCCGCCCCGGCCCTGCCCGTCCGCCACACCATCGCTGAAGCCACCGACGAACTCGCGGCAGAGGCCGCCCGCCGCTTCGGCTTCGAACACTCCACCGCCGACTGGCGCCGGATCATCGACGACCCGGCCATCGACGTCGTCGACATCGCCACCCCCAACCACCTGCACGCCGAGATCGCCATCGCCGCCGCGCAGGCCGGCAAGCACATCATCTGCGAAAAGCCCCTCGCCCGCACCGGCGAAGAGTCCAAGGCCATGTACGACGCGGTCAAGGACGCCGACATCGTCCACATGGTCGCCTTCAACTACCGCCGCACCCCCGCCGTCGCCCTGGCCAAGAAATACATCGAAGAAGGCGCCATCGGGCAAATCCTCAACTTCCGCGGCACATACCTCCAGGACTGGTCCGCGAACCCCAACTCCCCCCTTTCCTGGCGCTTCCAGAAGAACATCGCCGGCTCCGGAGCCCTCGGCGACATCGCCACCCATGTCGTGGACATGGCCCGCTACCTTGTAGGCGAGTTCTCCTCCGTGAACTCAGTCCTCTCGACCTGGATCCCCGAACGCCCGCTACAGACCGGAGGCTCCGACGCATTGGGGAACATCCGGGGCGGCGAAGGGCCCCGCGGAGAGGTCGACGTCGACGACGAGGTCATGACCATGGTCCGCTTCGCCAACGGCGCCATCGGCTCCATCGAGGCGACCCGCAACGCCTACGGCCGCAACAACTTCATCACCTTCGAAATACACGGCACCGAAGGCAGCATCGCCTTCAACTACGAACGCCGCGACGAACTCCAGGTCTGCTTCGCTTCCGACCAGAACGACCGGCGCGGGTTCCGGACCGTCTATACCGGACCGTCCCACCCCTACGGGGACGGCCTCTGGCCCATCCCGGCCCTGGGCATCGGCTACGGCGAAACCAAAATCATCGAAGCACACGACTTCTTCAAAGCCATCGCCGAAGGCGGCAGCGTGAGCCCGAACTTCGCCGACGGTTATCAGACGGCGCTCATCGACGACGCGATCATGGCCTCTGCCGACAAGGGCGTCTGGGTCGACGTGCCAATGGTCGCCGATCTCGCCACAACCGCGAAGTAAGCACCGGGGGAGGGGTGCGGGCCGCCCGTCCTCCTCCCGTTACCCCAGGGACCAGCCCCTCCCCCATCCTGCGCTGCCTCATGGCCGCCGAACGCTCATTCGGAGGAGGCCTGGCAACGGGCCAATTCCCTTAGTCCTGTCGCCGTGAACTGTGGCCAGTGCAAGCTCACCAACGACCAAGCCCATCACTATTCCAGAAAGAACAAAAATCATGTCCTACCGGACCAATCCGAGCAAACCCCTGGGCGTGGCGGGGATCGGTTACGCGTTCATGGGCAAGGCCCACTCGAACGCCTGGCGGAACGTCGCCAGCTTCTTCAACGTCCCGGCCTTCGAGCAGAAAGTCCTCGTGGGCCGGGACGCCGGACAGGTAGCCGAAGCCGCAAAAAAGTATGGCTGGACCGAATCCGCGACAGACTGGCGCGCGGTGATCGCCAGGGACGACATCCACATCGTGGACATCTGCGCTCCAGGCTGGATGCACGCCGAAATCGCCATCGCCGCGCTCGACGCGGGCAAGCACGTCCTTGTCGAAAAACCCCTCGCCAACACAATCGCCGAAGCCGAGGCCATGACGGCTGCCGCAGCAGCAGCCCGTGCATGCGGGGTGCAGTCCATGGTCGGGTTCAACTACCGCCGTGTGCCCGCCCTTGCCCTGGCCCGGGAACTGATCGCGGAGGGCCGGCTCGGCACCGTCCGGCACGTCCGGGCATCGTATCTTCAGGACTGGCTCGCCGATGACCAGGCTCCCATGACCTGGCGGCTGCGGAAGGAAACCGCCGGCTCCGGCGCACTGGGGGACATCGCCTCCCATGCCATCGACCAGGTCCAGCACCTCACCGGTCAAGCTGTGACTGAGGTGACCGGCACGTTGAGGACGTTCGTCGCAGAGCGGCCCGGCCCCAACGGTCCGGAAGAAGTGACGGTCGACGATGCCGCATGGGCCACCCTAGGGATGACGGGTAACATCAGCGCCTCGGTAGAGGCCTCCCGCGTGGCCACAGGGCAGAAAAACAGTCTTCGGCTCGAGGTCTATGGCTCACTCGGGTCATTGACATTCGACCTCGAAAACCTCAACGAACTAAACTTCCTCGACGCCACCACCCCGGTGTGGGAGCAGGGGTTCCGGCGGATCCTGGTCAACGAACCCGAACACCCCTACCTTGAAGCTTGGTGGCCGCAGGGGCACATCATCGGCTGGGAACACACCTTCACCCACCAGATCCGCGACTTCCTGGTGGCCATCGACACCGGCGCCGCTCCGTCGCCATCGTTCGAAGAAGGGCTGCAGGTGCAACGCATCCTTGCCGCCGTCGAGAAATCAGCCAATAACAAGAGCACGCTCACCGCCGTTGAACATAAGTCGTTAGCCACCGTTAAAGAAGCCTGACATGCCACGCCCCTATCCCCTGTTCACCGGCCAGTGGGCCGACCTGCCACGTCGAGGAAGTGGCCCGGCTCGCCACCGGATGGGGCCATGACGGCCCGGAAATCGCCGCGTCCGGGGACCACCTGGACGCCTGGCGCTGGGACGAACCCGGCTACATCGAGTCCAAGCTCGCCGTGCTGGAGAAGCACAACCTGAAGGTCTGGGCCATCTCCGACCATCTCGAGAGCTACGCCGTCTGCGATGACCCCATTGGCTTCCGCCAAGAAGTCGGCACGTAGGTCTGGGGCGACGGGAACCCCGAGGGCGTCCGCCAGCGCCTGCGGGCTGCCCGGCTTACCGCCGCTGTCCAACGCTCCGCCTGGGAGGGCGGCATGCAAGACGTTCCCCGAAGTACCCGGAATTGACCGGGCGTAAGTCCTCTTTATAAACCCTTAAGGAAAGGCAATAGGATGATCCAATCTCTCGATCGCGTCAAGCGATCTCGCATCGTAGCGGGCTTGGGAGCCGCGCTCACAGTAACCCTCTTGGCAACCGCATGCACGGGTGGGTCATCAGCACCCAATACCGCGGCTGCCAAACCGGCAGAGCTGCGGATGCTCTACACCACCGATGAAGCCAACAGCGCCGCCGTCGCGTCGCTGGTGCCGCAGTTCAAGGAAAAGTTCGGCATCGATCTGAAGATCGACAACCAGCCGTACGACGCGCTGCAGCAGAAGGTCTTCTCCGAGTTCGCTTCCAGCAGCAGCTACTACGACATCGTCGTCGTCGACACCCCATGGGCGCCGGCCCTGGTACAGAACCTCGAACCCCTGAGCCAGTACCTCGAGAACGGGGCCCTGAACCCTGACGGGCCGCAGTCCAACGTGGGCGACTTCATCCCCAAGGTGTTCTACGACACGGCCGTCTACAACGCCGATTCCCCGATCAAACGCTACCCGGATCCAACGGCCAAGCCCGACGCATCCGCGATAAAGAACGCCGGATTCGACGTGTACGGGATGCCGATCCAGTCGAACGTGGCCGTCATGGCCTACCGCAGCGACCTGTTCAACGACCCGGTCCAGAAGGCGAACTTCAAGGCCAAGTACGGCAAGGACCTCGCGGTCCCGAAGACCTGGGACGACTATGCCCAGGTGGCGGAGTTCTTCACCCAGCCTGACAAGAAGCTCTACGGCACCACGGTCATGGCAGGCGTCGGCGACTGGGCCACCGATGACTTCAAGACCCTGCTCGCCTCCTTCGGCGGAGACGGGACCCTGGCCGACCAGAACGGCAAGCCCACGTTCGACACCCCCGAAGGAACCCAGGCACTGGCCTACTACGCCAAGCTGGCGCAAAGCGGACATGTCCCCCCGGGCAGCACGTCAGCGGACTGGGGTACAACTGCCGAATCGTTCGGCAGCGGGCTGACCGCCATGACGATCAATTACCACGACCTCAAGCTCGGTGACAACGTCAAGGGCGGCACGATCGGCTACGCCCCGGTGCCCAGCGCGAAGGCCGCCGGACCCCACTTCGGGACTTGGATGCTGAGCGTCAACAAGAATTCCAAGAACAAGGAATGGGCTTACCAGGGAATCAGCTGGCTGACCGCCGCCGAGCAGCAAACGACGATGACCGCCAAGTCCCTGCACCCCAGCCGGACCTCCGTCTTTGCCGGCATCAAGAGCGATAACCCCCTCACACCCTTCTACGACACCCTCGGAAAATCCCTCGCAGAAGGCGTGGGCCGTGCACGGTTGACCAACTACACCGAAGTCAGTCACGAGGTGGCCGTCGCGGTGAACAACGCCGCAACAGGCGCTTCCTCGCCATCGGACGCCCTCAAGTCCGCGTCAGAGAAGGTCTCGGCCCTCCTTAAATCGGCCGGCTACTAACCCATCGGACCGCTCAAGGTCGCCCAAGGAGTATCGATTATGAAAGCAACCGCCGCACCATTGGATGCGACCTTGACGGTTGACGCTTCCCGCCGCGCGGCCGGCCGTGCCACGGCCGGCCCGCACGGCAGGAAGCAGCTGACGTGGAAAAAACGTTCGACCCCGTGGATCTACATGGCCCCGGCCATGTTTGTCCTGCTACTGATGACCGTGGCCCCGGCCATTTTTATCTTCTACTCGGCCTTCCGCAACGACAAGATCCTTGGGGGCGTGGGCAAATTCGTCGGACTGGATAACTTCATCACGGCGGTCACCAACGCCTCGGTCCAGCACGCATTCCTGATCACATTCGGCTTCGTTGCGGTCGCGGTGATCCTGGAGATGATCCTGGGCTTCGCCCTGGCACTCCCGCTCGCGGCCCAGACCCGCGCCAACAAAGTCGGGGCCGCGCTCATGCTGCTGCCGTTCGCCGTAACCCCCGCGGTCGCGGCCATGGTGTTCAAGCAGCTGCTGAACCCCAACTACGGGTGGGTAGGCTACTACCTCGGCGTCTTCGGATTTCCCAAAGGCATCGACCTGCTCGGTGATCCGACATCGGCATGGATCGTCCTGGTCATTCTCGACATGTGGCAGTGGACCCCGTTCGTCGCCCTGATCCTGATGGCCGGCCTTCAGTCCCTGCCGGGGGAACCCCGAGAAGCAGCGATGGTTGACGGAGCGACCCCATGGCAGATGTTCCGGCACATCACCTTCCCGGCCATGGTTCCGTTCATTGCCATCGCGGCCGTGCTGCGGACCATCCAGGCCTTCAAGACCTTCGATTCCTTCAAGATCCTGACCGGCGGCGGTCCCGGTGAGTCCACCGAAATCATCAACCTGGGCATATTCCGCGTCGGCCTTCAAAGCTTCAACGTCGGTCTCGCCTGCGCCCTGGGCGTGGTCTTCCTGATCATCCTCTCGCTCCTTATCCCCTTCATGCTGCGGATCATCGGCCGCCGGTCAGACCCTGAGGAAATGTAATGACAACGACATCATCAACCAGCCGCGGCGGTGCCGTGGCACGCGTCATCGTCGGACGTACCTTTCTGTGGGCATGGCTCCTGGTCGGCCTCGTGCCGCTGCTGTTCATGTTCATCACCTCCATCAAACCGGCCGGGATCGCCAACCAGATCCCTCCAGCCTGGATCTTCCAGCCCACTCTGGATAACTACGCCTCCGTACTCTCAGCCGGCGGCGGTAAATCCGAAAGCTTCGGTCAGCTGCTCACCAACAGTGCAATCGTCAGTCTCGGTGCGACCGCGCTGGCCATCGTCGTGGGGGTCCCGGCCGCATATGCCCTGACCATGAGGGATTTCCGGGCCCGCAAGGGGCTCTCATCCTGGATCCTGTCGACCTACATGTTCCCGCCCATCGTCGCCGTCATCCCGGTCTTCGTCTTCGCCGGCAAGCTCGGGCTCATGGATACGTACCCGGCCCTGATCATCCCGTACGCTGCCTTCAACCTGCCCATCGTGGTGTGGATCCTGCGCAGTTCGATCCTGCAGCTGCCCTATGAGATCCAGGAAGCCGCAATGGTCGACGGGGCCTCAACATGGGAGGTCCTCCGCCGGATCATCTGGCCCCTGCTCGTGCCGTCCGTCGCGACGGCCGCCGTACTGACCATCGTCCTGTCCTGGAACGAATTCCTGTTCGCCCTGTCCCTGACCCGCAGCGGGGCCAAGACCGCTCCGGTGGGCCTGCAGCAGTTCACCGGCATGTACGGCACGGACTGGGGCAATATCACCGCGGCCGCGACCCTGATCGTCGCGCCCATCCTGGTCCTCATGGTCGTGCTGCGCCGCCAGATGGTCGCCGGGCTCACCTTCGGTGCAGTCAAGTAAATGAGTATTGGAGAAGAAAAGATGAAAGCAGTCATCCTCCCCGGTGACAAAAGAGTCACCGTCGTGGAACGCGACATCCCGGAGCCGGGACCGCATGAGGTGCTGGTGCGGACCCGTGCCTCCGCGATCTGCCGCAGCGACATGAGCATCTACTACGGGACCCCGATCGTCGGCGGCGAAGGTGCCGGCCACGGCTCGGTGATACCCGGGCACGAGGCAGCCGGCGAAGTCGTCAAGGTCGGTAACGCCGTGACCCACGTCAAGGAAGGCGACCGTGTCGCCGGCTACCTCGCCGTGGGTTGCGGATTCTGCGAGTACTGCCTCAGCGGCTACATGATGCTGTGTGACCAGTGGAAATGCTTTGGGTTCGACGTCCACGGCGGTGACGCCGAGTACTTTGTCCTGCCCGAACGCAACTGTCTTCAGCTCCCCGACGAACTCAGCTTCCGCGCCGGGGCGGTGATGACCGACATGGTCGGCAGCCAGTACCACGTGCAGAAGCAGCTCGGCGTGGCCGGCGGAAAAACAGTCGCCGTTTTCGGCATGGGGCCAATGGGATCCGCCGCGGTACTCATCGGCAAGGCCTTCGGCGCCCGCGTCATCGCCGTCGACGTCATCGACCACCGGCTCGAACAGGCCAGCTCGCTCGGCGCGGACGCCGTCATCAACAGCACGACAGCCGACGCCGTCCAACAGATCCGGGACCTCACCCAGGGCCGCGGAGCGGACGTCTGCATCGATTGTTCCGGCAACCCCGCCGGGCAGAACTCGGCCCTGGACGCCGCCGCCAAGCTAGGCGCAGTCGCGTTCGTCGGTGAGTCGCGGGCCACGCAGATCAACCCCAGCGACCAGATGCTCAGAAAACTGCTCACCGTCGTCGGCGGCTGGTACTTCCCCATCAGCGACTGGGAAGAAATCGTCCGTCTCGTCATCGGCCAGAAAATCCCGGTCGAAAAGCTCATCAGCCACGACTTTTCCATCGATCAGGCCGAGGAAGCCTTCCGCGCCTTCGACCAGCGCGAAACCGAAAAAGCCGTCTTCGTCTGGTAAACCCCGTCAGACCCTACCAAGGAGAGAACCCATGTTCAGATATGCCGCCGAGCTTGTCCCCTACCACGACCACGGCTTCGAAGACTCGATCCGCGACCTTGCCGACATCGGCTTCAAGGAAGTCAACCTCTGGTCCTCCGCCGCGCCGCTGGCCCACCACGTCAACCCTGGAGATGACCCCGGCAAAATTCTCGGAGTGCTGGACAAATACGGGGTCAAACCCTGCGGCCTCACCGTCTACGGAAAGACCCAGGAAGAGATCCTGGAACGCGTCGATTTCGCCGCGGACCTCGGAATCGACACCCTCATCTTCGACTGCGAAGCCAACTACCCCGACTTCGTCTCCACCTTCCTGCCGCCCATCGTCGAAGCAGGAGCGCGCCGCGGAGTCCGGATCGCGGTCGAAAACCATCTCACCGTGCCGTTCGCCGCCGATTTCGAATCCGGTGCCAACGAAGACCAGCGCTGGGACGAAGGCGTGGACACCCTCGCCCAGATGAAACGGCTCATCCGCGACATCGACGACCCCTACCTCGGCGTCTGCATCGCTCCCCCGCACCTGTGGGTGATGCAGGACACCATCAGCGAAGCGATCACGTTCCTCGCCGAACGCAAGCGGCTCTTCTACTACTACATCTGGGACATCGACCGGGCCTACCGCCACGGCACAGACGGGCTGAACTTCGGTCCCGCCGACCAGCAACTCCCGCGCCCTGACGGAACGCTTGACCATTCCGTAATGCTGGGAACGCTGCGCAGGGTCGGGTATGAAGGCGTGGCCAGCCTCAAATGCCACGGAACGCAGGGATGGAGCTTCGAAAAAATCGGCGAACACCTTCGCACGTCCGACGCCTACGTCAGGGACTGCATGAAAAAGGCCCAAGCCCTCTGAACGGGCCCAGCACATGGTCCGGGGTCTGCAGCGGCAATGGCGGGTATTTTCCTGGCCGTACCCCGATCTGCAGTTTCCGGACCTCAAGAAGGGAAATCCGACATGGCAGCAAGCGCTGCCATGTCCGACTGACAACCGTTGAGCCGGACGGGCCGACCCGAAACCGGCGGTCCGCCCCAAGCCGGACAATCCTGTAAAGCCAAGGAGAAGAAGAATGCCCCGCCCGTACACCCTGTTCACCGGCCAGTGGGCCGACCTGCCGTTCGAGGAAGTTGCCCGCCTGGCCTCCGGCTGGGGCTATGACGGCCTGGAAATCGCCGTCTCCGGGGACCATCTCGATGCCTGGCGCTGGGACGAACCCGGCTACGTCGAATCCAAGCTCGCCGTCCTGGAGAAGTACAACCTGAAGGTCTGGGCCATCTCCAACCACCTCAAGGGCCAGGCCGTCTGCGATGACCCCATCGACTTCCGCCACGAGGCCATCGTCGGAGCCAAGGTCTGGGGCGACGGGGACCCCGAGGGCGTCCGCCAGCGCGCCGCCGAGGAAATGAAACACACCGCCCGGCTCGCGCGAGCGTTGGGCGTGGACACCGTGGTCGGGTTCACCGGGTCCTCTATCTGGCAGTACGTGGCGATGTTCCCGCCCGTCCCGGAGAAAGTCATCGAGGCCGGCTACCAGGACTTCGCGGATCGCTGGAACCCCATCCTGGACGTCTTCGACGAATGCGGGGTCCGCTTCGCCCACGAAGTCCACCCCTCCGAAATCGCCTACGACTACTGGACCACCGTCCGGACCCTCGAGGCGATCGGGCACCGCGAAGCCTTCGGCCTGAACTGGGACCCGTCCCACTTCATGTGGCAGGGCATCGACCCGGTCTCCTTCATCTGGGACTTCAAGGACCGGATCTACCACGTGGACTGCAAGGACACCAAGCTCCGCCCCACCGGCCGGAACACCGTCATGGGCTCGCACCTGCCCTGGGGCGACCCGCGCCGCGGCTGGGACTTCGTCTCCGCCGGACGCGGCGACGTGCCCTGGGAATCCTCCTTCCGCGCCCTCACCGCGATCGGCTACGACGGTCCCATCTCCGTCGAATGGGAAGACGCCGGCATGGACCGCCTCCACGGCGCCCCCGAGGCCCTCGCTGCCCTCAAAAAGTTCGACTTCCCCGCCTCCAACACCTCCTTCGACGCCGCCTTCAAGCAGTAGCTCACCGGCCGGGACGCGCTGTGACAGACGGCGGGGCGAAGGCGACATCAGAAACCAGAAAGGACCCCACAGATGGATCCAGAAGAAGCACCGCTGCGTATCGGCATCCTGGGAGCGTCCCGCGTTAGCCCGACATCCATCATTGAATCTGCCAGGCTGACAGGTGCCCGGCTGGTGGCCGTCGCAGCCCGAGACCGGGACCGGGCACAGGACTTTGCCGACCGATACGGCGTGGAACGGGCACTCGGCTCCTACGAAGATCTTGTCAACGACCCGGAGATCGAAGCGGTCTACAACCCGCTGGCCAACTCGCTGCACGCACGATGGAACCTGGCAGCCATCGCCGCAGGAAAACACGTCCTGTCAGAGAAACCCTTCGCCGCAAACGCGGCAGAGGCCAGAGATGTGCGTGACGCAGGCAAACGCACGGGCGTCAAGGTCGTCGACGGCTTCCACTATCTCTACCACCCCGTCACAAAGAGACTCCACGAACTGGTCGCCTCCGGGGAACTCGGCGAACTCCAGCGCGTGGAAACCATGGTGATGATTCCGCCCCCGCCACCCGAAGACCCCCGGTGGTCACTGCCACTGGCGGGCGGAGCACTCATGGACCTGGGCTGCTACAGCCTCCACGCCATCCGGGCCATGGCCCCGCTGGCAGGCGGGAGTCCAACCCTCATCAACGCCCGGGGAGCCGAACGGACCGGCCTGCCCGGAGTAGACGAATGGGTTGACGCTGACCTGGTCTATCCCTCCGGAATCACCGCAACCGCACGATGCAATATGAACGGGACCCGAGCCGAAATGACCTACCGCGCCATCGGAAGCAAGGGACAAGCCACCGTGGCAAATTTCATCCTCCCTCATACCGATGACAGCCTCGAGGTAAAAACGACCGACGGCCAACGGATCGAACACCCGGGCACCAGATCCTCCTACACCTATCAACTGGACGCCTTCACCGCCCTGATCCGGCACGGAACCCCCATGCCCACAGACAGCGATGACGCCGTCCAAACCATGGAATTAATCGACCAATGCTACAAAGCCATCGGAATGGAACCCCGCGCCAGCACCCGAAACGAGGCAAACACCCACGAACGCTAAGAGAATCTCTTAAGAGTCCGCAACTATCACCCAATTGACGTCGTAAACGGGAGACGGAATGACGAGCGATTACGTCACCATAAATCGGGATCGAACGGCTCGTCCGTACCGCTCACCTCGGATACCCACGCCGAACGCGGCTTCGCGTTCGGACATGGCGGGCGCTGGCACGAAAAGATTGCGGATCCTGGACTCGCTCCTCCAGCACTCCTGGAACCGCGGTTCAGGTAGGCTCGGCTCCCGTGCGCCAACCACTCGTGATGGCAATCCGCCAATGTTGGAGGAAGTCTCCCTCGCCCTTGGCAGTGCTCGCCGGTACGCGTGATTACGTAATGCTAGGTTTCCGTAAGATCCGCTATCGGCGCTTCAAAAAGCCCAGAATCATGGGGAAGAAGCGCCGTTCGGCGTCAGATCCACCACGGAGATTGCTTCAGGCCCCGTAGGAGTCACCATCCGCGGACTGAGCCCGTCCACCTCGGGCAGTGTGCCTGTTCAGGTCAGCCAAGAAACGGATGCGGCGGCAAACCTGTGCTGCCTGTGTCCAGCACAAACAATGAACCGGCAAGCGGTTCGGATGCCAGCTGATCCCTCGTCAGGCCGTTGCGGGCGGACGTGACATATAGCTTGTTCATGTTCGTT
Organism: Arthrobacter sp. CC3; assembly: GCF_039907775.1. Lineage (NCBI taxonomy): Bacteria > Bacillati > Actinomycetota > Actinomycetes > Micrococcales > Micrococcaceae > Arthrobacter > Arthrobacter sp. CC3. The sequence continues at coordinate 44,664 of NZ_JARCCY010000025.1, forward strand.
CCCCCGAACGCTACGCTCGTCGGACGTGAGACGGGCAACTCCACTACTTCCAGAAGGTCTCCCCGCGGGCTGTATCTTCGGATGCAGCCGCCGTCCCACATTGCCACCCAGAGGGTGCCGTCGGTGTCTACCGCCATTCCGTCCGGAGTCGCGATTTCGTCGGGAAGCTCAGCCAGGGTTCGGCCCCTCGAGAGTCCGCCGGAATAGAAGTCGAAGTCATAGGCATCGATTCGCCGTGTGGACGAATCGATATGGTACAACGTCTTTCCGTCCGGGCTCCAGTCCAAGCCGTTGGAGATCGAGACTCCGTCGAGGATCCTCGTGCTTTCCAGACCGGTTCCGATCCGGTACAAGGCGCCCTTGCCCGGGGACAGGTCCGTGGCCATGGTGCCCACCCACAAGCGGCCCGCGGGATCGCAGGCGCCGTCGTTCATGCGGTTTCCGGTGCGCTCCAGTTCGACGGGGATCGCCAGTGTGAAGTTTCCGCTGTCCTCGTCCACGAATCCGATCCCGTCGCGGACCGCGCACACCAGGCCGCCGGCCTCCCGGACCGCGGCCATGCCCACTGGCTGGCCGACGTTGATGCTTCTGTCCCGGCCCGTGCGCGGATTGAAGCGGTGAATGTCGCCGGCGAAGATATCCACCCAGAGAAGTTCATTGCGTTCCTCGTCCCACCAAGGCCCCTCCCCCAGATCAGCCGGAGTGCGGAGGGCCAGGTCGACCTGCCTGGTGCGCATCAGCACCCCGGCCCGTTCAGGGCTGGTGCCGGCATTGCTTGGGAGGGAATGACAGCACCGGGCCAACGGATGACTTCGGCCGCCAGGGCGTGACCGCATTTCGCCGCCGCTACCGGAGTTGAGCCGGCGAAACGCGCTGCAAGGTATCCGGCATTGAAGGAGTCACCAGCTCCGGTGGTATCGAGAACCTCGGCCACGACGCGGGCCGGGATGGTCTCGTGGAGGTCCCCGCGTCGGACCAGGCAGCCCTCCGAACCGTTCTTGACGACGATTTCGTCGACGCCCCACGCGGCCAGCCGTTCCACGCAGGCTCCCGTGTCGCTGTCGCCAAAGAGTAAGCGTTCGTCGTCAAATGTCGGGAAGGCTATGTCGGTCCGTCGCAGCGTCTGTTCGATGGCCTGCCTCGCTGCTTCGGCGCTGTCCCAGCCAGCCGGCCGGTAATTGGTGTCGAACACCACCGTTCCGCCCCTCCTGCGGGCGACGTCCAAAACTTTCCACAGCCTGCGGCGGGCGGCATCGGTGAGTATCTGCAGTGAAACCGCAGAGAGATAGATGACGTCGTAGTAGCTGAGAGTTTCATCCACGTCGAGTGACTGGTCAGGACCAAACAGATCCCGGGCCGGGGATGTGGAGCGGTGGTATATGAAGCTGCGCTCTCCGGCTTCATCGGTCCTGATGAGATAGAGTCCCGGTGACTTCCCGGGGACCTTTTCCACCAGCGATGTTCCGATGCCTTCGGCCTTCATCCGTGCCAGCATGTCCAGGCTGTACCGGTCATCACCAACCCTGGAAATGTAGTCGGTCTGGAGCATGTCCCCGCCTAATCTGGCAAGGTAGCTTGCGGTGTTCATGGTGTCGCCCGCGAAACCGATGGACAAAGTCGATTCGTCTGAGTGGGTGAGTTCAATCATGCACTCACCGATAGCTGCAATGCGGATCATCGTCCGGTCCCGGGACCGGAAGCCAAGAGGGTGGAAATGGCGTCCATGCCATCATCTGAGTAGAGATCGCTGCCCACGCCGACGGCGAAGGCGCCCGCCTCGAGCCATTGTGCGGCCTCGGAAGCGGGGATTCCGCCCGTGGGGATAATCCGTGCGCCAGGCAGGACGGCCAGCATTGACCGGAGGTAAGCTATCCCGCCGACGTGAGCAGGAAAAATCTTCGCCACCCCCCTGGATGTGGCCGCCGCCAGCTCCCCCGGGGTGAAGCCGCCTTCGATAAACAGTATGTCGCGCTCAGCCGCCAGCGAGCGGACCGCCGGAACAGGATAGGGGCTGACGAGGAATCCGGCACCGGCTTCGATGGCTCGTTCAGCGTCGGCACGGTTGACGACAGTTCCGGCGCCGACGAGGGCGTCCGGGGCTTCGGTGCGCAGCCGGATCAAGGCGTCCTGCCAGCCCTCGGTGGTAGTGGTCAGCTCAATGGCTCCGATGCCCAGGGCGAGGAGGCGAAGAGCCATCTGGTAGGACTCTTCAGAGGTCTTTGTTCTCAGCACCGGCAGTATTCTGGCCGCACGAATCCGTTCGGCAGCGCGTTCTGTTGAAGATGAAGGTTCCATCATTGCCTTTCATTAGAAACGAGGGCGCGGAAGATTCGGGGTGCGCATCCGGGATGGCCGGACGCGCACCCCGAAAGGCCCGGCGCGGGCGCCGGTTTCGCGCCCTAGACGGTGAGCGCGAAGCCGTCGTAGACCCCTGCGCTCAGTTCCACGCCCAGACCCGGGCTGTCCTGGGCCTCGACGAATCCGTCCTTGACTTCCAGCGGGCTCGTGAGCATGCCGTCCCAGCCGGGGCCGCCGTATGCGTCAAACTCGATCATCGGGGCGTTCTCGCAGGCCAGGATCATGTGCAGGCCGGCGGCCAGCGCGATGCCGGTGCCGGAGGAGCACGCGATGTGAGGGACACATGTGATATTCCAGGCGCTTGCCATGTCGGCCACACGTTTTGCCTCGGTGATTCCGCCGACGCTGGTGCAGTCCGGCTGGAGGTAGTCGAAGGTGCGCCTGCTCAGCAGATCGATGTATTCATAGCGGGTGAGCAGTGATTCTCCCCCGGCCAGGGGGATGTTGATCCTGTCCGCCAGCCAGGTGTTGTCGTCCACGTACTGGCTCAGGCTGCGGGAGAGGATTGGCTCTTCGAGCCATGTAAGGCCGAACGGTTCCAGTTCGCGCGCAAGATCGTAGGCTCCTCTGCGGTCATAGGACATGTTGGCGTCCACCATGATGTCGGGTCCCGTTCCTATCGCGTCGCGGACTGAACCCAGCAGCTCAACAGCCTGGTTGATGTCTCCGGTGACGCGAAGCTTCATGGCGGTGAACCCGTTGTCGACAGCAGCCTTGACCTCCGGCACGATTTCGGCCGTGGGTTTCAGTGCAGGGGCGAAGTAGGCTCGGACTTTCGATTTGGATGCCCCCAGAAGACGGTAGACGGGCTGGTTGCTAATCTTTCCGAGCAGGTCCCAGAGGGCAATGTCGATACCGCTGAGTGCGTAGGTTTCTATGCCCCGCCGGCCCCACATGTGGGTGGCGTTGAGCATTTCCTGCCAGATCCCTCCAATGTTGCGGGGATCTTTGCCCAAGAGCATCGGGCCTAGCTGCTGGTTGATGATGGGGCCGACGGTCGGGAAGTACACGGCTGAGAAGCCGGCCTCTCCGATGCCTTCGAGGCCTTCGTCGGTGGTGATTTTTACGACGATGCCCCCCTTGACTTTGACAGCCATGGCACCCCACCGGAGTTCCTCATCCAGAGGAACGCCCAAAGGTGTTGCTGTGACGCTTGTGATCTTCATAGTGCGGTCCTTCGGTGTCGGGCGCCGGCCGGCGCCGTGGGCTTCGCAGGCGCGGCGCCTCTCCGGCCTGGCCTGTCGTGGCGGCCCTCCGGATGGAGGGGACCGTGGAGGGCCGCCCACTGCAATCAGTTAGTTGGTACGCTCGAGGTAAGAGACCAGGGCTGCACCGAACGCGGGCAAGTCCACCGGTGTGCGCGAAGTGATGACGTTGCCGTCTTCCACGACGGCCTCATCCACCCAGACACCGCCGGCGTTTTCGACGTCGTCACGGATAGGGGCGTAGCCTGTCGCGCGCCGTCCGTCCTTCAACGCCCCGGCTGAGGCAAGAATCCAGCCGCCGTGGCAGATGGCGGCCACGAGCTTTCCCGACTCGTGGGCGTCGCGGACGAGCCCCACCATTTCAGGGTGCAGCCGCATGTTGTCGGGGGCAAAACCTCCGGGAACGACGACGGCGTCGAAATCCGCTGCGCTGACCTCGGACGCTGCGGCGTCGGCATCCATCGGGTAATGCTCTTTGGAGTCATAGCTCTTCTTGGTTCCGCTGCCGATCACGGAAACCTGAGCGCCGGCTTCCTCCAGGCGGAGTTTGGGGTACCAGCCTTCGAGGATCTGGTATTCGTCTTCGATAAGAAGCGCGACGCGCTTTCCGGAAAGTGACATTTGTTGCTCCTCCTGTGGGACGGTTGCCCCGCTGTTGGTTCTAGGCGTTGATGAGGTCCAGGAATTCGATGCTGGTTCGCACGTCGCCGTGGTGGGCCTGGATGTTGCGCAGCGTCTCCCAGTGCTGGCCGTAGCCCAGCGGAGTGTCGGTGCCGGTTGCCGGAACGGCGGCGGTTGTGTCGGCCAAGACTACGATCTTGTAGTCCTGGTTGGCGCCGTCGATTGCCGTGGTGATCTGGCAGCAGGCCGTCGACAACCCGGCAATGACCAGGGTGTCGGCGCCGGCCCGACGCATGTATTCGTTCAGCGGAGTGCCATAGAACGACGAAAAGCGGTGCTTGCGCATGACCGGCTCGTCATCGGCAGGGACCAGTTCGGCCACCAGCTCATCGCCGCCATTACCCCAGGACCCCGGAAAGTTCTCCAGCTGGCCTTCCAGACCCCACTTTGTGTCCGCGTAGCCGGCGTCCTTGCCATCGCCGCGCAGGCCCCACAGCGACCAGACCACCGGGATGCCCTTGGCCCGGCAGGCTTCCAGCACGTTGAGGACCGGTTGAATGGTGTCTTTGCCCTCGGGGGCGCCGCCGATGCTGGGAATGTACATGGCACCCCCGGGCTCTGCGCAGGCCTTCTGCATGTCCAGGACCAGCAGCATCGTCTTCTTGGGGTCGATCGTCGGGGCGAGCCAGTGGGCGCGGTCGATGTGCTTGTCGATGTTTTCGTAGGTGTAATCGAGCGAAGACATTATTTTCCTCCTAGTTTCTTTGCACGGCTCCGTCGCCGGTGCATCGTGGGGGCGGGCCGCAGGACCTGATCCGGCGGCGCCTCTCCGGATCCTCGTTCTGAGGAGCGGTGATTGCCAGACACTTGGCCAAGCCAAGGAAAGCAGGTGATCAGGTGGTCTGAAGACTTCCATGATTCCCAAACGGTGTCAAGGCCTTGCCGGAGATCCCGCCGGGACCGGCCCGGATGCCCTGCCGCCCGGCGCAGCGTTTCCGCCGCTGACCGCCGGGGGCTCCCAGGGTGAGGCCGGTAGTTGTAGTGTCAATTCAGTTTCCGATAACCCTTGACCCGTCCGACCCCCTGTGGAATAGTTCAGTTGACCGGGTCATCAGACAACCGGCCACCGACCCTGAAAGAAAGGGACATCGTTGTCCTCTCTTGATTTCACCTACGCGAACATTGATTCAGTCATCGACCGCACGCACTTCGTCGCTCCGTCCATCGACCCGGAAAAGACTGTGTTGCTCGTCCTGGACATGCAGAAAGCCTGCGTGACCCCAGGGGGTGCAATGTATATTCCCAGTGTGGGCGGAGCTCCCGAAGGCAAGGACACGGTGCAGCCCACTCTGAATCTCATCGAGGCGGCACGGTCCAAAGGCATCCCGGTGGTGTGGTCGCTTTGGGGACTGCACGCCGACGGCTGGGACGCCGGTGTCGCACGAACCAAGTGGGGATTGCAGGAGAGCCTGACGGAGTTCCCGGGTTGCTGGGGCAACGGCGGCGACGAGCTGGACGATGCCCTCAAACCGCTTCCGGGCGAACCCGTCATCCGGAAGCACCGCTTTTCGTCGTTCTACGGCACCCCGCTGAACGAATTCATACGCGGCCACGGTGCGGATACCTTGATCATCGCGGGGGTTTCGACGGGCAATTGCCAGATGGCCACGGCCATTGACGGAGCAAACCAGGACTACAAGATCATTACCGTGGCGGACACCACCGCCGCTATCCCCGCCGCGAACGAGGACCAGCCGCTGGGCTATGGCCAGCATTGGGAGGCGTTGCGCAACATCCAGGCAAACCATGGTGACGTGCGCCTCAGCACCGAAGTCCTCGGCCTCATAGGCGCCTGAACCCAGACCAGACACTCTCCAGGAAAGGACAGCCATGAGCCTGTCAGGAACCCACATCGCTTTGCTGATCGAAGACGAATACCAGATTCTCGAAGGCTGGTACCCCAAACTCCGCCTTGAGGAAGCCGGCGCCCGAGTTTCGGTTATCGGCAGCGGCACCAAGAAGAGCTATAGCAGCAAGGAAGGCTACCCGATGGATGCCGACGCTGCCGCCGGCGAGGTCTCGGCGGCAGACTTCGACGCCGTTGTGGTCCCGGGCGGATTCGCCCCGGACAACATGCGCCTTCACCCGGAGATGATCGGCCTCGTCCGCGACATCTACGAAAGCGGCAAGCTGGTCACAGCGATCTGCCACGGCGGCTGGGTCCTGGTCTCCGCCGGCGCCCTGAAAGGACGCCGGGCCACCGGATACTCCCCCATCCGCGACGACGTCACGAATGCCGGCGGCATCTGGGTCGACGAAGCTGTGGTGCAGGACGGCAACGTCATCACCTCCCGGACACCCGCAGACCTGCCCGACTTCACCCGGGCCATCATCGCCTACCTGGAAAAACCCTAACCGCACACAAACCTGCGGGTTGCCGAACCGGCAACCCGCACCGGATCCTCGCAAGAGGTCTGGTCACATGATAACTAATCGACTGCGGCCTGATACTTCGGCCACCATGGAGAGGAACAACCATGTCAATCACAAGGAAGCCCGAGCCGGTTGACGCCATTGTCGTTGGCCTGGGTGCCAACGGCGGCACCGCGGCCAAAGTGCTCAGCGAGGCCGGACTCAAAACCGTCGGTTTCGACCGCGGCCCGTGGCTCCGGGCACACGAGCACTATTCCGGCGACGAGCTCAAATTCGTGAACCGCGACTACATGTGGCCGGACCCCAAGATGTTCCCCCGGACCATCCGCTACGACGAGACCGCCGAGGCCGAGCGGTTTCCGTTTTCGCCGACCCCGCAGATGGTCGGCGGCGGCACCAACCACTGGGCCGGATGGGTGCCGCGTCCGCGCGAATCGGACTTCATGATGCGCTCCCTGCACGGGGACGTCGACGGTGCCAGCCTCGCCGACTGGCCGTTCCGCTACGAACACCTGGAGCCGTACCTCACTAAAGTCGAATGGGCCTTCGGAATATCCGGCATCGCCGGCGCCGACAAATACGAGCCCTACCGCAGCAAGGGCTACCCCAGCCCGCCACTGCGCCCCACCCGCTACGGGAAGCGGTTCTACGACGCGTGCAACAAGATGGGCATCAATGCCTTCCCGATTCCGCACGCCATGGTGACCAACAACCACAACGGCCGTGAGCCGTTCAACCAGACCAGCTTCTGGAACCAGTATGGCGACCCCAGCGGTGCCCGCTCCAACATCCTGACCACCTTCATCCCGGATGCGTTGGCCACCGGCAACTTCGAGGTCCGCGCCGAGAGCTTCGTCCGTGAGGTTAAGCTCGGCAAGGACGGCAAGGCCACCGGTGTGATCTACATCGATGCCGAGGGCAACGAAGTCGAGCAGGATGCCAAGGTGGTGGTCCTTGCCCTGGGCGCGATCGAGTCTTCCCGCCTGATGATGCTCTCCAAGTCCTCACAGTTTCCCGACGGGTTGGCCAACGGCAGCGGACTTCTGGGGAAGAATGCGACCTTCCACGAGTACCTTTTCGCCGTCGGTCTCTTCGACAAAGACATCGACGAACCACTGAACGGCTGGACAGGGAACTACATCAGCGGCGGATCTCTGGAGTTCTACGAAACGGACGAGAACCGCGGCCACATTGGCGGCTGCATCATTTCCGCCTCCCAGACCTGCCACCCGGTCAACTGGGTCTTCCCCGGCCGGCCCAGCTGGGGAGACGCACTGAAGGATGCGGACAGGAACTACTTCAATTACGCCATGAAGATCGGACTGATCCTCCACGATCTTCCGGTGGAATCGAACCGTGTGGATCTGGACCCCACCGTCAAGGACGCGTTCGGGCTTCCGGTTGCCCGGATCACTCACCGGCCGCACAGCAACGACGTGGCGATGGGCAAATGGCAGGTGGACAAGAACATGGAGATTCTCGAAGCGGCCGGCGCGCGCAAGACGGTCCCCGTCTATCTGGACAAGATGACCGGCAACACCTGCCACCAGCACGGAACGGCCCGCATGGGGACAGACCCCGCCAAGAGCGTCCTGAATGAATGGGGCCAGGCACATGAAGTGGAAAACCTGTTCGTCGTCGACGGTTCCGGTTTCCCCACCGCCACGGGTGTGAACCCGACCCTGACCATGATGGCCAACGCGTGGCGGTGCAGCGACTACATCGCTGACGTCTACTCAAAAGGCCGCAAAGAACGCCTCGTCATCGCCAACTGACAACGGCAGGAAAAGCAGAAGGAGCACATCATGACACTGAAAGCTGACTGGCCGGTCATCAACGGCCCCGTCGATCCGGACTCGGAGGAGCGGCTGTTCTTTACCGAGCATGAATGGGAGACCGTTGAGGCCGCCGCCGCCCGCATCATCCCCACCGACCAGGATCCGGGCGCCCGCGAAGCCAGGGTCGTTGTTTTCATCGATCGCTACCTCTCAGGCATTGACTACGTCTATGCCGCGGCCGATGGCAGCGGCTTCCTGAAAATGAGCGGACGCTACGCCGACGCATGGCGCGCCCGGATGGCCGACATGCAGAGGACCTACCGCGAAGGCCTGCGCAATCTGGACGACGTGTCCGTTCTGGAACACGGCGGACTCTTCAAGGAACTGTCCGAGGAGGACCAGGACCGGGTCCTGGAAGTCATCTCCGGCGCACCCAAACCGGGCAAAGTCACATTGGGAACCAAAGAGGCGGTGACCACCTTCCTCCAAGGGTCCTTCGACGAAGGGCTGGAGTTCTTTCCGGCACTGTGCCTCCACACCAAACAGGGGTTCTACGGGGATCCCGTCTACGGCGGGAACAAGGAGCAGATGGGCTGGAAATTCATCGGGTTCCCCGGACCGAAATCCCTGAAAGACACCATGGACGGGACATACACCACGCACGAATACTTCATGGAAGGCGACTTCGACTGGGAAGACCTCATACCCCATCTGAAGGTTTCAACGTTCCGCGAGCCCGAAGCCTGAGCCTGCACGTCCAGGTCCCGCGCCCGGAGTCCCGCATGCAAACCGGGACTTCCGGGCGCGGTACACCGCACCATCCAGGGTGGCGTACCTGATCCATAATGGCTAGTGTTCATATCACCGGACCACGCAGTCAGAATAGAGGAAATCCATGAGTTCCACACGAACCATCGAGCGTGTACAGCGACTCAAGCTGGCGGACTCGGTGGCCGAACAGCTCGAGCGCCTGATCTTGGAAGGCCAGTACAGCATCGGGGACAAGCTGCCGACCGAGCGGGCCCTCGCCGAAGAGTTCGGCGTGGGCCGCAGCTCCATGCGCGAGGCTCTCCGGACGGTCGAATCCAGCGGCCTGCTCCGGACCGACCATGGCGTGGGTGTGTTCGTGGTCAGCAACACCAAGAAGGTGTTCGGTCCCGCCGACATGTACCTCGATGAGGACTACACCGTGCCGGATCTGTTCGAAGTCCGGCTGGCCCTGGAGCGTGAGGCTGCAGGACTGGCCGCCAAACGCATCACCGAAGAGGAATCCAGCCGTCTGCGGGACATTCTGCAACGGGCCGGGAACCCGGCTATTTCAGACGACGAGTTCATCCGCCTCGACGGCGAACTCCACCGCGGCATTTCCGGCGCCAGCCGGAACCCGCTGCTGCTGCACCTTTCGGAGAGCATTGCACCGCTGTTCGATACATACTCCCACCGCGTCATCCGCCTGCCGGGCCGCCGCGCCGCTGCCCACACCGGCCACACTCTGATCGTCGAGGCGGTCACCGCCGGCCGTGTACGCGACGCGCGCACCGCCGTGGTGAACCATCTGCGGGAAGTCGAGCGCGACATCATCGAATTCCTCAATGAGAAAGAACCCGCGAAACACTAGGCAGAACCCGCACCTACTCTCCATGGCAGCACCCTGGCCTGTTGCGGGCCAGGGTGCTGCCGACTGCCTTCCGCCGGTCGGCAGACAGCACCGGAAAAACACCATTGACAGAAATTTTCCGGCATGAAAGAGTTCAGACCACCTGATCATCTCTTCACCGGATCTCCTGTATTCAGCAGGAAGTGATACCTGGTCCGGAACCCACAAACATGACCAATCCAAAGGAGCCCTAATGTCTCACGATGTTGTGCAGGCAGAGGTCACGAGCCCGCCGGACGGACTTCCGGTGCTGATCGAAGCACGCGGGGTCGGCAAGCGCTACCCGGGAGTCGTCGCCCTCGACGGCGTCGACATCAAACTCAGAGCCGGCGAGATTCACGCCCTGCTCGGCGAAAACGGGGCAGGAAAATCGACCCTCATCGGTCTGCTGTCCGGCATCAGCACCCCCGATAGCGGCGAGCTGTTCGTTGACGGAGTGAAGCAGCACTTCAACTCGGCCAAGCAAGCCCAGGCACTGGGAATTAGCACCATTTACCAGGAACAAACACTCGCCCCGGACCTGACAGTCGTCCAGAACGTGTACTTTGGCCGTGAACTGCGGCGGGGGCTGCTGCTCGATGAAGGCGCAATGCGGCGGCGGGTTGAAAGCCTGTGCGGGGAATTCGGTCTGACCGCGGCTGATCTTGACAGTCCGGTTGGCGCACTCGGCGCGCTGAAGCAGCACGTCGTGCAGATCCTGAAGGCGCTGGCGTTCGACGCCCGCGTGGTGATCCTTGACGAACCCACTTCGGGGCTGGAGGAAAGCGAACGCCAGCTGCTGTTCGAGCACATGGCACGGCTGCGCGACCGCGGTGTGGCGCTTCTGTGGGTCACCCACCGGTTGGACGAACTGTTCGGCCTCGCGGATGTGATCACGGTTCTGAGGGACAGCCGCCTGGTCGCCTCGGTCAACCCTGCGGAACATTCACCGGATTCACTGGTCCGGCTGATGGTCGGCCGCAAACGCACTGAAGGCGAACACTTGAGAGTGCACGACCGGAGCGAACGCATCCAATCCAACAGCCGAGACGAGTTCCTCCGGCTGGAGCACGTCAGCAGGTACCCGTTGCTGCGCGACATTTCGCTGAGCATAAGACGCGGAGAAATACTGGGTCTGGCGGGCATCGCGGGCGCTGGCCGCACCGAACTTGGCCGAATCATTCTGGGGGCCGACCGGGCGGACTCCGGGTCGGTGTTCCTCCACGGCAAGGAAGTCACCATCCGCAGTCCCCGGCACGCCACACGGATGGGGATCTCCATGGTCCCGGAAGAACGCAAGACGCAATCGATCCTCGGCACGATGTCGATCGCCAAGAACATTTCAATCACGGATCTCGGCAAGGTCAGCCGCAACAACATCGTGCTGGACCGCGGCCGGGAGAACCGTCTGGCCAAGGAAGCCATCCGGGACCTGGGCATCAAGTCCAGCAGCGAACAGCAGAAAATCGTCAATCTAAGCGGCGGAAATCAGCAGAAGGCAATCGTGGCCCGGTGCCTCTTCTCGGGACCGTCGCTGATGATATTCGATGAGCCGACACAAGGCGTTGACGTCGCCGCGAAGACTGATATTTACCGCCTCATTTACGACTTCGTCGACCAAGGCGGGGCCGCGGTCGTCATTTCTTCGGAACTGCCTGAACTCCTCAACCTCAGCGACAGGATCGCGGTAATGCGCGAAGGGCGCCTGGTGGGCGAGCTGGCGGGTGCGGACAGACCCGGTTGCCTCGGGTCAGAAAGCGAAATTGCGGAAACCATCATGGCCATGGCGGCCCGCGAAACCGGCCACGCTGCAGCCGCAGACACCAAGGAAGAATTGGCATGAGCGCCCGTGAGCGGCTGGTCCGTATTGCCTCGATTGACGGGTTGCCGATCGCAGCCGCACTGGTTGCCGCCGCGGTGTTCTTCACCGCGGCCTCCCCGTTCTTCTTTACCGGAGAAAATATCCGGAACCTGTTGATTCAATCAGTGTTTGTCATTCTTCTGGCGGCCGGCATGACCTACGTGCTGATCGTGGGGGGCATTGACCTTTCGGTGGGTTCCACGACCGGTCTCAGCGCCGCGATGACGCTCATGACAATCATGAACGGTGCACCCTGGCCCATCGGCGTCCTGGCCGGAATCGGCACGGGGGTTGTGGTTGGGGTAATCAACGGATTTTTCATTGCAATCCTGCAGATCAACGCCTTCATCGTGACACTGGCGACTCTGAGTATCGGCGCCGGGGCACTGCAGGTTATCACCTCCGGGACGCAGTTGACCGGTGTGGATTCCGAAACCTTTCTGGCCCTGACCCAAGGCAGCATCCTCGGAATTCCTACCGGGCTGGTGATCACCCTGGTGATCATCGCCATCCTCGAATGGGTCCTGTTGGCCACACCGTACGGCCGAAGCCTGTTCGCAGTCGGCACGAACCCGCAGGCAGCATTCCTCGCCGGCACAAGCATCCGCAGAGCCAACTTCAGCGTGTATCTGTTGTCGGGCGTGATCGCCGGTGCCGCCGGTGTCCTGCTGGCTTCGCATTTGAACTCGGTCCAGCCCGGCCTGGGTCAGGGATACGAACTCAGTGCCATAGCCGCTGCAGTCCTGGGCGGGATTGCGCTCTCTGGGGGCCGCGGGAGTGTCTGGCGCAGCCTGATTGGCGCCCTCTTCCTCGCCACGCTAAGCCAAGGGCTTCAACTGGTGGGTGTGGATCCCTTGTGGTTCAACATCGTCACTGGCGCCAGCATCGTTATCGCCGTCGCGTTTGACCGCGCCACACAACACTTCATCGCCGGACAGCTGAGATCCCTGGCACGGAAACAGAATCACGATATCAGCGGAGGCGGCCTTGAGGCCGAAGCCCGGCGGCCCCCAGCCGCGGCAGCCCCGATCGAAGCCCAGCCTGCCGGGGCCGGCAACCACGAAATCACTTCCGGAGCAAGGAATCTCTGATGAGTACCAGTTCAGTCATTGGCATTTCTCGAACGCGGTGGGGCAAAGCCCTGCAAAACCCCAGCGCAGGTGCCCTGCTGCTGGTCGCCGTCCTGGTGATCAGCATGTCGATCGCCTTCCCCACATTCCCCAGCGCAATCAACGCCGGGAATGTCGCAAACCAGATGGTCTTCGTCCTGCTGCTGGCTCTGGGCATGACGGTCGTACTGATCACCGGCGGCATCGACCTTTCCGTCGGCTCGATCATGGGTCTCAGCGCAGGAGTCGGGGCGTACTCCATCAACTCCGGCGCCCCGCTGATCCTCGGGCTGCTGGCCGCGGTAGGTGCCGGGGCGGTCCTCGGCTTGGCCAACGGTCTGATGATCACGCGCCTGGGACTGCCGGACTTCATCGCAACTCTCGCCATGCTCGGCATAGCCCGTGGGCTCCTTTTCCTGTGGACCAACGGCGTGCCCTTCATCGGCTACATGCTGCCGGAGTATTACGTCATCAGCGGCCTGGAGCGGCCCTTCGGATTCATCACCGTACCGATCATCATCGCTGCCGCAGCCGTGCTTGCCATCATCTTCGTGCTGCGAAAAACAAGCTTCGGACGGCACGCCTACGGAGTCGGCAGCAACCCGCACGCCGCACTCCTCTCGGGTGTCCCTGTGGACCGCGTCAAAATCACGGCCTACGTGATCAGCGGTCTCATGGCAGGGCTGACCGGCATGCTGATGGCCGGACGCACAACCACCGTGGCGCCCACCATGGGACTCGGGTACGAGATCGCTGCCATTGCTGCCGCGATCATCGGCGGCGCGGCACTGACAGGGGGCCGCGGGCACGCCCTCGGCGCCGTGCTGGGCGCACTGGTTCTGAGCATCACAGCCAACGCCATCAACATCTCGGGAGTCAGTTCCACATGGCAGCAAGTCGTTACGGGCTCCGTGCTGTTGCTGGCGGTCGTCTTCGACCGGGCCAGCGCCCTGCTCCGGGAACGCTCAATCCGGTCCGCAGGCCGGCTCGCCGTCACCTGACCGGACCCGGCAGCCATCGGACAAGTAACCACGTAACACCCGCCGGGGCAATCCGCCCCGGGATCCACCGCATCGCAAGTATCCACTGTTCGCAAGAACCATCACAATGAGGTGAAACAGATGATCCGTTCCAAAGCATCCGACCAGCAGCCCTCCCGCCGCAATCTGCTCAGCAGCGCCGGCCTTGGCCTCGGTGCCCTCGCCGGCGCAAGCCTGCTCTCCGCCTGCTCCACGGTCACTACGACCGGAGGGTCAGCAGCAGCGGCAGGGGGAGCCGGTTCCGCAGGCATCAACAACCCGGCCTACGACTCCGCCATCAAGAGCCTGGTCAACGGCCGCACGGTGCAACTCGGCTGGACTCCACCGATCCTGTCCGAAATGTTCAACCAAATGGAGAAGGCAGCCTTCGGGCGCATGGCCGAACTCGAACAGACCTATGGCATCAATTGGAAGTGGGAACGGTCCGCACCCACCGGCAACTTTGACGCCGTCGAACAGCAGGTCAGCATTGTCCGCGGCTGGACGGCCCGAAAGTTTGACGCCGTCCTTGTATGCACAGGGGCGAATTTCGCCACGATGCAGGACGTATACCGCCAGGCCAGCAGCAGCGGCACCCGCGTATTCCAGTTCAACCAGCCTGTGGAACTCTACGACGAGGAAAAGATCAACACCGTTTCCAACATCGGCTACGACAACCGCTGGCAGTCGGGCTACCTTGCAGGGACGTTCATCGCCAAGACCCTGGGCGGCAAAGGCAAGATCATCCAGATCATGGGCCCGTCCGGCTCCGACTGGTCCAAAGCCCGGCAGATCGGCTTCGAAAAAGCCTTGCGCGAGAACCCCGGCCTCGAAGTTGTCGGCAGCGCCGACGGCGGATATCTCCGCGACAAAGGCCTCAACGCCGCACAGGACCTGCTGACCCGCAACCGGGACATCGATGCCATCTATGGCGAAAACGAAGACATGGCGCTTGGCGCCTCCCAAGCCGTGGATGCAGCCGGCCTCAAGCAGTGGGACGGCCAGCAGGGCGTTGTCATCGTCGGTGCCGACGGGCTCCTCTCCGGCATGGAATCCATCGCCGCGGGAAAGCTGACGGCAACCGTCGACGTCGGATCCGTGGACCAGGGCCGGTCCTTCATCGACGCAGTATTCCGCAGCGTCGTCTTGGGTGAAACCGTCGCAAAGGTCATTGAAGTGCCCACCCGCGTTGTCACCAAAGAAAACGTGGCCGCCGCCAAGGCCTACATCGAGGGTGCGATGCGTCCGCCGAAGTCCTACTGATTCGCCAGCGGTGCCGGCCGTGACTCCCCGGGCGGCACCGCGCTACCCCTCCTGACGGAGTCTCGCGAACCATTCGCGAAACGAATGCCTGTAGCCACCGAAGGTTGAACAATGCAAAAACTCATCAATGACCCGGCAGACGTAGTGACCGAATATCTCCAGGGCCTGGCAGCCGCCCATCCGGAATACCTCCGATTCGACGCCGAGCAGCGGATCGTAGTCCGGACTGCCCCGGCCATGCCGGGCAAAGTGGGCATAGTTGCCGGCGGAGGCTCCGGATGCGAGCCACTGCACAACGGCTTCGTCGGCCGCGGAATGCTCGATGCAACCTGCCCCGGTGAAATCTTTACATCGCCGAACCCGGACCAGATCGTGGCAGCCACCAAGGCCGCGGATTCCGGCGCAGGAGTGCTGCACATCATCAAGAACTTCAGTGGCGAGGTAATGAATTTCGGAATGGCTGCCGAGCTGCTGGCGTTTGAGGACCTCACCATCGAAACCGTACTGATTAACGACGACGTCGCGGTAGAGGGCGTACCGGGCACTGCCGGACGTCGTGGTCTGGGAGCCACCATTCTGGTAGAGAAGATCGTCGGCGCCGCCGCCGAACGGGGCGACCGGCTCGACGCCCTCACCAGCCTGGGCCGCCGGGTGAACGACCGGGCACGGAGTTTCGGAGTCGGGCTCTCGTCCTGCACCCCGCCCCTGCGTGGCAGGCCCATCTTCGCACTTCCGGACGGAACCATCGAGCTTGGCATAGGCATCAGCGGCGAACCAGGCCGGGAACGGGTTCCGATGCTGACCGCACGTGAAATCGCCGCAGTCATGGTCGAGGAAGTTATTTCAGACCTGCAGCCGGCCGGCGGCGCCGACGTACTGGTCCTCATCAACGGCATGGGCGCCACGCCCCTAAGCGAGCTCTACGTGCTATACGGCGAAGTGGAGGCACTGCTTCGTGAACGGAGCTTCAGGCCGGCGCGCCGGCTGATCGGAAACTACCTGACATCACTGGACCAAGCGGGCGCCGCCCTCACTGTCCTTGAACTTGATGAAGAAATGACCAAACTCTGGGATGCCCCCGTGAGCACACCTTCAATCCGCTGGGGAGAATGAAATGACTGAAACGACCATCAATGAAAGCCCGACTGTCAGCGCCAAGAAAATGGTGGACTGGGTGCTGGAATGCGCAAGAGTCATCGACGAGAACCTTGAGCTCCTCAACGAGTTGGACTCGACCTGTGGCGATGCCGACCACGGCTCGAACCTCCGCCGGGGATTCACAGGCGTCCGTACCCTGCTCGGCTCCGAACCTGGAGACACGCCGGCCGCCGTCCTCAAGAAAGTCGGCACGACCCTGGTGAGCCAGGTCGGCGGGTCCAGCGGAGCACTCTACGGGACGTTCTTCCTCCGCATGGCGCTGGCAGCCGGACAGGACAGAGAGCTGGACCGCGCAGCCCTCGGGGAGGCGTTGGAGGCTGCGGCCCGTGGAATCACGGAGCGCGGCCAGGTCCAAGTAGGCGATAAGACGCTCTACGACTCGTTGGCCCCGGCAGTCGAAGCCTACTCAAACGCACAGAGCGAGGGACGATCCCTCGTGGATTCACTGCAGCTGGCAGCCAAAGCGGCCGAGGAAGGCCGTGACTCAACCGTGAACTTGACGGCAAGAAAGGGGAGGGCCAGTTACTTGGGCGGACGCACGGTCGGCCACGCGGACGCAGGGGCAACGTCCATGGCCCTCATCCTCAGGGCGGCGGCCGAGAACCTCGGACCGTGACCCCGACGGCCCGCCTGTCAGGTCAGGGAGCGACGTATGTGTGGACGTATCCGCTCCTTCCCGGGCCAGTAACTCGTGGCACCGCCGTCGAGGCTTCGGAGTCCGACCCGCAGTGGTTGCTTGAACTTCAGGGCCTTGTCGAATCCGAGTCGGCTGGCACGGTCCCGCTTGTCGATAACTGTGGGCACGTCGTCTTGGCGGAACCCGGCCGCTACCGATCTGCTAGTTGATGGTTCGAGTCCTAGGCATTGTTCGCCAGTTGGCATATCCGACCAAAATGGCTTGCAACACCGTTTGAAGACAACCAGAGAATCTGCCACGTGAGAAACAAAGCTGAAAGACACCCGGAGGCCTGCGCTTTCAAGACAGAGCAGTGTCTTATCGACGTGTCGAGCATCCCGCGAGTTGAAAGACATGGTGGTGAGGCGCTTCGCCTTCTATAGAAACTCCAGCATGTCTGCGCTGGTCCACTCCATCCGTACGAGACGGGAAGTGCGCACTGATGAATTTGCGTTACCGGCCAGGCAAACGCCGGAGCATGGCGGTTGCTTCGAACGGACAAATCAAGCAAATGCCCCCGGGGCTGAACCTCGGGAATCACCAAGTTCGCAGTAGTAGGATTTCCAAGCGAGCCACAAAAACTCACCCGCGACCTGCCGAGTCAAAACGTCAGTGGCTGAGTCGCTTGCCGAGGATCCCTGACTCCAGTCCCTAGCTTTTGTCAGGTAGTCGCCAATCTGCGACAACCCCTTCAGCAGCGCGCCGATGTCGACACCAGCGGCGTTCCCGGACTCACGAGTCCCATCATCCGGTACACCACAACCGCGTAACGGCGGCGGCCTGCCAGGTCTCTCAGGACGCAGAGCCGAATTGCGTGCGGCATGCCCAGGATCGCGTTGCGTCATGCCGCCCCACTCCCCCGCGCCCATGAATCACCGGAAGCAACGTTACGTCATTCTGATCCCCATCATCGCCGGGCGGGGCCTCCACGCAACCAGGGCGCTACGCGCCGCTCACGATCCAAAGTTTCGTTCGGCGCTCCCCCGTCGCTTATTTCCTCCCGAAACTTTGAACCGCTCCCGGTCCCCCAAGTTGCACTCCGGACCCTCACACCCTGCGGTGACTCCATGTATCACAACAACGCACAAATCTGACAGGATCATGCGGTGGCCGCAACGGCCAACCACGCTGCGCGCGCCGCCAGCATGCTCCTCGCCGGGGTCACCTAACGACCATTGGTGACCGGCCCATACCTGAGAAGCGCCGCACCCGCCTCGTATACCGCAAGTCTGCTCGGGAGCCTTTCTGAGTGGGAACGGCACCGAGCGTACGCACGCGAGAAAAACGATAGACGCGCGTCAAAGCAGGGACAGGTCTCACGAATCTACAAACCAGGACCACCGCAGGAAGAAGAGTCCGGATCCCACACACCTAAACTCTGCCGACGGATCGTGCGCCGGCCACAGATACGCCATGAGAGGTACCCGCTGACAGGAACGTCCCACGAAAACGACGATCAAGGCCCAAAGTCATGTCCCCTGCAACAGGGGCCTGCATGAACTGGTGTCGTCAGAGCCAGTGGGAAGGGACCAAAATGCAGGTCGAAAGCCGTCCATGCACCAAGGTGTGCACAATGTGCACACCCCCTTTGGCGGGACAAACACGCGCTGAGCGCCCCCTGCCGGCATCCCAGAAGCCGCTATCCGAGGAAAATCCACAAGAAGATTCGGCTTCGTCATGTCGTCACCACAACTCTTGACCATGAACGAGTGAAGGCCAACAACGGGCCACCGGAAGCAGCAAGAAAGGACGCCAAATAGCTTAGATTCCAGCAGGCGGAGGGCTCACCAGCCAGGGCTCTGAACCCGCCACCCACACATCCGCATAGGCGACCGCGGCGCCAGGCACAGTCCGCAGCCACTGTTAGAGGGACCAGCCGAGGCACAATGTCCACACATTAAAGCAAAAACCCCTCTGACGAGGGGTTATGCGTGCCCGAGGTGGGACTCGAACCGGACTCCAGCCCCTGCAAACACTGGGAACTCCCGAAAACCTCGGCAATCCGGACCGATCCGACCCCAATACGGCCCAGTCCCAAGCCCAAAGAGTGCACAATGTGCACACCCCAAAAATTGGCCATTCTGCGCAGCCCGCAACACCAACCGCGCTCCCCCGCCGAGGGAACGCGGTTTGTCTTTGCGCCGGCAACAGCGGGACAAGGGACGGGTTCGTGCCGTCCCACGCTATAACCGATGCCTCCCGCGAGGGACCGAACACCCAATGACCG
This sequence comes from Arthrobacter sp. CC3, assembly GCF_039907775.1. Classification (NCBI taxonomy): domain Bacteria; kingdom Bacillati; phylum Actinomycetota; class Actinomycetes; order Micrococcales; family Micrococcaceae; genus Arthrobacter; species Arthrobacter sp. CC3. The sequence continues at coordinate 64,008 of NZ_JARCCY010000025.1, forward strand.
GCAGAACCATCCATTATCGGTGTTGAAAGATGTCCGGAATCCTTGAGGGAGAAGCGCTGCCGGCTAAGCCCTTTGGCTATCGTACGGTGTAGCCGCCAAAGCCAGTGTTCCACCGAACGTGTTAGCGGAACGCTGGCATTCTAATTAGGGGGTCTCGGTTCTTGCTAACCGTGCAGTCTCGGCCGATCCGAAGTTGGAGTAGTCGACAGTCCGGGGTTCGCCCCAAACGACCAGAACCTTGAGCGGCCCCTTGCCAGTGTTGCGCAGGTCATGACGGGAGCCAACCCTTGCGAGAACGGCGTCACCGACTCCTATCGAATATGTTTCGTCTTCGACGGTCATTTGACCCGTGCCCTCGGTGACAACATAAATCTCCTCCAGCGGGCGGCCGGGCTCAGCATGTGAATGCATACCCTCGAAGCCTCCGGGAGGCAGCTCCCAGGTCTGCACTGCCACGGGCAGTTCGGACTGACCGTAAAAGAGCCACTGCATCTGCAACGGCGAGCCATCGTGAAGGTTGTAGCGAAAGGCGTGTGCTCCGGATCGTTCAAGCATTGATGTCTCTTTCCTCCGTCTGAAGCATCTCATCGGGACTGCTGTTGTCCATGCCTGGATGGACCTGGTTCCGTTTCCGGTCCAGGGCGGCCCAACAAAGGGACACGTTGTCAGGTTAATAGAGACAGCCGGGCACGTCCCGCAAGCCGCCGTGTCTAATAGGATTTCTGCCGACAAAGCTGAGGATGGATAAGTTGTCCGACGGTGACCAGCACCGGCGTCTCACTCCTGAACGGTCGCCGAATGGTCTTTTCGAGAATGGTGGATGGTTGCGCCGGTCGTCCAAACGTAGGCTGGCGCACGCCATCAGCAGGACGCTACAATCTTTTTCACGGAGTCAACCGACCGGTTGATTGATAATACGGCGAGGGAGTCGATGATGACCGTTGAAGCATTCACGGATGAAGAACGTCTGGTCTTGGAGTTTTTCGAGCACTGGGAGGAGCGGGACATCGAGGCAATTGTGGGTTATTTTGCAGCGGACGGTTCGTACATCGACATGCCGCTTCCGCCGCGTCGGGGGACGGATGCGATCAGGGCCTATCTCACCGAGATCTTCGGCGCGTTCACGGTCAAGATCGAGACCTTGGCCATGGCGTCACGCGGTGAGACCGTGTTCACCGAGCGTATTGACTACCTGATCCGGGATGGGCACCCGACCGTCGATCTTCCTGTGACAGGTGTGATGGAGATCCGCGACGGGAAGATCGCCGCTTGGAGGGATTACCTCGACCTCAAGACGGTAGAGGCGGGTCTCGCCGTAAGCTACGACGCGAGTGCCGACGAAACGGACACGGTGAGCGTCCGGAACGTCTAGATACCCCGCGGTTCTAAGGTGCCAGCCGCCCGGAGATCAATGTTCTGGATTGTGGTGACGACCTGCCGGCCGGGCCGCTTAACCGTCAAGTTCTGAGGGCTGGGTCATTCGCGTTGCAGCCATGGCCAGAATCGTAAGGAGGCCGACTGCAGCCATAGTGATCGCGACGGTCAGTGGTCCGATGACACCCAGCGTCGATTCCAGGGCCGCTGCGCCGAGCCAGGTGCCGATCGCGGTTCCGCCGTTGAACGCAGACACCGCAATGGCAGCTGCGACTGTGGGCGCTGCAGGGGCGAAGCGGACGGCCCGGCCGCCTGGGTGGCAACAGCCGCGGCGACGGACCAGAACGCACCGGCTGCAACGCAGTGACCACGCGGGCCATGAGAACAAGTCGCACGTGAAGCCTTACTCAGCCACGCTATGACCTGAATAATGAGCTCGTCGGCGACAGACTCCTCCCGGGCCATAGCCTAATCCAGTGAGCTTTTTCGGGCCTTTCTGCAGCATTATTTAGCATGCCCTTCCGCGCGTGTCCGGTTAGCACTATTTGGATCGCCGAGACGTCGACCTGGTGTATAAATGAGCCACTTTGCAGGGATCGGTTTCCCAATGGCCCTCTTACGTAGCGTTGCGGGTGACGTCGACGATTTGGCCCAGCCGTCACCGCGGACCACCCAGCCGAGATCATTTTTCCGGTCAAAGTCAGGGCGATGCCTTTCCAAGTTGTGGCGTCAGCCACTCCGGCCGGCGAGCCCAGACTCCTCCTTTTGGATCCGTCGCCTCCGCGCTCTTGACGATCGCGCCCAAGAGCGCGGGAGCACTTCCCAGATTGTCCACGGCAGCCTTAGACCGCGCCAGCTCAGCCCTGAGGATTTCGTTTTCCTTCAAGACGCGTTTGAGCAACTGCTTATCGCCGGTGTTCAACCGCCGGTCCTTTTCCAGGTCTTCGGATCTGGACCTCAGCTCCCTGGACTCCCGCTGGCGGCGCCAACGATTCATGGTGCCCTCGGCGATCCCGTGATGAACCATGCGGCTTTAGAGCCCACTCGGTGCATTGGTCGTGCTCATCCAGACTGGCGCTTCTGCTCAGTAGTTAAGTGCTTACGGTTCGAAACACGGCCGGCTTGACTCTGCGGCTAAGTGGATGAGAGCCCGCAGGCTGGAGTCAAATGCCACGAGGCGCGCCTGCACGAAGGCCGGACGGAAAGCGCTAGGAGCTCATAGAAGCCTACCTCGAGGACTTACCATCCAAACGACTGGTTGATAGTGTTGGGCAAGGAGCCAATGGTGGCTTCTCCGCTGTACCTCTCGGAATTGAAGGAGCGCGTTCAATGAAAGCATGGCTGTTCACCGGAGCAGGGGAGCCTCTCACGTTGGTCGACCGGGAGGTTCCGGAGCCTGAGGAGAATCAGGTGGTTGTCGACGTAAAGGCAGCCGGGCTGTGTCACAGCGACGTCGGCTTCATGCATGGCGAGATCGACTGGATGCTTGCCCATACCCCTATCGTCCTCGGGCATGAAGTTGCCGGCATCATCACTGCGCTTGGTCCAGGAGTCGCGAACTATTCCGTGGGCGATCGGGTTGGCATTGCCGGGCTCGGCCTGGATGCCCCCGGCTTGGTGGCCGATGGAGGCTTTGGCAAGAAGGTCATCGGCAAAGTTGAACAACTGGTGCGGATTCCCGAGGGGGTTTCCTATGCGCAGGCTGCTGCCGGAACCGATGCTGGACAGACTTCCAGGCATGCACTCCGCGTCGGCGGGGTCAAGGATGGCTCACGGGTCGGCATTATCGGACTCGGCGGCCTTGGATTGACGGGTGCTCGAATTTCGGTGCTGCTCGGGGCTGAAGTGTATGCCGCCGAGATCAACGAGGACGTTTGGCCTCTCGCTCTCGAGAGGGGCATTAAGAAGTGCGTGCGGGACGTCGAAGACTTCGCCGACTTCGAGCTGGACATCATCATCGACTTTGCCGGCTTCGGAACGACCACGGCTGGAGCCATCAGGGCGATTACTCCAGGCGGTCGCGTTGTCCAGGTCGGTCTGGGACGCGCCGAGGCCTTGATCCCCACGGACCTATTGGTGACAAAGCAGGTGCAGCTCTTCGGATCGCTCGGAGGCTCCATGCCTGACGCTGAGGATGTCTATAGGCTTATGGGCACCGGGGAACTTGAACTGCTGGTGACTCCTATCACTTTCGAAGAAATCCCCGACGGTCTCCGACGTCTGGAAGAGGGCGGCGTGAGGGGCCGACTGATTGCGGTCTACGGCGAATGACCAAAGAGAAATTGTCCGCTGCATCCAAATCTGGGTCGGCCCAAGAGGCCGTGCAGCGTTCAGCCCCACCGAATTCCAGGGCAAGGTACTGGGACGACGGGACGTGTGGGCACTTTTCCCCGGCCTCGCTCCACGACGTCACGAGTACATGATCTGGCCCGTCCGCTAAAAAACGCGAAGACGCATCATGCCGGCCGGGCCATACAGCATTACTCCGGGCGCCAACGTCGGAGCACATGTGGATGCGCCTCGTAATAGCGCCGGAGGCGGGCCGGGGTGGAATGCCGAACGTCGAGATCCAAGGACTTTTTCCGGCCCTCCCGCCGGCGTACACGCGACCTGAGCGGGGGTTTGGGTCCTCCACGAGGCCCAAACCCCCGGTCAGTTACTTGCGTCGGATGCAGCACTCAACCACCCTGTCGGCAGCCGGAATACGGCCGCTCCTCATCAGGGGCCGGAAGCTACTTCCCGGACCAGAGTGCCGTGTAGGCAGCCTTCCATCCCACTTGGCTCGTATAGTTCGACCCGGGCACGGCTGGGAGATTTGCGGTCTTGTCAACAGCAACGACACCGATACCTTGACTTACCGCTGATTGGCCAGCGAAGGTCCTGTTAAGGTTGTCCATGGCCCCGTAGGCGAGCCATCCAATGTCATGGGCCGTCACTTCAGCGACCGCTCCGCTACGGATCATGTCCAGAGTCGTGGGGCTTCCTGTGCCTCCGGCAATAGTGATCTGCTGGGGCAGGCCGGCCCGCTTCACGTCTTGGGCGCCGTCGGCACCGGCCATGTTAACGTCGACGGGCATGAACACCGCGGTCAGATCCGGATTCTTCGCCAGAGAGGCGCGCAGTCGCTGCGACAGGGGGCCGTTGGTGACCAAGTCAGACGAGATGAAGGAAATATCGGTGATGACCTTACAGGTGCTGCAGGAAGCCAGGGTATCGGTGAATCCCTTTCCGATGGCAGCCAGAAGCGGTTCGTCGCTCTTCTCCACGATGATTCGGGGTGCCTGCCCACCCGCGGCCAGGTAGGATGCTCCCCATACCCCCCAGCTGTACAGGTAGTCCTTGACGGTAGGGAATTCATCCCCATATTTCATTTCTGCTGTAAAGAGCGGCTGACCATCGCAATCCAGGGATTCGAGCCCCATGACGGGAACTCCTTGTGCCTTGGCTTCCAGGAGTGGCTGCCGAATCGCTTCGCAACTGATGCCATGGACAATGATGGCGTCCGGGTTGGAGGCCAATGCGGTGCGGAAAGCACTCGCATTGGCACCTCCAACATTGAGCGCGCCGTCAGCGATCTTGAAGTCCCATCCGAGCGTTCCGGCGGCTTCCTTCGCCGCCGCAGCGGGAACCGAGCAGTCAGGAATGGACTGGCCGCAAGATACGAACCAGACTTTCTTGCCGGCGACTGCTGCGGGGCCCTTTGCGGGAGGCGCGGTCTCCGTCCCCTTGTGCAACTGTGCGAGGGTCCGGATGGCCTGGACACTGGGCGTGGAACCGCTTCCTGTTGCCAGGCTGGATGCGGTTGCCCCGCCGGAGCAACCGGCCAAGGCAATGGTCACGGCAACGGTGATGAGACCGCCCGTGCCGCGGCGCATTGGGTTCTTCGATTTGAACATATAGTTTCTCCTCAGGGGACAGTGCTATTGAGCACTTTGGGTTGATGCGGATTAGAAACATGGTCCTGACACGCGGTCTCGCTGTCAGGTCTCGCCGGCGGGACACACGAAGTGGCTAGCTGCGCGCTCCGTTGCGGGTGAGCTCGGCCCCAGACGTGGGTGATTCGCCGCCCGAGCTGGACGGCCCGCGTCCGTATTCATCATTGGCTGAGGTACGGTCCGCGGCGCGGGCCCGATGCCGGCCGATGAGCGTTGACACCGCGATGGCACCCACCAACGCCGCGCCGTTGAAAACAGGGGTGATCCAGGTGTCGGCACCCATTAAAGTCAGTCCATTGACGGCGATAGCCACGAGGAACACACCGATAATCGTGCCCCACACGTTGTAGCGGCCTGGACGGATGGCCGTGGCACCAAGAAACACTGCCGTCAACGCAGGGAAGAGGTATGCAGGCGCCGCGTTCGGGTCGGCGCCACCGCTCCGCGAAGTAAGCAGGACGCCAGCCACCCCGGCCAACAGCGAAGACAACACGAAGCTGGTGAAAATGCTCCGGTCCACGCGAATGCCGACTAGTCGTGCCGCTGATTCGTTGGAACCGATCGCTTCGAGGCGCCGGCCGAACGGCGTGTGCATGAGGATGTACCATGCGACGATGGCGACGCTAATCAATAGGAAGAACGGTGAAGGAACTCCGAAGATTTTGATCATGCCCCACTCTCCTAGCGCCACCGGAATGTTCTCGTAGATGGAATGGCCATTCGTGTAGAACTGCAGTAATCCGCCGATAAGCGTGTACGTTCCCAGCGTTACGATGAACCCGTTCAGCCGCAGACCTGCAACGAGGTATCCGTTGATGCATCCCGCAACCAGCGCCACGGCAATACCAATAAGCAACGCCGCGTAAATGGGAAGGCCATACGACGACATCGTCGCGGCTACTGTCACGTTCGCCATGCCAGCAACCGCGGCAACGGAAAGGTCGAAGTACCCGGACACCAGGGGGATGACCATCGCCAACGCTACAATTCCCGTCACTGACTGGTTTCCCAACAGATTGGTGATATTTGCACCGGACAGAAATGCACTGCCGCTTGTTGGATTGAGACCAAAGAACAGGATGAGAGCGGCCAATATGATGAGCAACCCGCCACTTTCAAGAACGACACTCCACTTTGATAGTGTCGATCGCGTTGCCGATTTCTTTTGGATTGTTCCAGCTATTGCCATCAGTTTGGTTCTCCCTTGCCATAAATGAGTTTTGACAGGTTTGCTGCCGTCAAGTTCTCTCCTGCGACTTCTGCCGATATGCGGCCCCGACGCAGGATCAACGCCCGGTCGGAAACTAGTGCCAATTCCTCAAGATCAGAGGCGACGACGATTACTGCCGCGCCTTTGCATGCGGCGTCGTCGATCAGCTTGTAGATGTCCGCCCGCGCACCGACATCAACTCCTTGCGTGGGTTCATCGAGGAGCAGTAGTCGTGGATTCCGCCGCAACCAGCGGGCCAGGACAACCTTCTGCTGGTTTCCCCCGGAGAGGGTTTCGATGTTGTCCTGCACGCTGTTGATCTTTATCCCGAAAGTCTCTCCAAGAGATACGGAATCGGATGTGATGCTTTTTGTCCGGATCCGAAGTCTGTCCCAGTAGCTCTCAATCACCGACACTGCCAGATTGTCGGCGATCGGCAGCCCGATCAGTGCTGCGTCCCTTGCCCTGTCCTCCGGCACGAGTGCCACCCCGGCGTTCATTGCGTCGGCTGGGTGGCTTAAATGGATTTCCTTCCCACCGAGTCGTACTTTGCCTGCCTCGACGGGAAGATCCCCGAAGAGCACGCGAAGAACTTCAGTCCGACCCGAGCCTTGGAGGCCTGCCAAACCCAGTACTTCTCCCGCCCGGACCGTCAAGTTTGCATCCTCCACAGGACCGGCGGTGACTCCAATCAATTCGGCCACAATGTCGTCAGCCTTTGACGAGGATTTGTCACGAACGATCCGCTCGACAGTGCGTCCTGCAATGAGTTGTGTCAGCTGGTGCTCATCCAAATCGGCGGCGTCCCAAGTTCCTCGGTATTGGCCGTCGCGAAGGATCGAAACGCGGTCGGCCAGCTCGAGGACCTCGTCAAGCCGATGGCTCACGTAGAGGATGCTTTGGCCCGCCTTGGCATAGCGCCGCAGCGACTCCAGAAGCATATGGACCTCGTGGATGGGGAGGGACGCAGTCGGCTCATCCAGGATTAGGAGCCCCCTTGCTGACTGGATGTCGTCTTGCAAGACTCGCGCGATGGCGACCTGCGTCTGGGTAACCCTGCTGACGTCACCGAGAATCGTGGAAGGAGCCGCTTGGATGTCGAATCGATCAATCAGGTGGCGGGCTTTGGACCGCACCGCCCCCCACTTGATCCGGCCGCCCCTAGTTGGGTAGGCACTTCCCATTGCGATGTTCTCTCCGACATTAAGGTCCGGGAAAATTCCGAGATCTTGATGGATCGTCCGGATCCCCAGGACTCGCGCCGACTCCGGCTTGAGATGGCGGGGATCCACCTTGTTCCCATCCACGGTCAATAGCCCGCCGGGTTCAGCCTGATGGATCCCGGAGAGGATCTTGATCAAAGTTGATTTTCCTGAGCCGTTCCCGCCGCAGAGGGCGTGGATCTCACCCGGCTCAATGTCGAAACTCACCTGTTGCAGCGCCCTGACGGCACCAAAGGTCTTGGACAAATGACGGATCCGTACGCCGCTCACGATCGGAGTCATGATCGGGGCTGCGAGTTCTTGCGGTCTGGTCATGGCACTTCCTGAAACTGTCGTGTGGCTAATTTGTATTGCTTCATGTAGCTCCTGTTGCGCAGAGGTTGACTGGGATGCGGTGGTTCTCCTGTGAACCGATTGCCTCATCCAACCGATTCATGGTGAATACACGCGAGATGACTTCTTTGTGATCCGGGCGCGAAGGCTCCCGAGACGGAGGCACGAGATTGGCCAGAGTTGTTCCCTGCCCGATGCACAAGGCATACAGAAAGCGGCATGGCTTGGCCCAACGATTGCTATATCTGCCAGAGATGTGCTGCGTCCGCCCTACCCCTGCGAGTAAGTGCGGCCAGGGGCCGGGCGCCGGATCCGTTGCCTCGATCAGTGCCGAGGCTCAGGGCCGGATGGTCTCCGGCTGCCCCTGACATTGCACCCGACCGACCTGGATCTGAACTAGATCTACGTAAAGATATCTACCAAATGGTTGGCAGGCAATAGCCCGAGGGAAATTCTCACCCAATACCAGGAGCGGAAGAGTGTCGGCACCGGGGTGCAGCCAAACAGAACCGGCCACCGCGCCCAGCGCCGGCTTCGACAAATCAGCACCTGCCGCCGACCATCGCTAGTACTTCCACAGCACGGCCGCAAGGATCGTGCCGTAGCACGGGGAACGTCGCGGCCCGGGCGCCGAATGCACCCCGGCCATGAATCTGATCGGGAAGGCGGCCATTGACAGGTTGAATTTTGGATGGTTAACATTGATCTACCAAACGCACGTTTGATTAACGATGTGGTTCCTCCGGACCCAACGGAGAGTTCATGATGGAAACGCAACACCCCAAGAATGGATCTGAGGAAAGCGCTGGCCGGGAGGTCGATG
>NZ_JARCCY010000026.1:0-71422 GCF_039907775.1 Arthrobacter sp. CC3
TCTCTTCCGGATCACGATCAGGCAGCTGGTTAGTCAACCCGCTGAGGATATGGGAGGTATCTTCTCCTGCAGCCACGGCAGCCTCTTTTCATCTTTGAATGTCTGGGCTCTAAGTTTTCATATTGTGAGAAAACATTCTTGCCATTCGAGATTATGCAGGAGCGGGCGGGCGGTCAAGGCGGGGAGGGCGTGCGGCGCACCCGGATGGCCCGAAGGATGCTTGCGGACCGATTGTGACAGCGCGGCCTCCTTGACCGCGGCGTGACGCAGGTCATAAAGTTATTCCACTCCACAAAACCAATTTTCCATAATGTGGAACGAAGCTTCGGGGGCGCAGACTTCCGCCTCCAACCCATCCCTAGAACTGGAGATCCAGATGCAGACGACCCCATCAGTCGGCGTCGAAACGGCTCCTGTCCCGACAGAGTCGTCGGGACAGCCGGTCCATCACGCACAGGGCATCGAGGCCCTGTGCGAATCAGCAAGCGCCGCATCCGGGCGCACCATCAGCCCCACCCTCTACAACACCGACCTTGCCCCGACGAAGCGGCAGGGCCGGCGCTGGACGAGCTACAGCATCTTCACCCTCTGGGCCAACGACGTGCACAGCCTCGGCAACTATGGTTTCGCCATCGGGCTGTTCGCGCTCGGGCTCGGCGGCTGGCAGATCCTCCTCGCCCTTGGTATCGGCGCGGTCCTGCTGTTTGCGCTCCTCAGCTTTTCCGGCTTCATGGGCGTCAAGACCGGCGTCCCGTTCCCCGTCATGAGCCGGATCAGCTTCGGCATCCGGGGCGCCCAGATCGCCAGCCTTCTGCGCGGAGCCGTGGCCGTGGCCTGGTTCGGCATCCAGACGTACCTTGCGTCAGTAGTGCTTCGCGTCATGCTTGTGGCCATGGTCCCTTCGCTCCACGAACTGGACACCAACTCCATCCTCGGCCTCTCGACGCTCGGCTGGGCCGCGTTCGCTTTCCTCTGGATCGTCCAGCTGGTCATCGTCAGCTTCGGCATGGAAATGATCCGCAAGTACGAGGCCTTCGCCGGCCCCATCATCCTGGTGACCATGGCCGCCCTCGCCATCTGGATCTTCGTGGAGGCCGGCGGCTCCATCGCCTGGGCTTCGGATAACGCCCTCGAAGGCGCTGACATGTGGCGCACCATTTTCGCCGGTGGCGCCCTCTGGGTGGCCATCTATGGAACCTTTGTGCTGAACTTCTGCGACTTCACCCGCTCGGCCGTTTCCAAGAAGGCTGTGGTGCGTGGCAACTTCTGGGGCATCCCCATCAACATGCTCCTCTTCGGCGCCATCGTGGTGGTCATGGCAGGCGGCCAGTTCAAAATCAACGGCACGGTGATCCAGAGTCCGTCGGACATTGTCCAGACCATCCCCAACACCCTGTTCCTGGTCCTGGCCTGCCTCGCGCTCCTCATCCTGACCATCGCCGTGAATCTGATGGCCAACTTCGTGGCTCCCGTCTACGCCCTGACCAACCTGTTCCCGAAGCACCTGAACTTCCGCAAAGCGGCCTGGGTCAGCGGCTCCATCGGGCTCATCATCCTGCCGTGGAACCTGTACAACAATCCGCTCGTGATCGTGTACTTCCTGGGCGGCCTCGGAGCACTGCTCGGCCCGCTGTTCGGCGTTGTGATGGCCGACTACTGGCTGCTGCGCCGCGGCCGGGTCAACGTCCCCGAGCTCTATACGGATGACCCCGCCGGAGCCTATTACTACAAGAAGGGCGTCAACCCCCGGGCAATCATTGCCCTGGTCCCGGCCGCCGCCGTCGCGCTCCTGATCGCGTTCGTTCCCGCGCTGGAGGCCGCGGCGCCGTTCGCCTGGTTCTTTGCCGCCGGCATCGCTGCAGTGGTGTACTACTTCATCGCGGACCGCTCGCAGCAACTGGAAGATGTCGACGGCGAGTCCATCGCCGTGGCGAGCACGCACTGACACCCCGGCGCGGAAAAGTTCGGCACGGAAAAGTTCAGCACGGAAAACGGAAGAGACAGACATGCGCATTCTTGTCGCAAACGTAAACACAACGCAGTCCATGACCGACTCCATTGCCGCCCAGGCGCGGTCCGTCGCGGCGCCCGGGACGGAGATCGTCGGGATCACGCCGCGGTTTGGCGCGGACTCCTGCGAGGGAAACTTCGAAAGCTACCTCGCCGCGATCGCCGTCATGGACGCAGTGGTCAATTACCCGGAGCCGTTCGACGCCGTCATCCAGGCCGGCTACGGCGAGCACGGGCGGGAGGGGCTGCAAGAGCTCCTGGACGTCCCCGTCGTCGACATCACCGAGGCTGCAGCCTCCACGGCGATGTTCCTGGGGCACAAGTATTCAGTGGTCACCACCCTTGACCGGGCGGTTCCGCTGATCGAGGACCGGCTGAAGCTGGCCGGCCTCGATGCCCGGTGCGCCTCCGTGCGGGCCAGCGGCATGGCTGTCCTCGAGCTGGAGGAGGAGCCGGAGCGGGCCGTGGAAGCGATCATCGAACAGGCCCTGGTTGCCGTCCGCGATGACAAGGCCGAGGTCATTGTCCTGGGCTGCGGCGGCATGGCCGGGCTGGACGAGGAGATCCGCCAGCGTGCCGGGGTTCCGGTGGTGGACGGCGTGGCGGCGGCCGTCACCATCGCGGAGTCCCTGGTGCGGCTGGGGTTGTCCACGTCCAAAGTCCGGACCTACGCCACCCCGCGGCCCAAGACGGTCATAGGCTGGCCCGTAACGGCAGCGGAAGTGCCTGCTGCGCGGTAGGCCGGGCCTCGGAAGCCCGGCCCTCAAACCAAGGAGCGATGAATGACTGCAACCCACAGGCCCGTTCCACCCCACCGGCCGGGGCCGGTTGCCGTCGTGACCGGAGCAGGTTCCGGGATCGGCCGGGCGGTGGCGCGGCTCATGCTGGCCGAGGGGTACCGCGTGGTGCTGGCAGGCCGCCGCGAGGCTCCGCTGCTGGAGTCCGCGGCCGGCCACCGCCAGTCCCTGACGGTGCCGTGCGACGTGACAGTGCCCGACGACGTCGAGCGCCTTTTCGCTGCGGCCCTCCAGAAGTGGGGGAGGGTGGACGTCCTGTTCAACAACGCAGGTGTGTTCGGCCCGGCCGCGTCAGTGGACGAGATCAGCGTGGCCGACTGGGACGCGGTGGTGGCGGTGAACCTCACCGGTTCGATGCTGTGCGCTGCCGCTGCAGTGCGGGCGATGAAAGCCCAGGAGCCGCAGGGCGGCCGGATCATCAACAACGGGTCCATTTCCGCGCATTCGCCGCGGCCCCGGACCGTGGCCTATGCGGTGACCAAGCACGCCATGACAGGCCTGACCAAGAGCATCGAGCTGGACGGCCGGGAGTTCGGCATCACGTGCGGCCAGATCGACATCGGCAACACGGCCACGGACATCATGGGCACCATCGGCGTGGACTCCGGCGCCCTCCAGGCTGACGGCAGCCGCAGGGTGGAGCCCACGTTCCCGGTGCAGGACGCCGCACGTGCGGTGCTCCTGATGGCCGGCATGCCGCCGTCGGCCAGTGTTGGCTCGGTGGTGATTACAGCCGCCGGCATGCCGTTCATCGGCCGCGGCTGACAGCCGGGGACTCCGCTACTTTCCGCCACGGCTTCGGACATCCGCACCCCATGATCCAGGGTGCGGGTGTCCGAAGCCGTGGCTTTTTCGTGCCCGCAAAGTGCCAACTAATTCCGTATTGTGAAAACTCAATTTCCCCTTACGGAATAATGTGAGCGGGGTTACTTTGGAAACAGACCCCGATTTCCGGGGCTGTTCCCGATTGATAGGTACAGATCAATGAAGATCCCAGATTCCGCGGCGCTGAAGGCGAGTTCGGCGCCGTCGAAGAAGAAGCCCCTGTATAGGTCGCTCTTCTTCCAAATTCTGATCGCCGTCGTGGCAGGTGTTCTTATCGGACATTTCTGGCCGGACCTCGGCTCGCAGCTGAGGCCTCTCGGTGATGGATTTATCCAGCTCATCAAGATGATCATCGCGCCGCTGATCTTCCTGGTGATCGTCACCGGCATTTCGGCCGTAGGCGACGTCAAGGCGGTCGGAAGGGTCGGAGTCAAAGCCCTTCTTTACTTCACCGCGGCCACGCTGTTCGCGCTGGTCTTCGGCCTGATCGTAGGCAACATCGTCCAGCCCGGTGCCGGGCTGAACATCGATCCGAGCACACTGTCCCAGGAGGCCCTGGACGCCAAGACCGGCCATGCCGTCCCGAAGGACGCCGCAGCCTTCATCCTGGACGTCATTCCCACCAGCGTCATCGGCGCCTTCGCGAACAACAGCCTCCTGCAGGTCCTGTTCTTCTCGGTGTTCTTCGGCGCGGCCATCGTCGTCATCGGACGCGAACGCTGCATGCCGGTCATCAGCCTCATGGAGACCGTCCTGGAACTCATCTTCAAGATCATGTCCTGGATCATGAAGGTGGCCCCGATCGGTGCCTTCGGTGCCATGGCGTTCATCATCGGCCAGTACGGACTCGACACCCTCAGCACCTACGCCTTGCTCATTGCCGCCTGCTACGGCGCGGCCATCGTCTTCATTGGCCTGCTGTTCCTCGTGGCATGGGGCTTTGCCCGCGTCCCGCTCTGGCACTTCCTCAAGTACACCCGCGAGGAGTTCCTGCTGGCGCTCGGCACCGCCTCCACCGAGGCTGTGATGCCGCGCATCATGACCAAGCTGACCAACGCCGGCTGCTCTCGCGCCACCACCGGGCTGGTGGTTCCCACCGGCTATTCGTTCAACCTCGACGGCGCCGCCATCTACCTGTCGATCTCCCTGCTCTTCCTGGCGCAGGCCTTCGGCCACCAACTGGACCTCGGCCAGCAGCTGGCCGCGCTGGGCGTCCTGCTTCTGACCTCCAAGGGCATGGCCGGAGTGCCCGGTTCCTCGTTCCTCGCGCTGTCCGCCACCGCTGCCGCCCTCGGGATCTTCCCGGTTGCCGGCGTGGCCCTGCTCCTGGGTGCGGACCGCCTGATGGATTCCATGCGTGTTGTGGTCAACCTGCTGGGCAACTGCGTGGCCACGTTCGTGGTCTCCAAATGGGAGGGCCAGTTCGACCGCAGCGTTATGGTCCGTGCCTTCCGGGGCGAAATCACCAACCATGACTCCGCCATCATGCTCGGCGTCGAGGACGACTTCGAGGACCAGGAGCTTGCCCGGATCAGCGGCGGCGAAGCACCGTCCCCCAAATTCCGCGGCGGTCCCGATCCCAAGGACATCCACGGATTCCAAATGACGCGGCCCGGCGGCCACGCAGCTCCGCCGGAGCGCAGTTCGGCCGCGATCAACCACGAATAGCGGCACCTGAAAAAAGAACAGCGGCCCCGCCCCGGAACCCACCGGGGCGGGGCTGCCCGTTTTTCCCCGGCTGCCCGCGGGCCTGCCCTAGGATCAACCCATGACGGCAAACAGGGGACTTGCACTTTTCCGGTACTTCTTCGCGGCGCTGTGCCTGGCGGCACTCGTGGGACAGTTCACGTACAACGTCCAGAACATCGCCGACTACCGGCCGCTGAACTTCTTCAGCTTCTTCACGGTCGAGTCCAACATCATCGCAACGGCAACGTTCGCTATTGCCGGCTGGTACGCCTGGCAGGGACGGACCGCCCGCTGGCTGCAACTCCTGCGCGGCGCCGCCACCATGTACATGACCATCACCGGGATTACCTACAGCCTGCTGCTGAGCAACATCGAGGTGGACACCGCGGTTCCGTGGATCAACGTGGTGCTGCACTACACCATGCCCACCGTGATCGTCATCGACTGGCTCGTGGACCTGCCGCGGAAACGGATCTCCCTGAAGGAGTCCTTGATCTGGCTTGCCTTCCCGCTGGCGTACCTGGTGTACAGCCTCCTCCGCGGCCCTTTCGCGGACTGGTACCCCTACCCGTTCCTGGATCCGCGGATTGAGGGCTACGGCCACGTGGTATTCATGTCCGTGCTGATCGCGGTGCTGGCGTTTGTGCTGGCCGTGGTGATTGCGCTGTCCACGAAGCTTCAGGACACCGTCCCGCACCCGGCCGCCGAACTACCGGCCGAGGTCCGCTGAACGTCTTCCCGGAGGCTAGAGCGGGAGCAGTTCCGACAAGTCCGCCCGGAGCCCTGACGCGGACACTTTGCCCGAAGCTACTGCGTCTGCCCAGCTCAACCGGCCGGTGACCATTGCCAGCCAGGTGGCGGCGTCGCACTCGATGACGTTCGGGGGAGTGCCGCGTGTGTGCCGCGGGCCTTCCACGCACTGGGTGACGCCGAACGGCGGAACACGGACCTCCACGGAATTGCCGGGCGCCCTGGCGGTCACCTCTTCGAGCGTGTAGCGCACCGCCGTCGCGGTCACCGCACGCGGAACGCCCGACGCCGGGACGCCGGACGCCGGGACGCCGGCTTCCAGCCACGCGGCCAGCGCGGCGCGGCCTTCGTCGATCTCAATGCGTCGTCGTGAAACGGCCATGTCAGTCCAACAGGGCCGAGACGGCGTGGCCCAGCCGGATCTTGCCTACGGGCCGGCCGCCGCCGAGCACGGGTTCCACCACTTTTTCCAGGACGCTGGAGACGCCCGGGATGTCCACGGCGCCGGAGGCTGCCAGCAGCGTGAGCCCCACCAGGGTGGTGGCACGCAGGTTTCCGTCCAGGACCTTGATGGCCACGGAGACGCCTGTGGTGGTGGCCATGGCCAGTACACCTTCGGCGCCGATCTTGGCGATGATCTCCAGTTCGTCCATCACGATGGTGTTGGGCTCGCCCTTGCCCTGTACTGCCCACGGGTAGTCGAGCATGGAGGTGGCAATGGTGGCGGCGCGGGCATTGGAGTTTTTGTCCCCGGGAGCCTTGGCCAGCCGCGAGTAGGCCCGGGCCAGTCCGGTCAGCGAGATGGCTGCCACCGGAGCGCCGCAGCCGTCGATGCCCAGGTGGGCGATCCGCTCCTCGGAATACTCTTCGATCGCGGAGCGGACGCGCTGCTGCAGCGGATGGTTGGGCTCAAGGTAGCTGTGGGTGTCCCAGCCGTTCTCCGTGCAGGCCCACAGGAACGCCGCATGTTTTCCCGAGCAGTTGAACGCGAGCTTGGACCGGCCCTGCTCGGACCGGATCAGCCAGTGGCGGGCGTTCTCGTCCTGCGGCCAGGCGGTGGGGCACTGCAGTTGGTCTTCCTTGACGCCGGCGGCCTTGAGCATCCCCTCCACCACATCCATGTGGTCCAGCGACCCGGTGTGGCTGGCGCAGGCCAGGGCCACCTGGGCGCCGCGCAGGGGGACGCCGGCCTGCATGGCCGCGAGGGCCTGGAGCGGCTTCAGCGCCGAGCGGGCATAGATGGGGGTGGTGATGTCGCCGAGCTGCGTGACGACCGTTCCGTCGGCGGCAAGAACCACGGCTGAGCCGATGTGCCGCGATTCAACGAAACCGCTCCGTTCCACGACTGCCAGTTCGACGGCGGACTCCACTGTGAATGTGGCATGCGGATTTTCTGGCATGGCTAAAGTCTATGGTGCCGGTGCTGGAAACCCGGGAAATCCGGGCGGCGGCCCGGCTGTTGCCCGGGCCGCCAACGGGGCCACGGCCGGCTATTGCACCGTCACCATGACCGACTGCCAGCCGGACGCACCGTCGGGCACGGGATCGGCGCGCTTGTCCGTCTGGACCTCGCCGGTGCCGTCGGTGGCGCGGGCCTTGATGTAGTGCGGTCCCGGGGTGGCATCCCACTCAAAGGACCACTGGCGCCACGTCACCACGGACGCTTCCGTGGACAGCACGGCCTCGGTCCAGGGCCCGTCGTCGATCTGCACTTCCACCTTGGTGATGCCACGGGTCTGCGCCCAGGCGGTGCCGCCGATTGCCACCTTGCCGGCCGCCACCTGGGCGAAGGACTTGGGCACCTCCACCCGGGCCATGGTCTTGATAGGGCCGCGCTCGGACCAGCCCCGGTCAGTCCAGTACGCCTTGCTGTCCGCGAAGCGGGTGACTTCGAGGTCCACCACCCACTTGGTGGCGGAAACGAAGCCGTACAGGCCGGGGACCACCATGCGCACGGGATAGCCGTGTTCGAGCGGCAGGGGCTCGCCGTTCATGCCGACCGCCAGCATGGCGTCCCGGTCGTCCTGCAGCACTTCGAGCGGCGTCGAGGCGCTGAAGCCGTCCTCGGAGGTGGACAGCACCATGTCGGCGCCCTCCGTGGGGCGGGCCATTTTGAGGACCTCGCGGAGGGGGAAGCCCAGCCACTTGGCGTTGCCGGCGAGGTTTCCGCCGACGGGATTGGACACACAGGTGAGCGTCACGTGCGATTCGATCAGCTCGGCGTCGAGCAGGTCCTGGAAGGTGAGCGTGACCTCCTGCTCCACCAGGCCGTGCACCCGGAGCTCCCAGTCCTGGGCGTTGATCTCCGGCACGCTCAGGGCGGTGTCGATCCGGTAGAACTCATTGTTGGGTGTGACCCACGGGGTGACGCCCGGGGCGGCTGACTGCACTCCGGCCGGGACGGCGGGGGCTGCCTTGGCCGGCGACGGGAGCTGCAGGGATTCACGGGCCTGGGCGATGTTGCTGCGTGCCGCGCTGAGCAGCCGGCCGCCGGTGGCCGCGAGGGCGGCCGCCGCGGCAGTGATCCCGGATGCGGCGAAGAAGGCGCGGCGCGTTGTGGCCGGGCGTTCGGTGCCCTTGGCTGCCACATCGGCGGCCTCGCCGGGCCACTGGCGCATCCGCCACAGCCGCGTCATCAGGAGGCGCAGCACCACCAGGCCGGCGGCGGTGCCGATCAGCGAGGGGATGGCGTCCAGCGGCTCCACGCTCGCGCGGGTGACCACACTGGCGACGATGACGGCGCCCATCAGCAGGACACCGGCTACGCCCAGCGCCCACTTCCGGTAGGCCACCACGCCCAGCACGCAGGCCAGCAGGAAAATGGTCAGCCCCATGCCGGCGAACAGTGCCGCCTTGTCGTTAGTGCCGAACGTGGCGATGGCAAAGTCCTTCAGCCACGGCGGCGTGAAGTCAATGAAAGTGGAGCCGAGGGCAATGATCGGCGTTGCCCGCGCCGTGAAGAACGCACCGATCAGTTCCGCAACGGAAAGTACGACGGCGGCCGCGGCCACGCCTGCCAGCGCAGCCAGCGCGGTGGGGCCCTTGAGCCAGTTCGTGAGCTTCTTCATGCCGGAGGTTCGTAGCGGCCGGCGTTAAGGATTGACCGGGGCGGGTCACGGCTTAGGAGCGGACCGGGTGCACAAAGTACCCTTGGAGACTGTGAAGGTACTCGTCATTGGCCCCGGTGGCCGCGAACACGCCATTGTCCGCTCCCTGCTTGCAGACCCCAACGTTTCGGAAGTCCACGCGGCTCCCGGCAACGCCGGCATCGGCAAACTTGTCCCCACGCATGCCATCGACGCCAACGACCCGGACGCTGTTGCCGCCCTGGCCACGAAGCTGACGGTGGACCTCGTGGTGGTCGGTCCCGAGGCGCCCCTGGCCGCCGGCGTTTCCGACGCCGTCCGCGCAGCAGGG
This sequence comes from Arthrobacter sp. CC3, assembly GCF_039907775.1. Classification (NCBI taxonomy): domain Bacteria; kingdom Bacillati; phylum Actinomycetota; class Actinomycetes; order Micrococcales; family Micrococcaceae; genus Arthrobacter; species Arthrobacter sp. CC3. The sequence continues at coordinate 9,489 of NZ_JARCCY010000026.1, forward strand.
ATCCCGGTCTTCGGACCCAGCAAGGCGGCCGCCCAGCTGGAGGCATCCAAGGCCTTCGCCAAGCAGGTCATGGCCGAGGCCGGAGTGCCCACCGCCATGGCGCGGGTTGCGAGCACCGCTGAGGAAGCCGCGGACGCCCTGGACACCTTCGGCGCCCCCTACGTGGTCAAGGACGACGGCCTGGCCGCCGGCAAGGGAGTGGTGGTCACCAACAACCGGGACGAAGCCCTGGCCCACGCCCAGACCTGCTTCGACGCGGGCGGTTCCGTGGTGATTGAAGAATTCCTGGACGGCCCCGAAGTTTCCGTGTTCGTGCTGTGCGACGGCCGCAACACCGTGGCACTCTCCCCGGCGCAGGACTTCAAGCGCATCTTCGACAACGACGAAGGCCCGAACACCGGCGGCATGGGCGCCTACACCCCGCTGGAGTGGGCCCCGGAAGGCCTGGTCCAGGAAGTCATCGACCGCGTGGCCCAGCCCACGGTCAACGAGATGGCGCACCGCGGCACCCCGTTCGTCGGCGTGCTGTTCGTGGGCCTTGCGCTGACCTCGCGCGGCACACGCGTCATCGAGTTCAACGTCCGCTTCGGCGATCCCGAAACGCAGGCCGTCCTGGCCCGGCTCAAGACCCCGCTGGGGTCGCTGCTCCTGGCAGCGGCCAAGGGCGAACTGGACAAGGCGGAAGAGCTGCGCTGGTCCAAGGACACCGCTGTCGCCGTCGTCGTCGCCTCCGAGAACTACCCGGACACCCCGCGGACCGGGGACCGCATCCGCGGACTTAAGAAGGCGGACGAACTGGAAGGCGTGCACGTCATCCACGCAGGCACCAAGCTGGACGAGGAAGGCAAGGTGGTCTCCGCCGGCGGCCGCGTCCTTGCCGTGGTGGCGCTGGGAACCGACCTCGTGGAGGCCCGCGAACGGGCATACGACGGCGTGGAGCTGATCCAGCTTGAAGGCGCACAATTCCGCACCGATATCGGGCGCAAGGCGGCGCGCGGCGAGATCAAGGTGGTATCCACTGCCACCGGAACGCTGCCCGTGACGAAGGCGAAGGCATAGCATGACTGAGAATTTCCCCCTCGAGGCGGCCCCCAAAGCCGGCCTGGACACCGAAACACTGGACCTCCCGGGCTGGCGGCATGTCTACTCCGGGAAGGTCCGGGACCTCTACGTTCCCGCTGACGATTCCCTCGTGGCGCAGTTCGGCCAGGAATGCGTCCTCGTGGTGGCCAGCGACCGCATCAGCGCCTACGACCACGTGCTCTCGAGCGAAATCCCGGACAAGGGCCGGATCCTCACCCAGCTGAGCCTGTGGTGGTTCGACCAGCTGGACGTGGAACACCACGTCCTGGCCTCCACCGTGGAGGACGGCGTCCCGGCAGCAGTCGAGGGCCGCGCCATGATCTGCAAGAAGCTGGACATGTTCCCGGTGGAATGCATCGCCCGCGGCTACCTCACCGGCTCCGGGCTGCTGGAATACCGGCAGTCCCGCACCGTCTGCAGCATTCCGCTGCCGGAGGGCCTGGTGGACGGTTCCCGCCTTGACGAAGCCATCTTCACGCCGTCAGCCAAGGCAGAGGTGGGGGAGCACGACGAAAACATCACGTATGACGCCGTGGTGGGCCTGGTGGGCGAAGACGTCGCCGCGCGCCTCCGTGAACTGACCCTGGAGATCTACACCAAAGCCGAGGAAATCGCCCGGAAGCGCGGCATCATCCTTGCCGACACGAAGGTGGAGTTCGGCTTCGACGTGGCCACGGGCGTCATCACCCTGGGCGATGAGGTCCTCACCCCGGACTCTTCACGGTTCTGGGACGCGGCCACCTATGAGCCGGGCAAAGCCCAGCCGTCCTATGACAAGCAGTACGTCCGTGACTGGCTGACGTCCTCCGAGTCCGGCTGGGACCGGGCTTCGGACGTCCCGCCGCCGGCACTGCCGGCGGACGTGGTGAGCCGTACGCGCGGCCGCTACGTTGAAGCGTACGAAAAGCTCACCGGACGGACGTTCGCCTAGCTGGCTTCTGCCGCGGCCTTGGCCGCGGCAGCGCGCCGCTGGGCGAGTTTGATTTCCAGCACGGCGTCCATGGCCTGCTGGACACGGTCGGACGCGCCGGCGGCACTGAATTCCTGCTGCGCTTCCTCGAGGAGCACCAGGGCTTCATCCGATTCCCCGGCGGCCTTGAGCGACTTCCCCAGCAGGAGTGACACTTCGCCGGCGGTGTGACGGGCCAGGGCCTTCCGCTCGGCGTGGATCTCGCGCAGCTTCTCCACGGCGGCCGGGATGTCACCCGTGAGGTACAGCCAGCGCGCGCGGATGAACGCCACTTCGAGCTGGTCCGTCTTGTTGCCGCCCACGATCGACAACGCCAGTTCGGCGCGCTCGATCGCGGAGAGGGTTTCCGGTTCCACAATGCCGGAGGAGAGCCGGACGGCCGCGGAGGCCTTGTTGAAACGGGCCCACAGTTCGATGTCGTTGGCCGGGGAGAGCAGCTTGGCGGCCCGCTCGTGGTACTTGATGCCCTCGGGGTAGTCGTGCCGCATAAACGCCACGTTGCCGATCACCCACGCCACCTCGCCTGCGAGCTGGGAAATGGATTGGTCGTCCATCTGGTCGTTCATGGCCTGGCAGTAGGTCCAGGCTTCGTCCAGCCGGCCGCTCTCGGCCAGGGCGCCGATCAGCGCGCGCAAGGCGCCGATGATCAGCGTGGAGCCCTTGGGCAGCTGCGAGCACAGTTCCACGGCCTTCTGGGCATGCTCGACGGCGGTGGCCAGCTGTCCCTGCCCGTGGCACACTGCGGCCAGCATCTGCCGGGCGCGCACCCCGAGTCCGGCGGACTCGGTGGCCATGGGGTGTTCCAGGAGGTGCTGCATGATGTTCTGGCACTCCTGCAGCTGGCCCTGTTTCATCAGGCATTCCGCCTGCATGTAGGTCATGTTCCACCATGCGCTGGTGTTCTTGCCTTCGAGGGCGATCTGGGCGGCAGTGGCGGCGTGGGCCGCTGCGAGCGGGTAGTCTCGGAGGTCCCAGGCCTGCCGGGCGTAGAGCCCGGCCAGGACATACTCGGCGTCGCTGACCGAGATAGGCTGGCTCCAGGCTTCCAACGCTTTGGGGGCCAGCTCCAGCCGGCGGGCTAACTCTTCTATAACATCGGCGGTTGGTTCACGCCGGCCTGTTTCCAAGAGGGAGATGTAGCTGGGAGAATAGAGGTCCTTTCCCAGTTCTGCTTGCGTCAACCCACGTTCGAGTCGTTCGGCGCGGAGCTTCTCCCCGAATCCGTTCCCCACGGGTTTCCTCCTTATTCCGGACAGTCTTTATACCAAATGCTTGACAGTCTCTGTGGAAAACATTTTACAATGTATGTCAACAAGGGCAGTGCTGACTTTGTAACGAATCCGACTCGTATTGAGGAAACCTAATGTTGAAGAAGATTGCAGCCGCCGCCGCACTGGCTGGCGCACTGGCATTTTCAGCCGCAGCCCCCGCAGTGTTGTCTGCAGGTCCTACCGGCAATTGGGCGGATCAGCTGGGAAGCACCATCGCTATCGGTAACTGGCCCGATCCCATGCAGTTTGCCCAGGCCATCGGTAACTGGCCGGACCCCATGTCTTTCCCGGCATACATCGGTAACTGGCCGGACCCGATGTAGGCGGTTGATGTACTTCCCGCAATGGAACACAAGCTCCGGGACATGCGCGAACCATGTCCCGGAGCTATTTTTTTTGGCCAAACGATGCGGGGGAGGGTCATGACGCGCAGGGGATCGAATGACTTGAAGCGGGCCTATGCCGCGTGGACCGTCGCCGGGAGCTCGCTGATCGTGGCCGCCGTGGCGGGGTCGGCGATAATCGCCGTGGTGGGCGGAACGGCCGACGCCGGAACCCTGGTGTGGGGGATGGCGGGCATTGCGTTGCTGCTGGAGGCGCTGGTGCTCTTTGCCTATGGGCTCCGGCTTAGGCACCGGTACGTGAACCAGGTCCAGACCTATGAAACGCGGGGAGATTGCCGGGAGGACGACGGCTCCAACCAGCCACGGGTTCCCCTGCTGGGCGACGGCCAGGCCAGCCAGCGTTCCACGTTGGAGGGCCTCTCGGACCACGGGCGGCAGCGCCGCAAGCAGCACCGCTGGAGCAATGCGGCCTCAGGTGCAACGCAAAGAGGGCCTTCCGAATGGAAGACCCTCTTGCTTTTGGTCGGGATGACAGGATTTGAACCTGCGACCTCGTCGTCCCGAACGACGCGCGCTACCAAGCTGCGCCACATCCCGATCCGTTGCTTCAAAAGCAACTTCACAAGAGTATCCGATTCCGGCCGCCATGTGAAATCGGCGCCCGGAAGCCCCGCGGGAGCTACACCAGCGAGTCCTTCCACGCCCCGTGCAGCTCCGCGAATCGCCCGCCGCCGCCGATCAGTTCCTCCGGCGTACCGTCCTCCACGACGCGTCCGTCGTGGACCACCAGGACGCGGTCGGCGGTCTCCACTGTGGAGAGCCGGTGGGCGATGATCAGGGCCGTGCGGCCGGCGTCGTGCCCTGCCACGCCCGCCAGCAGGCCGGCGAGCCCGCTCTGCACCAGACGCTCCGACGGGATGTCCAGGGAGGAGGTGGCTTCGTCGAGGATGAGTACCGCCGGGCGGGCCAGGAACGCCCGGGCGAAACTGATGAGCTGGCGCTGGCCGGCTGAGACGCGCCCGCCGCGCTTGTTGACGTCGGTGTCGAACCCCTGGGGCAGTTCCATGATGAAGTCGTGCGCGCCAACTGCCCGGGCAGCCTCTTCGATCTCCTCGCGGGAGGCTTCGGGGCGGCCCAGCGCAATGTTGTCCGCCACGGAGCCGCTGAACAGGAAGGCCTCCTGCGTCACCATCACCACGTTCCGCCGCAAGTCCGGCGTGGTGAGGTTCCTCAGGTCCACCCCGTCCAGTGTCACCGACCCCTCGGTCACGTCGTAGAAGCGGGCGATCAGTTTCGCCAGCGTGGACTTGCCGGCGCCGGTCTGGCCCACCAGGGCCACGATCTGCCCGGCCGGAATGTGCAGGTCCAGCCGGGGGATGATCACGGGGCCGTCGCCGTACCGGAACTCCACGCCGTTGAAGTCGATGGTGCCGCGGGCGTCTGGGAGCGCTACGGGGTTCTTCGGCGGCCGCACGGTGGGAACCTCCTCCAGCAGCCCCGAGACCTTCTCCAGGGCCGCCTGGGCGCTCTGGAAGGAGTTATAGAACATGGCCATCTGGTCCACCGGCTGGAAGAACCGTTTGGTGGACAGGATCAAGGCCAGCAGCACGCCCACAGCGAGGTCCCCGCCCAGCACACGGAAGCCTCCGAACAGCAGCACCACGGCGACGCAGACGTTGCCGATCAGCACCAGCCCCGGCTGGAAGACGCCGTTGAGGTTGATCGAGCGTACGGTCACCTTGCGGTAGTCCTCGGACAGTTCGCCGTAGCGCTCAGCGTTCTCGCGCTCCTTGCGGAAGGCCTTCACGGCCCGGATGCCCGTCATCGTTTCCACGAAGTGCACGATCAGCCGGGCGGACACTACCCGGGATTCGCGGAACGCGATCTGGGAGTGCTTCTGGTACCAGCGGGCCAGGAAGTACATGGGCACGCCTGCTGCCAGCACGATGAGGCCGCTGCGCCAATCCAGGGCGAACACCGTGATGGCGGTGAACACCATAAAGAGCATCCCCGAGGCCAGCGAGCTGACGCCGGAGTCCAGGAGTTCACGCAGTGCCTCAAGGTCGGAGGTCTGGCGGGCGATGATGCGCCCGGAGGTGTACTTCTCGTGGAACTCGAGGCTGAGCCGCTGCGTATGCCGGAACACCCGGACCCGCAGGTCCAGCAGCATCGCCTGGCTCAGCTTCGCCGTCGAGGTCACGTACAGCGCCGTGAGGCCGGCCGTCGCAACCGCAGCGGCAAGATATGCGACGCCGGTGAGCACCAGCGGCATGTTGTCCCCGTCCTGGAGTGCCGGCATGGCATGGTCGATCCCGAAGGCGATGAGCGCCGGTCCGGCCACCCGGGCGGCCTGGGAGAGTACCACCATGGTGATGGTGAGCCAGAACCTCAGCCGGACGGGACGGATCAGGGACCCCAGCAAGGCGAGCGACCGCCGTCGTACGGCCTTGCTCTCGCTTTTGCTCAGGTGGGCGTTGTCCTCGTTGGCGGTGCCGAAAGTAGCGGTGGTCATCGGGAGATCTCCTCGGACTCGTCCGTTAGTTCGGACAGTTCGGACAGTTCGGAATCCAGGTCCCGCGGTTCCGTTTCGAGGCTGGCGATCACGTAGCGGTAGTGCTCGTTGTGCGCCAGCAGTTCGGCGTGGGTCCCGACGGCGGCGATCCGGCCGTCCTCGAGCAGCGCCACCCGGTCCGCCAGTGCGACGGTGGAGGGCCGGTGGGCGACGATCAGGGTGGTGGTGTCGGCGAGCACCTCGCGCAGCCGGGCTTCGACTAGTTCTTCGGTGTTGACGTCCAGGGCGGACAGGGGATCGTCCAGGACCAGCACCTTGGGCTTCGCGGCGATGGCACGGGCCAGGGCGATGCGCTGCCGCTGCCCGCCGGACAGGCTGAGGCCCTCCTCGCCGATGAGCGTGTCCAGGCCCTCCGGTAGGGAGTAGGCGAAGTGGGCCTGGGCAACGTCCAGGGCTTCCTCCAGCGTTTCCTGGCTCCGCTCCTTGGCCCCGAGCAGCACATTGTCCCGGACGGAATTGGAGAACAGGGTGGTGTCTTCGAAGGCCACGCCCACCACGGTGCGCAGTTGTTCCACGGAGAACTCGCGCAGGTCCACGCCGTCGATGGTGATGGAGCCGGCCGTGACGTCGTAGAGGCGGGGGACCAGTTGCAGCAGCGCGCTCTTGCCGCTGCCGGTGATGCCCACCAGGGCCATGGTCTCGCCGGGGCGGATGTCCAGGCTGACGTCCTTGAGGATCGGCTTGTCCGGGGCGTCTTCGAAGGCGAACGTCGCCGCGTTGAAGCTGAGCGCGCCCTTGAGCTGCCCGGGTTCGCGGGGATGCTCCGGGCTGGTGATGGTGTTGGCGGCGTCCATGACCTCGAAATGCCGGTCGATGGCCGTCTTGGCCGTCAGCGCCATGGCCAAGAGCATGCCGCTGAATTCCACGGGCGCGGCCACCACGGCCGCGGTGGCGAAGAACGCCACCAGCGAACCGATGCTGAGCCGGCCGTCCGCGGCCAGCATGATGCCCACCACCAGGCCGGCGCCGAGGGCGAGCTCGGGGAGGAGGGTGACCACCATGCTGAAGGTGGCCTGGTGTTTCGCCTTGGCGATTTCGGTCTGCCGGAGTTCCTCGGCCTGTTCGTTGAAGTTCTCCAGGGCTTCGCGGCTGCGGCCGAACGCTTTGAGCACACGGATGCCGTGCACCGACTCCTCAACCGTGGTGGCGAGGTCGCCGGCCTGGTCCTGGCTGCGCCGGGCCACCTTGCTGAAGCGGGTCCTGAACCGGAAGCCGTAGATCATGATGGGCACCGCCGCGGCCAGGAAAATCAGTGCCAGCTGCCAGCTCATGGCAAACATCACGACGACGCCGATCACCACCGTCAGGCTGGTCACCACCAGCATGATGGCGCCGAACGCCATCCAGCGGCGCAGGAAGTTCAAGTCCGTCATGGCCCGGGAGAGCAGCTGCCCGGAACCCCAGCGGTCGTGGAAGGAGACCGTCAGGTCCTGCAGATGCCCGTAGAGGGACACCCTCATCCGGGTTTCCACGGTGGTTGCGGGGTTGATGACGAACTGGCGGCGGAGGGCAACCAGCCCGGCTTCGGCGATGCCCAGGCCCAGGATGATCAGGGAGGCCACCCAGACAGCGTCGGTTGCGCCGCCCGGCCGGAGCGAGTCATTGATGAGGACCCGCAGGACCTGGGGGATGGCCAGCGCCACGATACTGGCGAGGAGTGCGCACAAAAGTCCCATCACAAGCCGGGGGATGATCGGCTTCACATGGGGATAGAGTCGGCTGATTGACGTGAAGAATGGAGTCTGCTTGGCCATGCCCGCTTCTTAAAGCTCAACTGCGAATGTAGTTTCCTTTAGCAACTACCCTATGCCATCGAGTGACACGGTTCACAGGATTCGGCACCGCGCGGGAATCTTCCCCAGTCATTGCGTACCGCAATACTGCAGGCGGAGGTTGAGCCCCTCGAAACCGGGCTCAGCGTTCCGTCAGCGTCAGCAGCACGGCCTCGGGCCGGCAGGCGATGCGGACCGGTGCGAAGCGCGAGGTGCCGATCCCGCCGGAGACGTTGACCGGCGTCGTGCTGCCGTTGCTTTCCCAGTTGTTGAGTCCCTTGGCACGCCAGGTGGGGAGGTCGCAGTTGGCCACCAGTGCGCCGTACCCCGGCAGGCAGATCTGGCCGCCGTGCGTGTGGCCGGCCAGCAGGAGGTCGGCGCCGTCATCGGTGAAGTGGTCCAGCACCCGCTGGTAAGGGGCGTGGATGACGGCCACGCGGAGGTGCGGGGTCCTGTCCTGGCCTCTGGTTCCGCGGGGCCAGCCGGCGTACCTCTCCAGGCCCAGGTGCGGATCGTCGACGCCGGAGAAATCAAAACGCAGGCCGTTCAGCACCAGGGACTGGTGGCGGTTGGTCAGGTCCACCCAGCCGGACATGCCGAAGTAGGAGCGCAGCCGGGGCCAGTCGAGTTCCACGGGCTTCTTCTGGGCTTTCGAAGGACCCAGGAAGTAGGAGGCGGGATTCTTGATCGTGGGCGCGAAGTAGTCGTTGGACCCGGGCACAAAGACGCCGGGGAATTCCAGGAGGGGCGCCAGCGCCTTCAGGAGGGGGTCGATCGCCTTGGCGTGGCTGAGGTTGTCGCCCGTGTTCACCACCAGGTCCGGTTCCAGCTCCGCGAGCGACGACAGCCACTGGGCCTTCCGGTTCTGGCCCGGGACGAAGTGGATGTCACTCAGGTGGAGGATCCGGAAAGGACCGAAACCGGCCGGCAGGATGGGCAGGGTCTCTTCGCGCAGGACGAACTGGTTCTTTTCCCACAGCCCGTACCCTGTCGCGGCCATGCCGGCTGCCGCGCCGGCCGCTGCGGTTACGGCAAAGCCGCGCCCGATGCTCCGGGCGCGGCCTGCCAGCGTTGTTTTGTCCCCCATCGGTGCGCTACCCGTTGCCCTTGCCGTTGTCCTTGCTGGGCTCCGGCGACGGAGCCTGCGTGGCCGGCGCGGGTGCCGGTGCCGTGCTTTGCGTCGTCGGGGTGGTGGTCCGCGTGGGGGTCCCGTTGACCATGTTGGACGGTGGTGCCGTGAACGGGTTGGTGCCGTAGGCGGGCGCTATCTGGGACATGAAATTGGAGAACATAGGTCCGGCGATCATGTAGCCGTCGATGCCCGTGTAGAACTTGCCGTTGACGGTCACGTTCTGGCCGGCGCGCTGCTGGGTTCCGAGCGCGTCACCGAACCACGCCGCGGTGGCCAGGCCGGTGGTGTGGCCCACCACCCAGGTGGAGCCGTTGTTGTTGGAGGTACCGGTCTTGGCTGCGATGGGGAAACTGGTCCTCGTGGAAATCCGGGGCTGGATCAGCGAGCCGGAGCCTCGGTTGAGGACTTCCTGCAGGGCGTAGTTCACGCCGCGGGCTACTTCCGGTTTGAGCGCGTCCCGGCAGCTCGTGGACTGGGCCGGAAGCTGGGCGCCGGTAGGGTCCGTCACAGAAGTGATGGCGATCGGAGAGCAGTACTTACCGTCGTTCGCGAAGGTGGCGAAGGCGCTCGCCATCGACAGCGGCGACGTTTGCCTGGAACCAAGGAGGTTACCCAGCGTCGTCATGGTGATGGGCGGTTGCGTGTTGGTGATCTTCCCCTCGGAATCCCGCTGCGGAAGGCCCTCGTGGAGGCCGACAGCGTCCACGATCTTCTGGATTCCACAGAGGTCAACCTTGGCGGCAGTGGCAAAGGTCATGGTGTTGATGGAGTTGGCCAGCCCGTCCAGGACCGTCATCGAGCGGTAGTAGCCTTCCTCGGCGTTCTGCAGGTCCTTGGAGTCGCCGTTGGTGCTGTCATACCAGCCAACGGTCGGAGTCTCGCAGGTGTTCTTCCACGGGAAGTTTTGCGGATAGCGACGAACCGCGCCGTTCAGAACGGTGCTCATCGAGTTACCCTCGTTGAGCCATTCGGCGAAGGTAAATGGCTTCATGGTTGACCCGGGCTGTGCGCCGCCGAGGCCGTTGAGGTCGCCGCCGTTGGCGTCGAGCTTGTCGACGTTGAAGTTGATGTTGGTGTCAAACTTACCGTCATTAGGCAGCCAGACAGTGTTTTGAGCCATATTGGTGATCTTGCCGGTGTTCGGCTGGACTGAGACCACCGCTGCGCCCCACTTGTCCGGGTTGGCACCGGCAGAGGCGTCCACCTGGGCCTGCGCCGCGTTCTGCGCCTTGGTGTCAAGAGTGGTGGTGATGGTCAGCCCGCCGCGGAAGATCTTCCGCTCACGTTCCGTGTCATCGGCGCCGTACTTGGGGTCATTCAGAAGCAGGTGCAGGACGTAATCACAGAAATACGGTGCGGTGGAAGCATAGGCACAACCCTGGCGGGCAGGAGTGACCTTGGTTTCCACCGGGGTGGCCACCGCAGCCTCATAGTCAGGCTGGGTGATCTTTTTCTGGGTGTACATGGCCTTGAGCACCTGGTCGCGGCGGTTCTTCGCGTTGTCAGGGTTGTTGATGGGGTCAAAGAACGACGGGCTGTTGACGAGGCCCGCCAGCAGCGCGGCCTGCGGGAGCGTGAGGTCCTTCGCCGTGGTGCTGAAGAAGAACTTGGACGCGGCTTCAATGCCGTAGGCGTCCCGGTTGAAGAACACGATGTTGAGGTAGCCCTCGAGGATCTGCTCCTTGGTGAATTTCTTCTCCAGGGCGATGGCCAGTTTCATCTCGCGGAGCTTGTCGCCAACGCCCTTGTTCACGCCGTTGAGCTTGATGTCCTCGGTGTTGCCTTCGGCCTCAAGTGAGGCGTTGATGACATTGTTCACGTACTGCTGCGTGATGGTGGACGCGCCCTGCTTGTTGCCGCGGGCGGTGCTGACCAGTGCACGCATGATGCCGGTGGTGTCCACGCCGCCGTGCTCATAGAAGCGGCTGTCCTCGATGGCGATCACTGCGTCCTTGATGAATGGCGACATCTGGTCCAGTGCAACGCGCGTCCGGTTTTCGGCGTAGAGGTTGGCGATCAGGCTTCCGTCGGAAGCGAGGATTTTGGTGGACTGGCTGGGCGGGTCCACCTGCAGCTCCGCCGGGAGGGTGTCGAAGAATTCGATGGAACCGCTGGCTGTGCTGCCGGAAACAGCGGCCGCCGGGACCAGCAGGCCCGCTACCAGGACACCACAAATAGCGCTCACGCCAAGGAAAGCAAGGATCTTTCCGAGGGTGGTGGCCGTGTCGAATAAAGGGTTCTTACCAGTCGCCATGTTTTCCACTTTACCGGCAAGGACTAGTCTTTAGCTCATGACCAAATGGGAGTACGCCACGATTCCGCTCATTATTCACGCCACGAAGCAGATTCTGGACCAGTGGGGCGAGGACGGCTGGGAGCTCGTCCAGGTCGTCACCGGTCCTGACGGCAACGGCCTCGTTGCCTACCTTAAGAGGGAGAAGCAGTAGTTATGACAAGCCCCGCAGGCACGGCGCCGGAATCCCCGGCCCGCGCGGAAAGTTCGGCCTCCGGCGCGGAAAACGGAGCACCGGTATCGGCCGTGGAACAGCGGCTGGCAGAGCTGGGACTGACCCTTCCGGAAGTCGCGGCCCCGGTGGCCGCCTACGTCCCGGCAGTCATCTCCGGCAACCACGTTTACACCTCCGGCCAGCTGCCCTTTATTAACGGCAAACTCGAAGCTACCGGCAAGGTGTCCACGGGCACCGAAGGCTTCGCCGACGAACCGACGGTCTCTCCCGAAGACGCCAAGCGGTTCGCTGCAGTCTGTGCAGTCAACGCCCTCGCGGCGGTGAAAAGCGTAATCGGTGACCTGGACCGTATTACCAGGATCGTGAAGGTGGTGGGCTTCGTCTCCTCGGATCCGTCCTTCACGGGCCAGCCGGGTGTCATCAACGGCGCATCGGAACTCCTGGGCAAGGTCCTCGGCGATGCGGGTCAGCACGCCCGGTCCGCCGTCGGCGTGTCGGTCCTGCCGTTGGACTCGCCGGTCGAAGTCGAACTGATCGCCGAATTTAGCTAAGGCCGGTCACTTCCCTTGCCCCAGTTAGCCCGTCGCCTGTTTGTGCTGCCTCCCGATCTTGAGGGGGCAGCACAAAGCTGGCTCGAACACGGCGAGCGGACACCACGTGCCGCCCGCCTCGCATCCTCCGTCGTCCTGCTCCGCGACGCACCCTCAGGGCTGGAAACCTGGCTGGGCTACCGCCCAGGGTCCTCGCCGCTCGGAGTCCTCGCCTTTCCCGGCGGTTCCCTTGAGGCTTCCGACGACGACGCCGTCAGCTGGTTGGGCCCCTCACCGCAGCATTGGGCGGAACAAATGGGAACGGACGACGTCGGGCTGGCGCGCCGCCACGTGGTGGGCGCCATCCGAGAACTCTTCGAAGAAACCGGTGTACTCCTGGCCGGCCCGGACCTGTCCACCACCGTGGAGGCCACTTCCACGCCGGAATGGATGCGGGCCCGGATTGCCGTTGCCGAGCAGGAAAAATCCTTCATCGACGTCCTGGCCAAGCGCGGGCTTTCCATCCGTACCGACCTGCTGAAACCGCTGGTCAACTGGCTCAGCCCCGACTTCGCCCACCGCCGCTTCAACACCCGGTACTTTGCCGCCACCGTGCCCGTGAACCAGCAGCCCACGCTGCTGGAAAGCAAAGGTGTCTGGGGCCGCTGGGTCTGCGCCAGCAAAGTCATTGCGGAGCGTGACACCACCGCCCTGGGCGATGAAGTGGGCCAGGAAAACACCGTGGGCCTGACCCTCGGCCAGCTGCTGGTGCCAGGCTCAGAGATCATGCTCGAGAAGATGGCGGCCGCGAACGGGTGCATCGCCTACCTGAGCTACAAGCGCAAGGCGCACGTCTACCAGCCGAAGCTCGTCGAAGAAGGCGGCAAGCTGATGCTCGAAGTCGAGGCCGCCAAGACGGTCGCGGGCGAGCCGCAGCGGGAGCGGTAGGCCGCCCGCTCTGACATCCTCTGCGTGCCCGCTCGTTCCCGACCCGCAAATAGACTGACGACACAGAAAATGCCTGGCGACACCGTTATTCGGGGGTCGCCAGGCATTTTGCGCGTCATTTCCCGCTAGGGAAGGGATGCGCAATTTCCTTGATTCAATGCCGCAGAATGACTAGCGGGAGCGCTGACGGAGGCGCTGCATGTCCAGGATCACCACGGCACGGGCTTCCAGCCGGAGCCAGCCGCGCTGGACGAACTCGGCCAGGGCCTTGTTCACGGTTTCGCGGGAGGCGCCCACCAGCTGGGCCAGCTCTTCCTGGGTGAGCTCGTGAGCCACCAGGACGCCGTCGGTTGCCGGGCGGCCGAAGCGGTCGGCCAGGTCCAGCAGCGCCTTGGCCACGCGGCCCGGAACGTCGGAGAAAACAAGGTCCGACAGCGAGTCGTTGGTGCGGCGCAGGCGGCGGGCCAGTGCCTGCAGCAGCTGGGCCGAGACCTCCGGGCGGGTGCGCAGCAGGGCGTTGAGGCTTTCGTTCTTCAGGCCGGCGAGTCGGGTCTCCGAGACGGCGGTTGCCGTGGCCGTGCGGGGGCTCGGATCGAAGAGGGCCATTTCGCCGAAGAGCTCACCCGGGCCGAGGATCGCCAGCAGCGACTCGCGGCCGTCCGGGGACGTGCGGCCCAGCTTTACCTTGCCGGAGACGATGAAGTAGAGCTGATCACCCTGGTCGCCTTCGCGGAACACCGAGGCTCCGCGTGACAGGTCCACCTCGGTGAGCTCGTCCGTGAGCAGACGGAATGCTTCGTCGTCGAGCGTGGCGAAAAGGGGTGCGCGGCGCAATACCTCGATGTCCATGAATTCTCCTGAGTAAAATGTGTCGGCTGGGGCGCTTCAGCCATTGTTTCAGAATTTTGAAGGTTCTGTGACGTACTTGGCACGTGAAACGCCTGAAATGGGCCTTCCGAGGCCGGTCCAGGGCCTCTGGAGTGCGTTTCCAGCGCAGATTTCGACGGCGGGACCGGGCTTTCCGGGGCGCCTCGCGGTTTGCCCGGGGCGGCTGTCAGTCACGGCAAACTGTCAGGGTTCGCCACTAGAATTGGGGCTTACCTGTTTTTGTGAGGAGCCCGTGTGTTCGGCTTGACCATCCTGGACCTGGCCTTGATCCTGACGCTGCTGTCCTACCTGATCTATGGCCTTCGCAATGGCTTCCTGGTGACCCTCGGCGGCATCGCCGGGTTCGTCGTCGGTGCCGTGGCGGCGTTTGTGTCCGTGCCCATCGTCAGCAACCTCGTGGAAGACAGCGGCTGGAGGCTCACCGCGATCGTCGCCGCCGCCGTCGTGCTTATAGTCCTGGGGCATGCGCTCGGGACCATGATCGGCCGCAAAATCCGCAGTGCCGTGCGGATCCAGCCGCTGCGGGCCATGGACCGGGTGGTGGGCGGAGCAGTCAACGTGGTGGTGGCAGCGCTCGTGATGTCCATGCTCTCCTTCAGCATCAGCGCCCTGGGCGTGCCGTTCGTTTCCCAGCAGCTGGCGGAATCCAAGGTCATTCGCTTCATCGACGGACTCACGCCCGTGCCGGTGAAAACAGCCGTGGCGCAGCTGCGCTCCACCGTGATCGGGGACGGCATACCCACGCTCATCGAAGGGCTCGGGCAGGGCCAGCAGGTGGCCATTCCCAACGCGAGCACGGACACCCCGGCCCTGAACCGGGCAGCGGAGTCGGTCCTGAAAATCGCGGGCACCGCCTACCAATGCGGCCAGAACCAGACCGGCAGCGGCTTTGTGGTGTCGCCGGGGCGGGTTGTGACCAACGCCCATGTGGTGGCGGGCGTGTCGCAGCCTGTGGTGGAGATCCCGGGCGGAGGGGCCATGCCCGGCAGGGTGGTGTATTTCGACAGCCAGCATGACCTCGCCGTCCTTGCCGTGGACGGACTTCCGTCGTCTCCGCTCCAGCTGAGCGCGGACCTGCCGGCAGGCAGCCCGGCCGCGTTCGCAGGCTACCCGCACGGCGGTCCTTTCCAGTCCAAACCGGCAACGGTGCAGGACATCGCCACCGTCCTGGTCCCTGACATCTATGGCGGCAACCCCGCTCCCGAAGACGTGTACCGGCTTGCCGGCGATGTCCAGCCGGGCAACTCCGGCGGGCCGCTCCTCACCACCGAAGGCATGGTTGCCGGTGTGATCTTCGCCAAGGCCACGTCCGATGCCGAGCTCGGATTTGCCATCACGATGGATGACCTGGGCCCGGTGGCCGCCCAGGCGCCGGGCCTGAGCAGCCCTGTTTCCTCCGGGCAGTGCATCCAGAAGTAAGTGGTGCGGGGACCAGATGCAAGCAGGCGGGGACCCTAGAGCCACTCCAGGGTTTGGCCGTGCGGCCCGGCGATGGCCACGGGCACGCCGTCCTGGAGGAGGAGGAACCGTCCGCGCAGCCTTGAGTCATCCATTTCCGGCACCACCACGGAGCCGTCCGCCTGGGCAAGCACGGTGTGGCCCTCGTTGGACAGCCAGTGGCAGCCGCGCTCTGCCGCAAGGGTGCCGATGGTGGCGCGGAAGGCTTCCCGCTGGGAGGCATTTAGGTAGGCCATCACCGCGCTGTGGAATACCACCAGGGTGGCGTCCGGCGGCGCCTGGTCCGCTAGCGAAACCAGCTGCTCGTTGAGGTCGCCGGCCACCAGCAGCGGCGGATCCTGCTGCGCTATCGCGATGGCATGGCACCTTGCACTGCGCAGCGCAGAACGGGCGCTTCCTCCGCCGCGGGGCGCGCCCCGTCCGGTTGCGGCACCAGCCGCGTGACTGAGCCGCCGTCGTCGTACTCGTAGGCGTACTTGTCCGGAAACAGCGCAAGCCCGGCGGAAGCACCCACCTCGATCAGTGCCAGCGGACGGCCCGTCGAGCCTGCGATGGCGGCGAGGGACGGCAGCAGCGTGGTGCACCGGCCCGCCTCGTTGGTCTGGGTGGCGCGGGAGAGCACGACCCGCGAGACCTCGTCCCAGCGTGCCAGGAGGAACTCCCGGAACTCGCGGTACGGGGTGATCCCGGCGCCGAGGAACCGGGCTGCCGCCAGGATCAGGAGGGGCTGCCGCTTGTTGTGCGGCCACTGTTCGATGCGGCTGATCAGTTCAGTATCGCCGGCGATTCCCAGCGACCATTCTGCGTAGCACGGGGAGGAAGCCGGCGCATCAAAGGTGCCGAAGTTCCGGTACCAGTCCGCGGTGCCCGCGTTCCCCGCACCCATGATCAGGCCTTGCCGGCGTTCAGTTCTGCGAGGTATTCGACGGCGAACCGGTAGCCCATCACGCCGGCACCGGCGATCACGGCCTTGCTGATGTCCGAAAGATACGAGTGGTGCCGGAACTCTTCGCGGGCATGGACGTTGGTGATGTGGACTTCCACCGCGGGCAGCTGTACCGCGGAGATGGCGTCGCGGATGGCCACGGAGGTATGCGTGTAGGCGCCGGCGTTGAGCACGATGCCGATGGCCTTGCCGCGGGCCGCGTGAATGGCGTCAACCAGCGCGCCCTCGTGGTTGGACTGGAAGCATTCCACCTCCAGGCCGTAGGCTGCGGCGGCCTCCTTGGCGAGCTGTTCGACGGCGGCCAGCGTTGCCGTGCCGTACTTCTCCGGTTCCCGGGTGCCCAGCAGATTCAGGTTGGGTCCGTTGAGGACAAGGATGGTGCCGCGGCCGGCTTCGGTGGCGGGGGAGGCTTCAGTCATGAGAGCAAATCTATCGCTTCGGATGCAGCGTGCGCTGTTCTTTACGGCGGGCTGACGGGACGGGCCGTGATCCTGGCGATGCGGCGCAGTGCCGCTGAGCAAACAGGGAGATAGGCGGGCGCCCACCAAGGAACCGTGAACGTGACCCGGCAGCCGTCGCCTTCCGGAACCACCAGGTGCCCGGTGGCGCGGATTCCGGCCACCGACCAGGACCAGAAGCGGTCCGCCCGGAATTCCGTCACCGTGAAGGGCAGGCTGACACCGGCCACCGTCTTCACCCGGCCGGTGCTGCCGGCCGTGAAGCCGGGCGAGTCCAGCTCTGCACCCGTCACGGAAGGCCCCCATTCGGGCCACCGGCCGACGTCGGTGAGCAGCTCCCACACCTCCGCGGCAGGCGCCGCGATGTGCCGGGACACGATGTGCCGAGACACTGAATAGCGCATCCGCGCTACCCGAAGTCCGGGCGCAGGACAGCCTGCGCCGCGAGGTGGCCGCTTTCCAGGGCACCCTGGATGGAGGCCGTGGCGCGGTGGTCGCCGCAGGCGAAGAGTCCGGGGGAGATCTCAGCCGGCTGCGGGGACCCCAAGGGCGGAGGCTGGACGGGCAGGGCATTCGGAACCTCGTGCCGGGCCACCAGCTCCCATCCCGCGGCATCCGCCCCGTAGATTTCGGCGGCATGCCGGCGGACCGCATCATCGCCGGGCACCGGCCGGCCGGGGCCGAACAGCGCCGACGTCTGCACAAGGTGCCTGCCGGCGGGGGCGTACCCCGGGGCTGCGTTGGAAACGAGGGCCGTATTGACCAGGGGCCCGCCGGGCCGCTCCCGCGCGTCGACGCACAGCAGGTTCAGCCGGGTCGGCGGCTCGCTGGCCGCGAACCAGTGCGTCAGCACGCCCTTCATGGCGGGAACGCCGCTTCCCGTTGCGCCTCCGCCGTCGATTCCCAGCGCCAGGGATTCGGCGCCGGCCGGGTCCGTGGCCACCACCACCTGCTCAGCCCGGAGCTCGGCGCCGCCGGCACGGACCAGCATGGAGCCGCCTTCGCGCCGGATGGAATCCACCGCGGTCCCGGTGCGGACAGGCGTGGCGAGCGCGGCCGCCAGCTGCCGCGGCAGGGCCTGCATGCCCAGTCGCGGCAGCCCCGGCACTCCGAACGCGAAGGTGCGCAGCAGGAGCCGGGCGAAGTCATTGGAGGTGCTCCCGTCGTCTTCGAGGAGCACCCCGGCGAAGAACCGTTCAACCACCCGCCGGAGCCCGCCCGCCAGACGAGCGTCGTCCATGGCCTGCCGCAGCGTCACGTCCCGGCCGGGCACGGCGGTACGACGTCCGCCGTCGTCGTACTGTCCCCAGGACCGGACGACGGCGGGAGCCGCCCAGCGAAGGAGGGCAGCCACCTCGCGCGGCTTCGCCAGGCCGCTGCCGAAGGTCCCGGCGATCAGCTGCGGTTCGCGCAGGGGATGGGCCAGCACGGCCAATCCATCGTCACGTCGCACTCCCAGCCCGGCACCGAAGGGCTGCAGGTCCAAGGCACCGACGTCCACCCAGCGGCGGACGGCAGGGTACGCGGGATTCAGGACCTGGAACCCGCGGTCCACCAGGAATCCGTCCCGGTGCTCCGTGCGGATCCGGCCGCCCACGTCGTCGGCGGCTTCCCACACGCGCACCTCACGCCCGGCTGCCTGCAACTCCCGGGCGCACTGGAGCCCTGCAAGCCCCGCGCCGACCACCAAAACCTCGCACGAATCGGTCATGGTCCATCTTGGCACGCATGCCATTTCCGAACCTCTGGCCACGCTTTGTGCCGGTGCCTAGACTTGAAGGACCATCGTGCGGAGCTCCCGTACCGGTCAGCTCGCGCGAAAAGCCCGATCTGGAGAGAGCGTCATCATGCGCTGCAAAAATGTGGATTCAGGAAAAGCGATGCGCCGTGCCGCCGTGGGACTGGTGGCCCTCGCAGCACTCATAATTCCGGCACCCGTTGCGTCTGCCGGCCCGCCGTCGACGAGGGGCGATGACAAGGTCATTGAGCTTCCCGGCGCTTCGTCCGCCGAAGGCATAGCCGAGGGAGAGGGCACCACCTTTTTCGCCGGGGACCTCATGAAGGGGGACATCTTCCGGGGCGACATCCGCCGCGGAACCGCCCGACTGTTCATCGATGTGCCGGACGGCCGGATGGCGGTCGGCATGAAAGCGGACGTGGAGAACGGCCTGCTCTTCGTTGCCGGCGGCTTCACCGGACAGGCCTACGTGTATGACACGGACACACGGAAGACCGTGGCCACGTACCAGCTGACGGCGGATCCGGCTTTCATCAACGACGTCGCCGTCACGGATGACGGCGCCTGGTTCACCAACTCCGTGAAGGGCGAGCTGTACTTTGTCCCGGTGGATCGCCACGGCAAACCGGGTGACGAGGTCAGGAAGCTCACGCTGAAAGGACCTGCTGCTGAGACTCCTGCCGACTTCAACCTGAACGGCATTGCGGCCGTCCGGGGCGGCCGGACCCTGATCCTGGCGCATTCAGCGAACGAAGCCCTGTACACGGTGGAGCCGGGATCGGGTGAATACGCCGACACCGCAAAGATCACCGGTGCCAGCCTGCCCTACGTGGACGGGATTGTGGTGAAGGGGAACACCCTCTGGGCCGTGCAAAACATGATCAACCAGGTGAGCCGCGTCCGGCTGGACTCCCGGCTGGATTCCTTCGAGGTCAAGGACGTCATCACCAGTCCTGACTTCCAGGTCCCGACGACGGGGGCCCTGTTCGGCGATACCCTCGCCCTGGTTAACGCGAAGTTCGGCGTTCAGGGGGCCAGTACGTACGAGGTGGTCCTGGTCGACGCCCGCTAGGGACTTTCGATGCCCGCTAAGCGGTAGTGGAAAGCAGGGAGCCTGCCAGCCGGGTTGCTACCCGGCCGGCAGGCTCTTTGGGTGGCGCTGAAGCTACACGGCGCTGAAGCTACAGGCAGTGAACCTACGCGGCAGTCAGGCGCAGCAGCACTGCGTGTTCCGGGTTGAGGACGGGCATGGGCAGCCCCACCTCGGCCAGGAACCGGCCGCTGGCATCCGCCCCGGCGGCCAGCCAGGCGGGCGGCTGCGCCTGGGTGTAGTTGTGCGCGTAGTCCGCGTCGCCGGGTGTCGGGAAGATGGCCTCGACGCGGTAGCTGCGGTCCTGGTCCAGTCCCGGAATGGTGATGCGTCCCGGACGCTCCGCGAACGAGGTCCGGGTGCTGACCAGCGCGAACAGAGCTGCCGTGTCTCCGGTCGCCGGGGTGCCCTGGGAAACGACGCCGTGCAGCATGAATGAATCGTCGGCAACATCCGCCCGGACCATCCGGCCCGAGTGGATCAGGCCGCGGTGCTCCTTGTACAGGCCGATGAACCGCTTGAGTTCTTCGCGCTCCGCGCCGTGGACCTGGCGGACATCCCATTCCATGCCGAAGTGCCCGAAGAATGCCGTGATGGCGCGGAATGAAACGTCGTGCGTGCGGGCGGTCGTGTGGGACGTGGTGGGGCCGATGTGACCGCCCACCAGCTCCGGCGGTACCACCAGCCCGGTCCAGCGCTGGATGGTCTGTCGTTCCAGGGCGTCGTTGCAGTCCGAAGCCCAGATCCGGTCGGTCGTTTCCAGGATCCCGAGGTCCACACGGGCTCCGCCGGAGGAGCAGCTCTCAATCTCCAGGCCCGGGTGGGCCTTCTTCAGTTCGCCAAAGAGGCGGTAGGCGGCCAGCGTCTGCTGGTGCACGGAGGAGCGCCCGGCGTGGCCGTGTTCGGTGAGGTCCCGGTTCTGGTCCCACTTCAGGTAGCTGATGTTGTTTTCGCGGAGCAGGGCGTCGATGCGGTCAAAGACGTACTGCCAGGCCTCGGGGTTGACCAGGTCGATGACGTGCTGGTGGCGCCAGGTCAGCGGCAGCCGGCCGCCGTCCTTGTAGGACCGGACAGCGGGTCCAACGATCCATTCCGGGTGGGCGCGCGCCACGTCGGAGTCCAGGTTGATCATTTCGGGCTCCACCCAGAGGCCGAATTCCATCCCGCGGGAGGTGACGGCATCTATCAGCGGCGTGAGGCCGTCCGGCCACAGGCCCTCGTCCACGTACCAGTCGCCCAGGCCCGCCTGGTCATGCCGGCGGCCGCGGAACCAGCCGTCGTCGAGCACGAAGCGTTCCACGCCCAGGTCCGCCGCCGAATCCGCCAGTTCGACCAGCGTGGTGAGATCGTGGTCGAAGTAGACGGCTTCCCAGACGTTGAGCACCACGGGCCGGGCCTTGCCGGTGCCTGCATTACCTGCTGAAATGGCTGACGCCGAGGGCAGCACGTGGTGCGGACGGTTCCTGAACCAGCTGTAGAAGGCCTCGCTGATGCCATCCAGGCCGCGGTCCGAGTACGCCGCGAACAGTACGGGGGTGGTGTAGCTGCCGTTCGGCTCGAGGATCACTTCGGCCGGGCCCAGCAGCTCGGAGCCGCCGATCATGGTCCTGCCGTCGCCGATGGTGTCCGCGAACTGTTCGTGGTTTCCGCTCCAGGCAAGGTGGGTGGCCCAGACCCTGCCATGGCGGTTGCCGAAGTTCGCCGTGCCGGCGGCCAGCAGCAGCGAGGAGTCGTGGCCGGTGCGCCCGTGGCGCCCGGTCCGCACCCAGGTGCCCTGCTGGATGGCCCGGCGCTGCGGGTGCCGTTCCCGGCACCAGCGCCCGGTCAGGTCAAGAAGTTCGACGGCGTCAGGAGCCACCGCCAGCACGGTGGCCAGTTCGTCGAGCTGAAAAGGGGAAGTGCCCGTGTTGGTGACGGTGTGGCGCATTTCCAGCAGGCCGCCGTCGTGCAGTTCCAGCGTGGATTCGACGGTGATGCCGGCGTCCGGATCTGACTGGACAATCACAGCTGAATTCCCGACGGCGGACGTTCCGCCGGCTTTGACGTCCGCGACGCGGAGGCGGACGGAGAAGTCGTAGCCGGGCACGCCGTCGGCGATCCGATGCCCGCGGAGGGCAGGGCGTCCGCGCCAGCTCGACGACGCCTGCGGCAGCAGCCCGGCCGGGACGGCTGCGTCGGAGGCGGAAGGCGGGATCGGTTCGCCGAGGATGGCCAGATCGGGCAGTGTCGCGCCCAGATCTGCGCCCCAGTGAATGACCTCGGCCTCCCCGCTGTCGAAGCTGATCACCAGGCTGGTGCCGGCGGAGCGGAGGTGCAGGGGATCCATGGGGTTTCTCTTTCGTTGTGGCGGGCGTCCGGTGACGCTGGCGGCGGGGTTCGTAGGGTTTCGTTTGTATGCGGGTGCGGGGTGGAGTTCACCGGGTGCCGCCGCTTCGCGAGGATGAAACGGCGGCATCCGGCCCGTGACTGCGACCACTTACGCAGTCACGTCAGGTGCGGTCTACTTGAAGAGATCGTTCACCTGGTTGTTGGCTTCGGTCAAGGAGCTGGCAGGCTTTTTGCCCGAGAGCACGGCGTCCATTGCGGGCTTCATGATGCCGTCAACTTTGGCCGCTTTGTCCGCGATGGGGAAGAGGAAGGTGGTGCCTTCCTTGACGTGTGTGGTGAAGGCCGAGACGTCGGTGCCCTTGGCCTTGAACGCTTCGGCTGCCTTTTCGGAGGAGCTGGCGATGGCGGGGAAGACAACAGCCTTGGAAGCCACAACGTCCTGGCAAGCGGTGGAGCCGAGGTATTCAACCCACTTGACAGATGCAGCCGGGTTCTTGGTGCCCGCCCAGACGGAGTCGGCCAGGCCGTTGAACATGCTGGCACGCTTGCCGTCGGGACCCTTGGGGGTGGGTGCGAACGCCGTCTCCACGCCCTTGTAGGTCTTGTACTGGCCGATCAGCCAGTCACCCGTGGTGTTGATGGCGGCCTTGCCGGCACCGAAATTGTCGGCCAGGCTGGCGCCGACGGTGGTTTCCAGCTTGGGCATGTAGCCCTTCTCGATCAGGCCGGCCCACCATGCGATGGTTTCCTGGAATTTGGGGTCATCGTAGTTGAACTTGGTGCCCCAGGGGTTCTTGTCCGTGGCGGTCCAACCCGTGGTGGCGCTGAGGAAGCTCCATTCGGTCTGGCCCTGGCCGGAGCCGCTGCCTGCCAGGCCCAGGCCGTAGACGGCCACGTTGTTCTTATCGAAGCCGGCTTCGTCGCCGCGCTTGCCGCTCTTGTCCGTGGTGAGGTGCGCGATGGCCTTCTCGTAGCTGCCGCCGTCCTTCGGGTTCCAGTCCAGGTTGGCCATCTGCTCGGCGGTGAGTCCGGCGGAGTCCGTCATTGCCTTGTTGTAGAACAGGCCTACGGTGTCCCAGTCCTTGGGCAGGCCGTAGCGCTTTCCGTCCTGGCCCACCCAGAGTTCCGGCAGGCCCTTGGTGTAGCTGTCCAGCTTGACGCCGTCCTTGGCGACGGCGTCGTCGAGGGAGAGCAGCTGCTTTTTCGCGGCGTACTCGGGGTACTTGGAGAGATGGTTCGTGAAGACGTCCGGGGCGGTGCCGGCGACGAAGCCGTTGGTCAGTGTGGTCCAGTAGTCGTCCCAGCCGCGCTGGGTGATCTTGACCTTGATGTCCGGGTTGGCCTTGGTGAAATCGTCAGCGCACTGCTGGTAGGCCGGGAGCTGGTTGGCGTCCCACAGCCAGTAGTTGATTTCGCCCTTGGCCTCGCTGGAGGCGGGGCTGCCTCCGCCACAGGCGGAGAGGGACAGGGCGATTGCCGCGGCGGCAGCTGCGACGCCGATGGTTTTCTTCATGATGGACCTTTCGAGGGTGTTACTGGAGACGAACGTGTTTCTGGGGAAAGTGAACTGAAGGTGTTACTTGATTCCGGAGAAGCCGATGGAGTTGACCACCTTCTTGCCGAAGGCAATGAACAGCAGGAGCACCGGGAGCGCGGCCACGAGCGTTGCGGCCATCAGGCCGGTCCAGTCGGGGGCGCCCTGCGGTGACTGGGACTTGAAGACGCCCAGGCCCACCGTGAGCACCCGGACGTTTTCGTCCTGGCCCACCAGGAGCGGCCAGAAGTATTCGTTCCACTGGCCGATGAAAGTGAGAAGGGCCAGTGTGGCCAGCGGCGCCGCTGCGTTGGGCAGGACGATCTGGAAGAAGATCCGCAAGTGCTTGGCGCCGTCGAGCATGGCGGCCTCTTCCACTTCCCGGGACATGCTGAGGAAGAACTGGCGCAGGAAGAAGATGGCGAACGGGGTCATGAACAGGAAGGGCAGCGTCATGCCGGCAAAGGTGTTGAGCAGGCCCAGGTTCTTGATCATCAGGAAGTTGGGCAGCGCGGTGAAGATCGGCGGGACCATCATGGTGGCCAGGAACAGTCCGAATACGGCGTTCCGTCCGGGCCAGCGGAGCCGGGAGAACGCGTAGGCTGCCATGGCGCTGAAGAAGACCTGCCCTGCCGTGGTGACGCTGGCGAAGATGATCGAGTTCCGCAGGTAGAGCCAGAAGTTGATCGCGGCTCCCGAGCCTCCTTCGGCGATGGCCTCCTCGGGGCTCTGCATTCCGAGGACCCGCTTGAAGGCCCCGAGGTTGAAGTCCGCGGGAAGGAGGTTACCTGCGTTGGAGGCCAGCGAAGCATTCGTGGACAGTGCCGTGCGGAGCATCCACAGGAAGGGCGCCACGGTGACGGCGACTGCGACGGCCACCAGGGCCCAGGCTCCGACGCGCCGCCAGTTGACGGGCTTCTTGTTGACGGGAATGTTGTTGACGGACTTGCGGGTGAGTGTGGAGGTGCTCATGGCTGGGGTTCCTTAGTCCAGATCCGATTCGTTGCCCTTGAGGAACTTCATTTGCACGAAGGCCACCAGGGCAAGAATGAGGAAGAGAATGACGGACAGGGCCGATGCGTAGCCGAAGTCCGATTCGCCAAAGGCCTTTTGGTAGATGTACATCTGGATGACGCGGGAGGCGTTGATGGGGCCGCCGCCGGTGGTCACTGCCACAGTGTCGAAAACCTGGAACGAGCCGATGATGGTGACGACGAGCACCAGCACCAGCACGGGACGCAGGAGCGGCATGGTGATGCTCCAGAAGGTCCGGGTGGGGGACGCGCCGTCCAGCGATGCAACCTCGTAGACGTGGTTGGGGATCGACTGCAGCCCGGCGAAGAGCAGGAGGGCCGTGTAGCCCATGTGCCGCCAGACGTTGACGGCGGCAATGGTGGGGATGGCCCATTGCTCGCTGCCGAAGAAGGCGATGCGCGGCAGGCCCATCCAGTTGATGATTTCGTTGACGATGCCGATTTGGTAGTCGAGCATCCAGAACCACAACAGGGCGACGATGACGTTGGCCACCAGGAAGGGAAGCAGCAACGCGCCGCGGATGAACGTGGACTTTGCCACCCGATGCATCAGGAGGGCCAGTCCTAGGGCGATCACGGTCTGGAAGCCGATGTTCAGGCCAACGTACTGGACGGTGACCCCCATGGCGTTCCAGAACAGTTCATCGCCAAGCAGGGCGGTGTAGTTCTTGACGCCGATCCAGGTGGGGTCGCCCAGGACGCTGTACTCGGTGAAGCTGAGGTAGACGCCCCGGATGGTGGGCACCAGATAGAAGAGAACAAAGCCGATCATTGCCGGGAAGATGAAGAACAATGCCATCTTCAAGTCGCCGAGCCGGCGAAGGCGGCCCTTCCGGGCGGTCTTCCCGGTCTTGGGGAATCCGGACCGGGCTGCCGGGTCCTGTTGCTGCTTGGTAAGGGTGGTCATCATCGACCCTTTCCTGACTGTGATGTGGGTAACAACTGATGATGAATCTACACGAGTAGATATGAGGTGGCAAGTATTTTTTCCTGCAAACAAAGAAAGTTACGGCTAACGCTTCCAAATCCGTTGACTCGAGTAGATTCGGGTGGAAGACTTTGGCGCAGGCCCATACGGGGCCTTCATGCCCGCAATCGCGGGCCAGCCAAGGGAAGGTAAACAATGGCGTTTTCAATCGGAGTCGTCGGTGTCGGGCAGTTCGGCGGCCATTTCGCCCATCTCTTCAAGCTCCACCCGGGAGTCAGCGAGGTTTACGTCGTCGACGAACGGCCGGAACGCGCCGCCGCGGCACAGGAGCGCTGGGGGCTTGACGGCACCAAGGCGAGTTTCGAGGAACTGCTGGCGTCCGACGTCGACGCCGTCGCCATCTTTACGCAGCGCTGGACCCACGGCCCGCTGGTGGAGCAGGCGCTCCGTGCCGGCAAGCACGTCTACTCCGCTGTGCCCATGGCTGTTTCGGAAGAACAGATCGAGCGCATCATCGAGGCCGTGAAGGAAACCGGCCTGGTGTACGCCATGGGGGAGACCAGCTACTACAACCCCGCCACCGTCTACGCCCGCAACCAGCACGCCGCCGGTAAGTTCGGCAGGATTTTCTACAGCGAAGGCGACTACGTCCACGACATGGACCTGGGTTTCTACGACGCCTACCAGTACAGCGGCGGAGACGCCTGGAAGTCGACGGCGAGCTACCCGCCCATGCTGTACCCCACCCACGCCATCGGCGGCGTCCTGGGCGCGCTGCCGTCCCACGCGGTGAGCGTCAGCTGCATCGGCGTCAAGGACGACCGCGACGACGGCGTCTTCGACAAGGACGTCAGCATGTTCGGCAACGACTTCTCCAATGCCACCGCACTCTTTGAACTGAACGACGGCGGCGCGATGCGGACCAACGAGATGCGCCGTGTGGGCTACCCGTCGCACATCCGTGAATCCCGGTTCCGCTTCTTCGGCACCGAAGCCAGCTTCGAGCAGCTGGCCAAGGTCACGGTGTGGCAGGACAAGGAAAACGTCCACGACATCTCCGAACAGGTGGAAACCCGGCCCAGCATCCCGCTGGACGACCCGTCGCTGGCCGACGTCGCGCCGGAACTGCGCGACGCCTTCATCTCCGGCCTTGCCCCCGTGCATGACCGCAGCCGCCTGCCGGAGGAATTCCGCGGCGCCCCGAACGGGCACGAGGGAAGCCACCAGTTCCTGGTGGACGACTTCGTGACCGCGGTCAATGAAGGAACGCTGCCGCCCGTCAATGCCTGGGTGGCCGCGAGGTTCACTCTTCCCGGAATCGTGGCGCATGCCTCGGCTCAGCAGAATGGAGAACGCCTGCCCATCCGCGATTTTGGCGACGCTCCGCGGGACGCATAGCTAGCATGTACTCCATGACCATTCCCGCAACGCACCCGACCCGAGGTCCGGTAACCCGCAAGGATGTTGCCCGCTATGCGGGTGTGAGCACGGCGGTGGTCAGTTACGTTGTCAACGGCGGCCCTAAACGGGTGGCGCCTGCCACGGAGGCGAAGGTCCAGGACGCGATCCGCGTCCTGGGCTACCGCCCCAACGCCGCTGCACGTGCCCTCAAACTCGGGTCCAGCGAGACCATCGGCCTGATCATTCCGGACAACAGCAACCCGTTCTTCTCGTTGCTGGCGCACGCGGTGGAAGACGCAGCCGGCGAACTCGGCTACGCGTTGTTCCTGACCAACTCCGACGGCGACCTCGCCAAGGAACGCCGGCACATCCGGAACCTGGCCGCGCGCCAGGTGGACGGAGTGGTGCTTGCGAGCGTCCTTTCCGAACCGGACCTGGCGGACCTGGAATCGGCGGAGATTTCATCGGTCCTGCTCAGCCACAGTGAGAGGCCCGCCGGCGTCACCAGCGTCGGCGTGGACCTCGCCGCCGGTGCACGCACTGCCGTGGAACACCTGATCGGCCACGGCCACACCAACATCGGCCTGGCCATGGGTACCACCACGGCCAATGAGGCCGATGACCGCGAACAGGGCTGGCTGCAGGCGCTCGAGGCTGCCGGACTGCCCGAGGGCCCCATCGCGCGCAGCGCCTTCACCCGGGACGGGGGCTACGCCGCGGGCAAACGCCTGCTGGCATCAGGGCACCGCCCCACGGCGATTTTTGCGAGCTCTGACATGCAGGCAGTGGGCATCCTCCGTGCCCTGCACGAAGCGGGACTCACCGTTCCGGGCGACATTGCCCTGGCCGCCTTCGACGGCTCGGTGGAGGCCGAATATTCGTGGCCTCCGCTGACCACCGTGGAACAGCCGGTCCGTGCGATGGCGGACGCCGCAGTGCGCGCGCTGGTCGGCGCCGGCCGCGGCGAGCCGCCCCGCCACCACGTCTTTCCCACGAAGCTGCTGGTCAGGCAGTCCTGCGGCTGCCCGTAGAGCTTTCCGGCAACACCGCTAGCCGGCGTCCACGATCCGCAGCCGGCTGACGCTTTCCTGCAGGATCCGGCGCGCGTCCGCACTGAGGCCGGAGTCGCTGATGACCTCGTCCGCCTCCTCGAACCCCGAGATGGTGCTCATGCCCTGGGTGCCCCACTTGGTGTGGTCGGCCACCACCACCACCTTGCGCGAGGCCGCCACGAACGCACGGTCGGTCTCGGCCTCGAGCAGGTTGGGCGTGGTGAAGCCGGCATCGGGATCCATGCCGTGGACGCCCAGGAACAGCAGGTCCAGGTGCAGCTGCTTCAGCGCCGCCGTCGCAATCGGTCCAACCAGCGCGTCCGACGGCGTGCGTTCGCCGCCGATCAGGATCACCGTGGACCCGTACCGTCCGGCACCGGAGGATGAGCCGTGATGGAACACGTCGGCAATGCGGATGGAGTTGGTCACAACAGTGATCCGCGGTCCGTTGACCAGCTCCTTGGCCAGGGCCCACGTGGTGGTTCCGGCACCCAGTCCCACCGCCATCCCTTCATGGACAAGGGACGCCGCTTCCAGGGCAATGGCCCGTTTCTCGGCCGTGAGTTGCGTGGATTTCTGTTCGAAGCCCGGTTCGTGCGTGCTGGCATCGCCGGGAAGCTTGGCGCCGCCGTGGATCCGCTCCACCCGGCCGCCTTCCTCGAGCAGCTCGATGTCCCGCCGAACGGTCATGAGCGACACACCAAGCTGCTGGGCCAGGTCCGAGACGCGGACCACCCTCTCGCGCTGGACTGCGTCCACGATTGCCTGGTGGCGTGCTGCGGGGAGCATGGAATTCCTTTCGGGCTGCGGGCGGGGGAGTGCTGCCCCCGTCAGGTTCCATCATGGTCTACCCCTTGGAGGAACCAAGAGTCAGCCCCGCAACAAACTGCCGCTGCAGGAGCAAATAGATCACCAGCGTGGGGATGACCGTGATCACGGCGCCGGCGGCCAGCAGGTTGTAGTTATTCAGGAACTGGCCCTGGAGGTTGTTGATGGCCGTGGTGATCGGGAGCCGGTTGCCACTCTGGATGAACAGGAGCGGCCAGAAATAGTCGTTGTAGATGAAGATGACCTGCAGGGTGCCGAGGGCAGCAAACGCCGGCCGGCAGAGCGGGAGGATGATCTCCCGGTACTGCCGCCAGATTCCGGCACCGTCCACCAGCGCGGCTTCGGTCAGGTCGGCGGAGAGGGCCTTCATGTAGTTGGAGAGTACGAACGTGCAGAATCCCATCTGGAAAGCGGTGTTGACGGCGATGACGATGATGTACGTGTTCAGCATGTTGCCGGAATCGCTGAAGGAATACGGCACCTCGAAGTGCTTGGCCATCTCGAACAACGGCGCCGCCAGGACCTGCGGCGGCAGCAGGTTGCCGGCGGTGAACATGATGAGCAGCGTGATGTTGAACTTCCAGTTCACCCGGCTCACGGCAAACGCCATCAGGGACGCCAGGAACAGGGTCACCAGCACGGCCGGAACCGTGATGATGACGGAGTTCCAGAAGTAGGTGGCGAATCCGCCCTGCGTCCAGGCCTGGATGAAGTTGTCGAAATTGAATGCGCCGGCAAGGCTGAAGTAGCCGTGCTCGTTGGTGGACGCCACCGGCCGGAGGGCAGTGAAGACGGACCAGCCCAGCGGGATCAGCCACATGACGGCCATGACCGTCAGGAAGATGTGGGTCCCGTAGTGGCGTTTCGGCCGGCTTCCGGACCTGGGTGCGGGGGCGGTAGCTTTCCTGCCGTCGCGTGCTGTGCTTGTTGCGGGGGAGCTCATGCTTTGTTCTCCTTGCCGAACGTGCGGCTGAGGTAGAAGACGATGGGGACAAGGGAAATAACCAGCAGCACCACCGCAAGAGCAGAGCCGACGCCGATCACCTGGCCTTCGCCCACAAGGTTCTGGATCACCAGGGCGCTGAGCATTTCCAGGCCGTTGGTGCCGCGGTTGATGACGTACACAACGTCAAAGGCCCGCAGCGACTCAATGATGGTGATGACCACGATCACGATGTTGATGGGACGCATGGCCGGAAAGACCACCCGGAAAAACGTCTGGTAGCCGTTGGCGCCGTCGATTGCGGCGGCCTCCTTGAGGCTGGGATCCACGCCCTTGAGCCCGGCCAGGTACAGGAGCATGACATAACCGGCGTGCCGCCAGGTGGCTGCGATCATGGCGGCCCAGATGTTGACCGAGGAATCTCCGAACCAGTCCACGGCCTGCGGCGTCCCGGCCGTGCCCAGCAGGAAATTCAGCAGCCCGTTGTCCCGCTGGTAGAAGAGCTGCCAGATGATGCCGATCAGGGCCAGCGACAACATCACCGGGGCGAAGAAGATGCTCTGGTAGATCTTGCTGCCGCGGATGTTCTGGTCCAGCAGCACCGCCAGCAGCAAACCGAGCGGTGTTGCGATGAGTGCCAGGAACAGGAGCCACAGCA
Organism: Arthrobacter sp. CC3; assembly: GCF_039907775.1. Lineage (NCBI taxonomy): Bacteria > Bacillati > Actinomycetota > Actinomycetes > Micrococcales > Micrococcaceae > Arthrobacter > Arthrobacter sp. CC3. Next base: position 39,863 of record NZ_JARCCY010000026.1, read on the forward strand.
TGTTGTGCTGCACCGCCGGCCAGAACGGCGGGTAGTCCTGGGAAATGAATTGGTAGTTGTCCAGGCCGGCGGGGCGGATGTCGCCCAGGTCCAGTCCGTTCCACCGGGTGAAGCTCAGGCCCACCGACATCAGCATGGGCAGCCACACCAGGGTCAGTTCGATCAGGGTGGGGATGCCCACCATCAGGGACAGGACAAGCTTGTCCCGCCCGGACAGGCGGCGGACCCGCCCGCCCTTGGCCCTGCCGGTTCTCCCGGGAGCGCCTTCAGGCTCCCGGGATTCCGGCGGAATCAGTTCTCGTGCGGTGCTGCTCATGGAAGTCTTCCCTCGCTATTGTGCCGCGTACAGCGTCTTGGCCTGGGCTTCGAGGTTTTTGACGTCCATCTTGCCGTCCTTGATGAAGCTCTGCAGCGCGGGGATCATCACGTTGTTGGCCATCGCGGGAAGGGCATCCCGGTCGAAGAACTGGCTGATGTATTTGGCGTTCGCGATGGTGTCCGCACACGCCTTGTTGAGGGGCGTGAACTTGGACGTGTCCGTGCCCTTGGCCGTGGCGATGTTCGATGAATCCACCGCGGCGTACGCGTCCTGTGCCTCGGCAGACCCAAGGAAAGCCATGAAGTCCCGGGCCGCCTTGTTTTCGCCGCCCTTCTTGGACAGCAGGAGGCCGTCGATGGGGGCTTCGACGGCGTCGCGGCCTTCCATGGCGATCTCCGGGAACGCGAAGAACCCGATGTCCGCCAGGACCGCGGGATCGGTGAACTGCTGGGTCACGAAGGAACCGAGAAGGTACATGCCGGTCTTCTTGGCTTCAAGTGCCTTTGCGGCGTCCTGCCACGTCTGGCCCAGGGCCGCCGGGTCCTGGAACGGAAGGAGTTCGGCCCACGTGTCGAAAACGGCGCTGACCTTCTGCTGGTCCCAGGATTCCTTGTGCGCGCACAGGTCCACGTGGAACTGGTAGCCGTTAAGCCGCATGTTGATGTAGTCGAAGGTGCCCATGGCGGGCCAGCCGTCCTTGTCGGCGAAGCCGATGGGAATGATGCCGTCAGCCTTCATCTTGGTGGCCAGGGCCTTGAGCGCGTCGAAAGTCTCCGGAACCTCGTAGCCCTTCTCCGCCCAGAGGCTCTTCCGGTAGAAGAAACCCCACGGGTAGTTGTAGTTGGGGACGAAGTACATCTTGCCGTCGGGGCCGGTGGACGCCTTCTTCAGCGCGTCGGAGTAATTGGCGCCGATGCTCTCCCAGACGTCGTCGATGGGTGCCAGGAGTCCCTTGCCCGCGTAGTACTGCATGCGGTAGCCGGCAAACCATGTGAAGGTGTCGTCCGGGGAACCCTGCAGGTAGGAGTTGATCTTGTTCTGGAAATCGTTGTGCGGCACCACGTTGGTGGTGACCTTCTTGCCGGACTTGGCGGTGAAGGCATCCGTGACGGCCTGGTAGGCGCGCTTGGGAACATCATCCGAGGACCCGGAACCGAACGTCAGGCCGGTCGAGTCGGAACCTGTGGCCGACGGTCCGCTTCCGCCGGTACAAGCCGCGAGGAACGGAATCCCCGCCAGGCCCGCTGCGCCGACGCCGACGGTCTTGAGGATGGTCCGCCGGCTCGGAAAAGCGGTTGCCGACGCATCAAACTGTGCTGCCATGTTCTCTCCCTTGAAAAATAGCTGCATGTGAGAGACCTCACATGCTCATGACTATAACGTCTCAAAAGGGAACAGGAAAGAACGGGAAAGAACATTTTGACGGCAATCGCTATTTGAATCGTCACAAAGCACCGCGGCCCCGTTTTCCCCGCCGTGGCGGGGGAAAACGGGGCCGGCTGGTTTCCCGGGAGGCGTCCGGGACTGTTAGTTTCTGAGCGGCCGCTACTTCCGGAGCGACTGGGCGATCTGCGCCATGACGGTGTTGTCGGCGAGGGTGGTGGCGTCGCCGGGGTCGCGGCCTTCCGCGACGTCCTTGAGGAGCCGGCGCATGATTTTCCCGGACCGGGTCTTCGGCAGTTCGGGCACCACCAGGATGGTTTTGGGTTTGGCGATCGGACCGATTTCCTTGCCCACGTGGTTGCGGAGTTCCTGGACGATCGCGTCGCCGGAGTCCACCGCATCCTCACGGAGGATCACGAACGCGACCACGGCCTGTCCGGTGGTTTCGTCGGCGGCGCCCACGACGGCGGCCTCGGCGACGGCCGGGTGGCTGACCAGGGCCGATTCGATTTCCGCGGTGGAGAGCCGGTGGCCGGAGATGTTCATGACGTCATCCACCCGGCCCAGGAGCCAGACGTCGCCGTCGTCGTCCTTCTTGGCCCCGTCGCCGGCGAAATACATGGTCTCGAACCGTGACCAGTAGGTCTCCTTGAACCGTTCCGGGTCGCCCCAGATGCCGCGGAGCATGGCCGGCCACGGTTCGCGGATCACCAGGAACCCGCCGTGCCCGTTCGGCACGGATTCGCCGAGTTCATCCACCACGTCGACGGCGATGCCGGGCAGGGGGACCTGGGCGGAGCCGGGCTTGGTGGCTGTGACGCCGGGCAGCGGGGCGATCATCTGGGCGCCCGTTTCGGTCTGCCACCAGGTGTCCACGATCGGTGCCGGGTTCTCCTTCTTCTCGCCGTTCTTGCCGGCGTTGGCGCCGATGACGTCGCGGTACCACATCCAGGCTTCGGGGTTGATGGGTTCGCCCACGGAGCCCAGGACACGGATCGAGGAGAGGTCGAACTTGGCCGGGATTTCCTTGCCCCACTTCATGAAGGTGCGGATCGCGGTGGGGGCGGTGTAAAGGATGGAGACCTTGTACTTTTCGATGATCTCCCACCAGCGGCCCTGGTGCGGGGAGTCCGGCGTGCCTTCGTACATGACCTGGGTGGCGCCGTTGATCAGCGGGGCGTAGGCGACGTAGGAGTGGCCGGTGATCCACCCGACGTCGGCGGTGCACCAGTACACGTCCGTTTCCGGGTGCAGGTCGAAGACGGCCTTGTGGGTGTAGGCGCCCTGGGTGAGGTACCCGCCGGTGGTGTGCAGGATGCCCTTGGGCTTGCCCGTGGTGCCGGAGGTGTAGAGGATGAACAGCGGGTGTTCGGAGTCGTGGCCCACGGCCGTGTGTTCCGGGGAAGCGGCGTCAACGGTGTCGGCCCACCAGTGGTCCCGGCCCTCGTGCCAGTCGACGTCCTGCCCGTTGCGCTTGACGACGACGACGTTCTCGACGGTGTGGCCGCTGCCGTCTCCTTCGTGGGACAACGCATCGTCCACCGCATGCTTCAGGGAGCTGGGCTTGCCGCGGCGGTAGGTGCCGTCGGCGGTGACGACGAGTTTGGCCCCGGCGTCGTCGATCCTGGAGCGCAGGGCCTCGGCGGAGAAGCCGCCGAACACCACCGAGTGGACGGCGCCGATCCGGGCGCAGGCCAGCAGCGTGATGACGGCCTCGGGGATCATGGGCAGGTACACGGCCACGCGGTCGCCCTTGGCAACCCCGAGGGACTCGAACGCGTTCGCGGCCTTCTTGACCTCTTCGGTGAGCTGCGCATACGTGTACGAGCGGGAATCGCCGGGTTCGCCTTCAAAGTAGATGGCCACCCGGTCCCCGAGCCCGTTCTCCACGTGGCGGTCCAGGGCGTTGTAGGCAGCGTTGATCTCGCCGCCGTCGAACCATTTCGCGAAGGGCGGGTTGGACCAGTCCAGGGTCTCGGTGAAGTCCTTGCTCCAGGTGAGCAGTTCGCGGGCCTGCTTCGCCCAGAAAGCCGGGCGGCCGGCGTCGGCCTCTGCATAGTCCGCGGCGGTGACCACGGCGTTGGCCGCGAACTCCGGTGACGGAGCGAACTTCCGGTTCTCCTGGGAGAGGTTTTCGAAGGCGTCGCCGTTCCCGCCCTGGGCTCCGTTGGCTGACGGGCTTGCGGCTGATGCGGAGACTGCAACGGCTCCGGCGGTGGACAGGTTGGCCGGCACGTCGGTGTGTGCAGCGGTGGCCGTGGAGCTGGGAGTGTCCTGGGACATGGTGAACCTCATCATTCATCGATCTTTGCTGCGCGGGACGGGCCGCCACGGGGCCGCAGCCGTGCCGCATGCGCGGCATCGGGCATCGGCTGGTCACGGCTGTACCGCAAAGAGCTGTTCCGAAATAAACACTAACGCCTGCCCCGCGCCAGACGTGTGCCCCGTCACATAGTGAGCCGTGAGCGGTGTTTATTAAGCGCCGAATGGTTCCCGGAGGTCCGGGGCTGAGACCTCCCGTGCCGGAACCGGAGCCTCCGCCGGCCTTGCCGGACGCCCCGCATCCAGCCGGCAAACAGGCGGGGGTGCTAGGGAAATCCGCGGGTGTTTTGCCGGGCCCGCCTCCGGCCCGTCAGCTAGTGATCAGCCAACCACTTGGCTAGGCTGAGATGGAGTTGTGACATCCGATGGAGGCGACAGGACCGCTTGCGGTCCCGTTCCTGCCTGCCGTTAGGAGGCGCTGTCCAGGGCGCCGCCGTGCTAAGGAGAACAGTATGAACCAGCAAAGCCATGGACAGCATAAGGCCGTCCATACGCATCCCGGTCAGACGGCCGGCCAGGCCACCGGCCCCGCTTCTTCCGGCAAGCCGGCAGGCACTGACGGGCAAAAGTCCGCGGGAAGCGGGCTGACGGCCAGGAAGAACGAAACGGTGCTCGGCCCGTTCACCGTGCGGGACCTCACCGTCTTCACGTCAACGCTGATTCTGTTCGTCGCGTCGCTGATCCCGATGTTCGATTCCCGCTACAACCTGTGGAACCTGGGAAGCCTCTTTTTCCTGGGCCTGGGCATCATCCTGCCGCTGGTCGTGACGGCCCTTTTCGTGGCGCGCAGGCTGAGCCCGGAGTCCAAGGTGCGGGTGGGGTCGCTGTCCATTGACCAGTTCGCGTCCGTGGTGGCGTCGTTCACCCTCGGGTTCTTCTTCCTGTCCGCGGCCGAAGCCTTCATACCGGTCATGCTGGTGGGCCTGATCGGATCCGTCGGGCTGTTTGCTGCCACCGTGCTGGCACGCTTCATTCCCCTCCTCGCCGGTGACTTCCTGGACCGCGCGGAGGTCCCCGCACACGTTGTGGCCCGCGAGTCTGCAGCGCCGTTCCGCAAGCCCAGCGCCCCGAAGGAGCCCAAGGCCGCCAAGGACCCGGGTTCCAGCACTCTGGCCGGCTGGTCGAAGCGACTGACCGCGGGTGCCGCGGGTGCCGCAGGCGGCGCTGCCGCCGGAAAAGCAACGACCGCCGGTGCGGCGAACGCCGACCGCCCGTACGCCGGAGCTGGCGCCAGTGAAGCCCCGCGCGCAGCAACCTCATACGGAGAGACGCAGCACGCAGCAGCGCAGCAGGGGACGGCGCAGGCCGCCGCACCGCACGCAGACTCCGTGCCGGCTGCTGCCGCCGCTGCCACGCCCGGCAACGCGGCCGGCAACAACGCTGCTGCCGCTACGGCAGCAGCAGCAGTAGGTGCCGCCGCCAGCCGCGGTACTGACGCTTCGCCCGCAACGCAGGCCGCCGACGTCGTGCCTTCGGCTGCGGAGCGGACGCAGGCCGCCGGCGTCGTGCCTTCCGCTGCGGAGCGGACGCAGGCCGCGGCAGTTCCCGCGGCCGCGGGCCGGGATTCAGCCGAAGCTCGCGCCACGGGTGCTTCGCCGGCAGCGTCGGCTCCCGCGGCCTCCGAGCACGCAGCTTCGGCTCCCGCGGCCTCCGAGCACGCAGCGCCGGCGCCGGCAGCTTCGGCGCCGGCTGCGACGATGCTGAACCCGCAGGTGAAGTCGCAGGAGCCCATCGGCGCCACCGTGGACCCCTACAGCCGCCCGGAAGAACACGACGAGCAGCCGGTCCACGAGGCCTTCTGGTTCGCCGTCGCCCAGCCCCGCACTGCAGTCGACGAGCGGACGGGCATGCCTGCGTTCGTGATCGAACCCGGCGGGTGGGTTCTGGCCCTGGAAGACCGCGGGCACGAATTCCTGGTGCAGCATACCGACGGCCGCGTCGGCGTGCTGCGGGACCTCAGCAACATCGAGCGCGGCTAGCCGGCCCTGATGGCCACCGTTTCCGGGACGCCGAATCCGGGCAGCATTACCCCCAGGGCGGCGGGCGAGTCCCTGCTGGCGCTCAAGCGGCGCGCCCGCAGGATCAACCGGGCGCTCGCGGAGCTCTACCCGTATGCGCACGCCGAGCTGGATTTCCGCAGCCCCTTCGAGCTGCTGGTGGCCACGGTCCTGTCGGCACAGACAACCGACGTCGTGGTCAACCAGATCACGCCGCTCCTGTTCGACCGGTATCCGGACGCCCGGAGCATGGCCGAGGCGGACCCTGCCGAGCTTGAGGTGATCCTCAAGCCAACCGGTTTCTTCCGCGCCAAAGCGCGGAACGTCATGGCACTCTGCAACCGACTGGTGGACGAGTACGACGGCGAGGTGCCGCCCCGGCTGCAGGATCTGGTGACGCTGCCCGGAGTCGGACGGAAAACCGCCAACGTGGTGCTGGGCAACGCTTTCGGCGTTCCCGGAATCACCGTGGACACGCACTTTGGGCGGCTGGCCCGCCGGTTCGGCTGGACTGACTCGGATGATCCTGTTCGTGTCGAAGCGGACGTGGCCGAGCTTTTCGAGCCGAGGGACTGGACCATGCTCTCGCATCGCGTGGTCTTTCACGGGCGGCGCGTCTGCCATGCCCGCAAGCCGGCCTGCGGTGCGTGCGCGGTGGCCACCTGGTGCCCCAGCTACGGAGCCGGGGAGACGGATCCGGTGAAAGCAGCCAAGCTGCTCAAGTACGAGCTGGCCCCGGGGCAGGAAGCCCTCCTGGCCCAGCTCCTGGCGGAGACCCACCGGGCTGCCGAAATCCGGATGGAATCACAAAAGCGGGGGAAATGACTGCCCGCCAGGACCTCGTCGGCCTCATTGAGGCAATTACCGCCGGGAACGGCCCGGAGCGCAATCCTTATTGGCGGGACCTGACCGTGGACGATTCCGTCGCCCGGAAGGCCGCCGTGCTGATGCTCTTCGGCGCCCTGGACAACGTCCCCGCCGTTTCCTCGAAGCACCTGGCGCCGGCCGACCTCGATGTCCTGCTGCTGGAACGTGCCCACACCCTGGACGACCACCCCGGCCAGGTGGCGTTTCCAGGCGGCGGAATCGACCCGGGCGAGACGCCCATTGAGGCTGCCCTCCGTGAAGCGGAGGAGGAGACCGGCCTCGATTCGGCCGGTGTGGAGGTTCTCGGCGCCATGCCGCAGCTGGCCTTGCCGCGCGGGAACTTCCTGGTGACGCCGGTGCTCGCCTGGTGGCACTCGCCGTCTCCGGTCCGCGTGGTGGACTACGGCGAATCGGCCCAGGTGTTCCGTGTCCCGGTCCGCGACCTGCTGGACCCGGACAACAGGGTGATGGCCACCGTCAGCCGGGGCGGCCAGTCGTTCCTCAGCCCAGCCTTCGTGGTGAACAAAGTTGTGGTCTGGGGTTTCACCGGGATGATCCTGAATGAGCTTTTTGATCAGCTGGGCTGGGCCGTTCCGTGGGACCGGAACCGGCTGCACCAGATCGACATTTAACTTCCGGCGGGTCCCTGACCCATCGGTCAGGCCGACCGGGGCCGTACGCGGGCGGCCCGCCCCGTCTGCCCGGGGCTATCCGGTGGCCAGTTCCCTCCGGGCCCGGTTGACCACAAGTCCTGTGGCTGCGCTCTCGCGGACGGCATCAATGCCGGCCACCACGCCTTTGAGTGTCTTGAACCGCGGCGATACCGCCACTACCGTGCCGTCGTCGGCCTTGAGCCTGAAGTAGAAAGCTTCTTCTTCAGCGTTGATGATTTCGAATGTGCCAGCCATTGTGCGGTGCCTCCCCAAATATCCATGCGTCATTGCATCGGCCGGTTCTTTTTCGGTGCTGCACTGCCACTGCTGCGAACCGGCTAATTGAGCTTAACCGGGAGGTGAGACAGTTCACAAAGCTACCCGCGGGTACGTTACAGGCCGCGTCTTTCAGCGAACTATTTGGCTTTGTCGTAGGAATCGACTACGGCAACGCTCACCGGAAATTCCACCGGAATCCGGCCGAACAGCAGTTCCTTGGCCGCCGCGGCCGCCTCCTCGATGGCTCCGATGCAGGCGTCCACCGAAGCGTCAGGGCAGTGGACCATCACTTCGTCATGCAGGAAGAACACCAGTTCGCCGGCATTGCCGCCGGCCGACCGCATTGCGCGGAGCCGCCGTCGTAATTCCGCCAGCCAGCAGGCTGCCCAGTCAGCGGCCGAGCCCTGGACCACGAAGTTGCGGGTGAACCGGCCGCGGGAGCGGGCAACCGCATCTGCCCGGCGCTGTTCCTCCGCCGTGGTGGACTGCTGGCTCTGCAGCCAGCGGTCCGACGGCGGCGGGCTGCTGCGGCCCAGCCGCGAGGTGACAGTTCCGCCCGCTTCGCCATCCCGGGCGGCCTGTTCCACGAAGCCGACGGCTCGCGGATAGGTGCGCGTCAGCTGGGGCATCAGCCGCCCGGATTCACCCGTTGTGGCACCGTAGATGGCACCGAGCAGGGCCACCTTCGCCTTGGCACGGTCACCGCCGAAACCCTGGGCAGCAATGCCGGCATAGAGGTCCTTGTCCCGGGCCGCCTCGGCCATTTTGGAGTCCTGGGCCAGGGCCACCAGGACCCGCGGCTCCAGCTGGGAGGCGTCGGCCACGATGAGTTTGTGGCCGGGATCGGCGTGCACCGCGCCGCGGATCTGGCGCGGAATCTGCAGTGCACCGCCGCCGCGGGATGCCCACCGCCCGGAGACGACGCCTCCCACCACATACTCGGGCTGGAAGCGGCCATTGTTCACCCAGGCGTCCAGCCAGGCCCAGCCGTTAGCCGCATGCAGCCGGGACAGTTTCTTGTAGGCAAGGAGTGGCTCGATGGCCGGATGGCTGGATTCCTTCAGCTCCCATTGCCGGGTGGTCTTGACCTCGATGCCGTTCCGGTGCAGGGCACGCATGAGGTCCTGCGGCGAATCCGGGTTCAGGCTTGGCGAATTCAGGAGCCTGCGGAGTTCCGTGTTCAACGCCTCGAGCTTGGCGGGCCGGTGGCCCAGCGGCGGCCGCGGGCCCAGGTAGTCCGCCAGGATTTGTTCGTGCAGTTCTTCCCGCCAGGGCACGCCGGTGTGCTGCATTTCCGCGGCGATCATGGCGCCGGCGGATTCTGCGGCGAGGAGCAGGTGGAGGCGCTGCCTTCGGTTCGTCTCCGTGCTCGCCTGGCCGAGCGCTTCCTGCTGGGCGGCGAACTCCATGCGCAGCTCTTCCAGCGAGTGCCTGGGCTGACGGCCGAGTCCGGAGTCTTCAAAGAGTGCCCCCTGGTGTGCCGGCTGGGGCGGTGGCTGGAGGGCGCGGGGCGGCTGCTGCGAGTCGTCGTCCTGCGTGAGCTTTTCGGCGTTGCGGGCGTAGTCCGTGTGGGCGGTGAACTCCGAATGGGCCAGGATGGCGCCACAGAGCGTCAGGTCATGGCAGCGCTCCAGCTCAACCCCTGCCGCCAGCAGCGCCGGGTACCACTCCTGCGTCCGGTGCCAGATCCAGCGCGGGCGCCGCTTTTCGAGTTGACGTACGACGCCGGCCAGTTCGCCTGCGCTGATCAGGCGCGGTTCGGGGTTGCCGGGGGCGGGGGAGCCGTCCGGTGTGAGCTCCTGGAGGGCTGCGCCGTCAGCGTGGGCGGACAGCAGCAGATACATAGCCTCAATTCTGCCTTGTGGAGCGGGATGGTCTGCGCCGCTGTCTGGGCGATGGCGGAAAGCCTGCCTCCGGGTGCGGGTCCGGAGGGCTCACTATCCCTCCACAGGTGCCCGGGGCCGGGCGTTGTCCACATGGCTTGCGGCGGGGCTGTCCGGCAGCGCGGCCGCTCGGCACAGTGGCAGGATGAGCAGGCAGCATCTTCAGGAACCCACACCGGAGTTCACGCCGGAATTCACCGGTCCCGGCCCCGTGACGGCCTCCGGCCCCGCTTCCCAGGAGCCACCTGGCCGGCATACGGGGAGCCGGCAACCGAGCAGTCGGCAACAGCGGGGACGGCAGCCGAGCAGCCGGCAAGAGCGGGGGCGGCAGCCGAGCAGCCGGCAAGAGCGGGGGCGGCAGCCGAGCAGCCGGCAAGAGCGGGGGCGGCAGCCTGGCGGAGGCAGCCCGGCGGATCCGCTCGGCCTGGCCGGTCCGGCAGCCCGCGGTGCAACCGCGGCAGATGCCCCGGGCAGGGGCGCGTCGGCGGGGGAGCGCGCTCCGGGCGCCTGGCTTCCCGCGGAGTCCGCCGAAACACTTCTGGTGACCGGCTTCGACTTCCTTCGCGGTGAGGTTGAGCGGATCGTTGCCGCTGCCGGCGGCCAGCTTCGCGTCGCCGCCGATGCCACCGAAGCGGCCCCGTTCTGGGACACCGCGTCCGTGGTCCTGGTGGGCAGTGACATCCGCGAACTGCCGCCCCGCCGCCGCGCACCGGCCGTGCTCGTCGGGCTCAGCGGCGAAGGTGACAGCCTCTGGCACCTCGCCGCGGTCCTGGGAGCCGAACGGGTGGCCGTGCTGCCGGACGCCGCCGCGTGGCTGGCCGAATACCTGAGCCGCTCGCGGTCGCCGGAAGCCGGCGGACTGGTCCTGGGCGTGACCGGCGGGTGCGGCGGAGCCGGTGCCACCACGGCTGCGATCTGGATCGCCCAGGCCGCGGCGGAGTGGGGAGCCCGGGTCCTGTTGATCGACGGCGATCCGTGGGGCGGCGGCCTGGAGATTGCCCTGGCCGCGGAGGAAACACCGGGCCTTCGATGGACCGATCTTACGGAGGCGAGCGGGAGCATCGATCCTGAACAGTTGTCCGACGCTCTGCCGGTGGCGGGCGGTTTTTCCTTTCTGTCCTGGCCGGGCAGCCGCGAACGCCAGCCCGGCGTGGAAGCCACCACCGTGGGCGGCGTTCTTGACGCTGCGCGGCGGGGCTACGAACTGGTCCTGGTGGATATCGGCCGCGGAACGGAACCGTTGCGGACGTTTGCCTGGGACTGCGACCGTATTTTGGTTGTGGCACCCGCGCAGCTGAAAGCCGCCGTTTCATCCGCCAGGCTGCTGCAGGAGCTTCCGCCGGTGGACACGGCCCTGGTGATCCGGGGCAAAGCCGGGGCCGTCCTGGACGGGCCGCTGATCGCCGAATCCGTGGGCCTGCCCCTGCAGGGACTTGTCCCGGAAGTGAAGGGCACGGCCAACGCCACGGAGCTCGGCCGCCTGCTGGAGATGGGCCGTCGGCGTACCGTGCGCCGGTTCGCCGCGTCGGTCTTGGATCTGCTGGGCGGCGGGCTGCCATGACCACGCCATCGCAGCCGCCGGGGCTGCCCCGCTTCCCCGGTCCGGCCGGAAGCTTAAGGCGGCGGCAGAGCAGCGCCCTGGACGCCGGGTTGCTCGAATCGGTAAGGGAATCCGTGATGGCCGATTCCGGCCCGGTGACACCGTCCCGGGTGGCCGCGGCGGTTCAGGCCACGGGCCGGCTCCTGGGTACGGCCGGATCGTTGGCTGCAGTCGAGCGGATCAGTGCCGAGCTCAACGGTTTGGGCCCGCTGCAGGTGCTGACGAGGGACCCGTCGGTGACCGACATTTTCGTCAACGCCCCGGACTCCGTCTGGCTGGACCGCGGGAACGGGCTGGAACAGGCGCCCGTGTCCTTTTCCTCCGAAAATGAGGTCCGTTCCCTGGCGTCCCGCCTCGTCGCTGCCGGCGGGCGGCGGCTTGACGACGGGTCCCCGTGCGTGGACGTCAGGCTGGAGGCCGGCTACCGCATCCACGCGGTCCTGCCGCCCATTTCGACGGCGGGAACACTCCTAAGCATCAGAATCCGCCGCCATGAGGTGTTCACGCTGGACGAGCTGCGGGACGGCGGCATGTTCGGTGCCCTTGTCCAGGACGTGCTGGAGCATATGGTTTCCCGGCGCCTGAGCTTCCTGATCAGCGGTGCCACGGGATCAGGAAAAACCACCCTGCTCTCCACGCTGCTGGGGCTGAGTCATCCCGGCGAACGGCTGGTCCTGATCGAAGACGCCTCCGAACTTAACCCCGTCCATCCCCACGTCGTTTCGCTTGAATCCAGGCACGGAAACCTCGAAGGCGGCGGTGCAGTGGATCTTGCCGAACTGGTCCGGCAGGCCCTCCGGATGCGGCCCGACCGCCTGGTGGTTGGCGAATGCCGCGGGGCGGAGGTTCGCGAACTGCTGACCGCCATGAACACCGGACACACCGGCGGCGGCGGAACCATCCATGCCAACACAGCGGCAGCCGTTCCTGCCCGGCTTACCGCGCTGGGTGCCCTCGCCGGGATGGGCCAGGACGCCATGCGGCTCCAGGTTGCAAGTGCCCTGGACGTCGTGGTGCACGTTGAACGCTTCCGAGGCCTCCGCCAGGTGGCAAGCATCGGTGTCATTGAAGACGGCGCCCACGGCCTGGAGGTCTCAGCGGCTGTTTCCGTGCGCGGTGGAACCGTCACCTTGGGCCCTTCGTGGCCGGGGCTGGCCCGGCGGCTGGGTATTGACGAATCCCTGACCGGCGGCCGCGATGCGGTGCCGACGGTGCCAGAGTCCGGGGCAGACGGATGATGAGTCTGCTGATCGCCCTGCTGGCACTGGCCGCGTGGCTGGTGGCCCGGCCTCCCGGCGGCCGCTCAGGAAGGATCCGTGCGGCACTGGGCGCCGGGCGCCCCGAGTCGCGCGGCACGCCAAAGGCCCGGCGCTCCGTCCGGCACGGAAAGTCCCGCCACCACCCTCACCATGTGCCCATGACCGTTGTGGTCCAGCAACTGGCAGCACTGCTCAAAGGCGGCAGGACGCCCTCGCGACTGTGGGACGAACTCTGGCTGGTCTATGCCGTCGACGAGCGTCCCGGGGCCGGACAGGACGACGTGCAGGGACTCTCTCCTGCGTCCTTGTCGATGGTGTCCGTGGCAAGGGCGGCCGCAATGCGGGGTTCCCCCGTGGCCGACGCCATCCGTTCGGCGTCGGCAACGGCCTTCCCCGGAAGCCCAAGCCGCGAACGTCGAATCTGGGGTGAGCTCGCCGCATGCTTCGACATTGCCGCAGCCAGCGGCTGCCCGCTGGCGGACGTCCTGACCCGCCTGGCGGCCCAGCTTGAAGTGGAGGACGACGCCGAAGCTGCCCGCCAGACCGCCCTGGCCGGGCCGAAAGCCACCGTCACCCTCCTGACCTGGCTTCCCCTCCTGGGCCTAGGGCTGGGTGTCGCCCTGGGCGTGGATCCGCTGTCCATCCTGCTCGGCACACCGTTGGGGATGGCTGCGCTCGCTGCCGGCGTGGCACTGACACTGGCCGGCCGGCTCTGGTCTGCCAGGCTTGTCCGCTCGCCCATTGGAACATCATGACGGCGGCCCTGCTTCCGGCCGTGGCTGTGGCCCTGATGCTGGCCGCCGCCGCAGCACTGGCTTTGACCGGGCACGGCAGCGCACACCGGAGGCTTCTCCGGCAGCACCAGAGGCATCCCGCCGTCGGAACCAACGGCGAGGGCGGAAGCACAGCCCGGGCCCCTTGGCCGGCCGGCGAGGGCCTGCGCGACACAGCAATGATGCTGGAGCTGATCGGAGCAATGCTGGACGCCGGGTCGGGGATCGGGCGAGCCTTGGAGCTCGTCGCGGCCTCAGCGTCACCTGAATATCACCGGTCGCTGCGGCCCGTGGTGTCGGCGCTGGCCATTGGTGCCGACTGGGAGACCGCGTGGCGCAGTTCCGAGGTCCGGGCCCCCGAGCTGCTGGACCTGCGGCAGGCCCTGGGCTTTGCCGCCCTGACAGGGGCGCCGTCGTCGGCCATTCTCTACGCTCAGGCCGCAAGGCTGCGGCGGGAGCGCTTCAGGGCTGCGGAAAAGCGTGCGGCCGCGCTCGGCGTGCGGCTGGTGGTCCCGCTCGGCCTCTGTTCGCTGCCCGCCTTTATCTGCCTCGGCGTGGTTCCGGTGTTGCTCGCGATGCTGCCCTCCGGAAGCTGACCGCTGCAGCCGGGTCCGGGGCCGCACGGCGCCCGAGTGTTCCTCCACAGCCGCGAGATTCCGGGCTTTTCCACTTAGCCGAACATGTCCCTTATCTCCTTTCGGCCCAGCCGGGAGAGTCAAGTCAGCCGGCACATCAGCCGGAAACCAATGAAAGGAAATCCCATGTCAGTCACTTCCAACCACCGTCCGGACCCCCACCCCGAGCCTTCCGAACCCGCCCGCCGCGCCGACGCGAAGGTGCACGAGATCTACCCCGGTGCGAGGGACGCGGCGCCCGTAACGGCCCGCGCACGGGTCCGGCTCATGGGATCCGAGGCGGGAATGGCCACCGCGGAATACGCCATCGCCACACTGGCTGCCGTTGGTTTTGCCGGAATCCTGGTGTTCATCCTCCGAAGCGATGAAGTGCGGGGCTTCCTGCTGAACCTGATCCGGACGGCCCTGGCGTTGCCATGATGCCGGGCCTGCGCCGGCATGCGCCAGGGATGACGGCGTTCCGGGGTCCGGGGAAGGACCGCGGGGCGGTCACCGCCGAATTTGCGGTGGCCCTGCCGGCCGTCCTCCTTCTCCTTGCCCTGCTCCTCGCGGGATCGGCGGCCGGGATTACCCAGCTTCGGCTGGAGGAGGCCGCCAGGGCCGGGGCGAGGGCCCTGGCGCGAGGGGAGGACGCCGGAGCGGTCGATGGAATCGTACGGCAGCTGGCCGGAGCCTCGGCGTCATCATCAGTTGCAGCGGACGGCGAGTGGCTCAGTGTCACGGTGTCCGGCAGAGTCTCCGGCCCCGTCGGGTCGATCGTGCCGTGGACGCTGTCTGCCCGGGCCTTGGCACGGGGCGAAGCGGCCCAGTCCGCACGCCTGCGTCCTCAGGAGGCGTTGCCTGCACGGCCGCCGACCGCACAGGGGCGGCGTCAAGGCCTGGAAGCTGCAGCCTCGTGAGCGCGCAGGCAAGACCGCGCCGGGGGAACGTAGAAGCCGGGCGTCCGGACCCCCCGGCTGCGGAAAATGGCCATCCGGGCCAAGTCCATGAGCGCGGATCAGGGACGGTTCTTGCTGCCGGGCTCGGGATGGTGGTGATGGTGACCATGGCGCTGATGCTGCTCCTGGCCCAGTCAGCCGTGATGGCGTCCAGGGCCGCAGCAGCCGCCGACCTGGCAGCGCTGGCCGCCGCGGACGCACTGCGCGGGATCAGCCAGGGGGTGCCATGCACCGTTGCGGCCGACGTTGCGGGCCGGCAGGGGGCGAAAATCACCAGCTGCACGGAAGGGGGACGCGACACGGTGGAGGTGCGTACTGAGCTCCTGAACCGGAGCATATTCGGCGCTGCCACCGGGCACGCCCGGGCGGGCCCGCCACCATAGGCCGGCCACCACGGACCGCGGCCGTAGGCCGGCCACCACAGGACCTCCGCCAAGGGCCGGCCTCAGGATCGGGCGGCGCGCTCTTCGGCCCCGGCAGTATGCGGAAGGGGAGCTCCCGGCTGCCCGGCGGGCTGCTCGGTGGCGTCCTTCAGCAGGACATCGATCAAGGTGATCGCCGCGGCCTTGTCCAGCGGGTTGTTTTTGTTGCCGCATTTGGGCGACTGCACACAGGACGGGCAGCCGGCGTCGCACTCGCAGGCAGCGATGGCGTCACGGGTCGCGGAAAGCCACACCTTGGCCTTGTCGAAGCCGCGTTCGGCAAAGCCTGCGCCGCCGGGGTGCCCGTCGTACACAAAGATGGTGGGCACTCCGGTGTCGGCGTGAATGGCAGTGGACACCCCGCCGATGTCCCAGCGGTCGCTGGACGCGACGAGCGGGAGCAGCCCGATGGCTGCGTGTTCGGCGGCGTGCAGGGCGCCGGGGAACTGGGCTTCGATCAGACCCGCCCCGGTCAGCGAACGGTTGTCCACCACAAACCAGACAGCCTTGGTGAACAGGTCACGGGCGCCCAGCTCGAGCGGTTCCTCGCCCAGAATCTCATTCGAAATCAGTGCCTTGCGCTGGAAGGAGACCACCTGCGTTGTTACTTTCACGTCCCCGAAGTGCACGGCGACGTCGCCCCACTGAGCTGTCCGCTGCGTCTCCAGGACCTCGATCTGGGTCACGTCACGGGCCGTGGTGTAGTAATCGGGGTTGGCGCGGCGCACCATCACGCAGTGGTCTCCCTCGTTCAGCTCCTCCACCACATAGCTGTCGCCCTGATGCACGTACACGGCTCCCGTGTGGGCCTGGTAGTGCGTTTGCGGAGAGTCCATCGTGCCGAGCAGGGAACCTGTCTCGGCGTCGACGATGCTTACCGGTCCGCCGCCGTCCGCCCTCAGGTTCACCATGGCCGCAGCGCTTTGCGGATGCGTCCAGAACCAGCCTGCCGGCCGCTTGCGTAGGTAGCCCTGGGACACCAGCTGGTCCAGCAGTTTCTCCGAGGTGGGGCCGAACAGGTCGAGTTCGGCATAACCCAGCGGCAGTTCAGCTGCGGCGGCGCATAGGTGCGGCCCCAGCACGTAGGGATTGGACGGATCGAATACCGTCGCCTCAACCGAAACATCAAAGATGGCTTCGGGGTGGTTCACCAGGTACGTGTCCAGGGGGTCGTCGCTGGCCACAAATGCGGCGATGGCGTCCTGGCCGGCCCGCCCCGCCCGGCCGATCTGCTGGAACAGGGAAGCCCTCGTGCCGGGCCAGCCGGCGACCAGGACGGCGTCGAGCCCGGAGATGTCGATGCCCAGTTCGAGCGCCGATGTGCTGGAAACCCCCAGGAGTTCTCCTGACCTCAGGGCCCTCTCCAGCGCCCGCCGTTCCTCCGGGAGGTAGCCGGAACGGTAGGCGGCAACGCGCTGGGGGAGGCTGGGATCCACCTCATCCAGGAGCCGCTTGGTGATGGCCGAGATGGTCTCCGCCCCGCGCCGGGACTTGATGAACGCAATGGTCCGGATGCGGGAGGACACCAGGTTGGCCAGCAGGTCGGCGGTTTCCGCCACGGCCGTCCGGCGTTCCTTCGCACCGTTTTCGCCGCGCAACTCCGTCAGGGCCGGCTCCCAGAACGCAACGGTCGTTGAGCCATGCGGTGACGAATCCTCGGACACAGCCCGGACAGGTGCCCCGATGAGCCGGCCGAAGGACGTTCCCGGCTCGGATGCCGTTGCCGACGCCGCGATGAACACCGGGCCCGGCTGGGAGGCGCCGGCGCTGTAATAGGCACAGATTCGCCTCAGCCGCCGCATCAGGTTGGCCACATGGGAACCGAAGACACCCCGGTAGCTGTGGGCCTCGTCCACGATGACGTACTTGAGCCGGCGGAAGAAGCTGGCCCACCAGGCGTGGTTGGGCAGGATGCCGAAGTGCAGCATGTCCGGGTTGGCCAGAATCACGTTCGCGTGGTCCCGGATCCAGCGCCGCGACGCAGGGTCCGTGTCGCCGTCGTACGTTTCAGCCCTGACGGTCGGGAGCCTGAGCGAGCGGATGGCAGCGAGCTGGTCGGCAGCCAGGGCCTTGGTGGGGGAGAGGTACAGGGCGACGGCGCCGTCGTCGTGGATTTTTCCCGGCTCGGAAAGTACCCGCAGCTCCGAGCGGTGGATGGCGTCCAGCGCCGGCAGCTGATAGGCCAGGGATTTACCGGACGCAGTGCCGGTGGCGATCACCACATGCTCGCCGCCGTGGGCAAGGTTCGCCGCCTGGACCTGGTGACGGTACGGCTCGTGGATGCCCAGCGAGCCGTAGGCGTTGACGAGATCCGGGTGTGCCCATTCCGGCCATGGCTCGTTCACCGCCTGCCGGGCGGGAATGGTGCGGACATGACGCAGCTGTTCCGGGTCCGGGCCACGGCCCAGGGAGTCATGGGGGTTCACTTCAGTATTGTTTCATCCGGGCTCAAATCGCCCGGCACGACCAGCCGGCATTACGCGCGCCGGGAGCAGCCGGCAGCGACGACGCGCATCGACAGGCTGCCCGCCCGGCCAAAGTCAGCCGACGGACAGATCGGAGCCTTCGTCGGAGGCGGACAGCATCAGAACATGGCACAGGGTTGTCCAGCCCAGATGCGAGTAGAGCTTCTGCCCGTCCAGGGAAGCCAGCAGCAGGCCGTTTTCCACATCGTGCTCGAAGGCCTGCGCCGCCAGCGCCTTCATGATGAAACTTCCCAGCCCGCGCCGCTGGTAGTCCGGCTCCGTGACGATCTTGTCGAAGACGGCGGTGTGGCCCACCACGAAAACGCGTCCGCTGGCGGCAACGGCTTCGCCGGCGTGCACCACGGCGTGGTGGACGTTGTCCTTCTTGAAGGTGGTCAGCTTCAGTTCATCGTCGGAAAGCCAAGGATCTTCGGAGTCCTGGGTTTCCATGTCCACGATCATCATCGTCTGGGATGCCGAGGTGACGTTCAGTCCGTGTTGCTGGGCCAGGTAGGTGTAGCGGGCGACATCGTTGGTCAGGACGGTAAGGATTCTGGCCGGAGCTTCGGCGGTCTTGGCGGCGAGCTCGGCGAATTCGGTGTCAGAGGGATCGTGGGCGAAGTACTCCCACTCCTTGGTGGTGTCCGCGCGGAGAGCGGCCGGGAAGCGGCCTTCCGTTCGCGTCTCGTAGCCTCGGCAACCGGCCCATCCGGTCACCCAGATTTCCACGAGGCGGGTGATGTCTTCAACCATGGCGTCTGGGCTCATGTGATGAGAGTATTCCAGCCCTGCCGCAAGCAACAGGGGGTACAGGCCGGGAAGCGGGCTTGCTTACTGAATTGTGACCGGAGCCGCCGGTAGAGGCAAAGGCCCCGTTTCAGCCGCTTTCGGACACCAAGTACCCTTAAACACGTGGCTTTGAACCGA
This sequence comes from Arthrobacter sp. CC3, assembly GCF_039907775.1. Lineage (NCBI taxonomy): Bacteria > Bacillati > Actinomycetota > Actinomycetes > Micrococcales > Micrococcaceae > Arthrobacter > Arthrobacter sp. CC3. Next base: position 58,585 of record NZ_JARCCY010000026.1, read on the forward strand.
ATTGTGCTCTTTTACGGCTTTACTCCGATCGCGGACCCTGACGCCGTGCGCCTGTGGCAGCGCGCCCTCTGCGAAAAGCTGGGCCTCACCGGCCGCATCCTCATCTCCAAGGACGGGATCAACGCCACGGTAGGCGGCGAGCTGAACGCCGTCAAGCAGTACGTGAAGACAACCCGCGAATACAAGGGCTTCCACGGCATTGACGTCAAATGGTCGGACGGCGGAGCGGCCGACTTTCCCCGCCTCAGCGTCAAGGTGCGGGATGAGATCGTATCTTTCGGTGCCCCCGGCGAACTCCAGGTGGACGCCGACGGCGTGGTGGGCGGAGGCACGCATCTCAAGCCCGAGGAACTCCACCAGCTGGTGGACGCCAAGAAGGAACGCGGCGAGGACGTGGTGTTCTTCGACGGACGCAACGCGTTCGAGGCCCAGATCGGCAAGTTCAAGGACGCGATAGTTCCGGATGTGGCCACCACGCACGACTTCATCAAGGAACTCGACTCCGGCAAGTACGACTCACTGAAGGACAAGCCGGTGGTCACGTACTGCACCGGCGGAATCCGCTGCGAGGTGCTCTCCAGCCTCATGGTGAACCGAGGTTTCAAGGAGGTCTACCAGCTCGACGGCGGAATTGTCCGCTACGGCGAAACCTTCAAGGACCAGGGCCTCTGGGAAGGATCGCTCTACGTCTTCGACAAGCGCATGCACCTTGAATTCAGCGAGGACGCCAAGACCATCGGCGAGTGCGTGCGCTGTTCGGCCCCCACCAGCAAGTTCGAGAACTGCTCCAACCCCAGCTGCCGCACCCTCACGCTCTACTGCGCGGACTGCGCTTCCAGCCCGGAGACCCTCCGCTGCCCGGAAGGCTGCGCGGCCTAGTCCGGTATCCGGTGTCCTGTTTTCAGAGCCTGCTGATCCGGTAGGCGAAGTTCGCCGCCGACTGCGCCGCGATTTCCACGCTGAGCACGGCGTCATTGGACACATGGATCACATTCACCCTTGAGGTTCCGCACCGCAGGCTCAGGTCCACAAGCGCGAGCTCCCCGTTGCGTACCGTGAACGACACCCTGCGGGGGCTCTTGCAGGCCAGCGTCAGCGAGTATGTCCCGCTGGGCAGGTGCCCGGTGCTTTCCTGCCGTGTGGTGCCCGCCTTGAGCAGCCCGAAGCCAGTATGGAAGACCTGTCCGGCCGTCTCCGGCAGGACCCGTTCCACCCACTGATCCAGTTCCGCGCCGGTCACCGGCAGGTTCCGGCGCGGGTCCTGCGGGAGGGCCGCATCCGTAAACGGCGGCGCCGTTGCAGTCGGTAGCGGCCCGCGGCCGTCGTCGTACACGTACTCGCAGCCGCCCAGCGCGGCTCCGGTGGCCAGAACGCCGGAAAGCACGACGGCGGCTGCCGCGGCCGTCCGCCGTGGCACCAGGGGTGCCTGCACCGTGTGCATACTCTGACTGTAGGCCCGCGGACAGGCCCGAACCAGAGGCGGCCGGACGCGGCCGACGCGCGCGTCCTGACGTCAGGGCGCCGGGTCCAGAGTTCGTACCGCCCCCACCGCCGCTTTGTGGATCCTGCCCACGTCCGGACTCACGATATGGGCGGTGACGGGACCGGTGCCCAGCTCAACCTGCCGTTCGACCGGTTCCCCGCAGGGAAAATCAATGCGATGGGAGCCTCCGGCGGATCCGCGGGACGTGACCAGAAGCTGAGCTTCCACGGCACCCACACAGACGGCGGTGACGGTGTAGCTGCCCGCCTGCGTCAGAACGACGCTGAAGCTCAAACCGCCACCGCTGCTGCTGTGCCCGCTAATACCCCCGGCAGCGCCGCCCGCACCCTCCGGCACCTCCGCCAGCATCAGTTCGACGGCGGCCATGTTCCGGTCCAGTTCAGCCACCAGGGCGGGGTCCGCCGAAGCGATGGGCAGGGGTGTTGCGCCGAGGGGATTTTCCGGCCGGCCAGCCGGGCGGGACGGGTCCGGGCCGACGTCGTTGGCATATTCACACCCGGCGACGGTGGCCGCGATCAGGGCCGCTGCCACCAGCACCGCCGCGCGGCGTCGGGCCAGGATCCCTGTCACTGCCGGCCTCCGGCGGCGGGCACCAGGCTGTAGGCAGCCTGGACGGGATAGTTGTTTGAATCCATCATCACCATGACGCCCTCGGGTCCTACCGGAAAATCGGCCGGAAACGGCGTGCCGCAGGGAATGCTGCCCTGGAACAGATCTGTCCCCCTGGGCTGGAGGACGGTGACTTCCACCATGACGGGCCCGTCGCAGACGAACGTGAAGGTCAGCTGGCCGGCCACTGCGGGCGCGCCGGAATGATGCCACTGGCCTTCCCACGGATACCCCCGGAATTCGCCGGCCTGCACGGGGCCGAGTTCTCCTGCAGCCCAGGCTGTTGTTTGGGCGAACGAGGGGCCGCGGGGCGCTTTGTCGGGATCGAGCCTGACGCCGGTGACGACATACGGCGCATCAGCTGGTGCCACGACTTCGGCGCTGATCGTGCCACCCTTGTGGTCCAGGTACATCACCTTGCCCATTCCGCAACGGAAAGAGGTCCGCTCCGGCGCAGCGGTCCCCAGGCGCACCACCAGTTCTGCGCCCGGTGCGGCAACGCAGACAGCTGTCAGGAAGTACTCCCCGGCAGGAATGTCAGCAGTCCACGAGGCCGTACCGCCTGAAGCGTAGGGGAGCCCGCTCCCGTCAGGGCGGCCCAGCAGTTCGGCCAGCGCGTCGATGTTGTCCTGCGGGCTGTGCCGGGCGTCCCGAGAATCCGAGAGGTCCCGGCCGGCATCCGTCGGCGGCCGGGATGCAGCGGCGGGCGGTTGGGACTGCTCATGATCGCCGTCTTCCGCATACGGGTCCGTGCTGTACTCGCAACCGCCCAGCACGGCGGCGAGGAGGGCCAGAACAGGCACAACCGCAGCAACGCTGACCATCCGCTTCCCCCAAAGAGCTGACATGCCCCCGAGCATACGCACCGTCGCTGACGGTGCAAGTCACAGCTAACCCGCCGCGGCCAAATGGTAGGCGTAGATGAGCGGGGCGTCCACGCTGGAGGCGCTGATTTGCACGGGCCCGGTGGCAGGGACAGTGACTTTGGTGCGCTCGCGGCTGCCGTTGCAGGCGGCGCCGGCTTCGGCGAGCTTCGTTCCTCCGGTACTGACCGTGAAGAAGGCCTTGCCCCCGCCGTCGCACGTCATGGTCAGGGTATAGACGCCGGCGGGAACGTCGGCGGCGTCCTTCACCAGCGGCTGCCGGTTCAGGATCTTGCCGGCATCCTCCAGCACGGTCCCGCCGGCGGCTGGGAGGGCCGTGGCCTTCCACTCCGGGACGTCAGCGTTCTCGATGGACACGGCCGGGGAGCAGGCCGAGGCGGCCACCACGAGGCTGGCGCCGAGGGCCGCCGTGCCGACGACGCGCCTCAGCGCAGACAGCCGCCGGGGCCCGGTTGAACGTGAAAACATACCTCCAACTTACCTGTTGAAAAGGGCTGGTCCGGACCCCGGCCGGGGCCCGGACCAGCCCCGGGGAAGGCCTACCCGGCGATCAGCTCCTGCACTTTTCCCCGGTGGAGCGCAACATACACCCGGTCCCGCAGCCGGTTCGCCTGCTCATCGGTCAGCGTCCGGTCGAGCGGCTGGAGCACCAGCCGGAGCAGGACATTGACGTCGCCCGGCCCCATGCGGAGGCGGTCGACGGCGGCAGGCGGCAGCTCCGCCGTCGGCGTCACCGCTTTGATCTCCAGGGCTGCAAGGACATCGGCCTCCTTGCCAAGGGCGGAGCGTGCCCGGTCGCCCAGCAGCTCGACGTCGGCCTCGGCCGGGCCCGTGAGCACCAGCGAGAGATCCCGGCGGACTGCCGGCATGAGTGAAACCGGACGGTAGGGCGCCAGATCCAGCAGCTGCGCCTGGATCTCCGGATTTTCCGAACGGAGCAGTCGGATGTCGTCCATGCCCTTGCGCAGCATGAGGGCCCTGTCCAGCCCCATGCCCAAGGCCAGCCCGGCCCATCTCCTGGGATCCAGCCCCGCGCTGCGCAGCACGGGCGTAGCCACCAGGCCGCACTCGGCGAGTTCCAGCCATTCGCTGCGGCCGTCCGGCAGGGCGACCAACACGTCCAGCTGCCGGCCAGCCGCCGTATAGCTGTGCGTGGCCGGGGTGGCCCGCCACTGCACGCCGGGGTGCTCAGCCGCCGGAAGAACGGCTTCAACAACTGCCGCCATCATCGCTTGCAGATCAGCCGGCCCCAGCAGCCCGCGCGCCTTGATGCGCCACAGATCAACCTGGTGCGGCGCCCCCACATGCCTGCGGTCAATGGCATCCCGGCGGTAGACCAGCCCGGGCAGCACATGCAGCCGGTCGTAGCGGCCCTGCTCGCCGCGGAGTGAGTCGAGGAGCGCCGGGATGCCCGCTGACGTGTGGCTCCGCAGCATTACGGTGGGGCTGACATGGCGCGAATACCGGGAGTCCCGGGTCACGTCCCCTGGCGCATAGCCCAGCCTGTCGTAGTTGTCCGCGGTGGCCACCAGCGGATTGAGCCGGTGGGTTTCGGTCGGGATATCCCAACACCGTTGCAGCGCGGTGACCACGTCCGCCAGCAGCCGCTGCATGGCGTGCGCTCCGGCGCCGGGGTCAGTCAGGTCGCGCAGGGCGAGTGCGGAATTGAGTTCTGTCAGGGAGAGATAGTTCTTCATGGGGGTCCTTTGGGGCAGCTTTGGGAAGGGAGGAATCACCCTCAGCCGCTGCACCGGACGGACCCCGGCGGCCGCAGATTATGCGCGCAACAAGAAGCCCGTGCGGCCGGGAAGCGGCCGAGGGCTGATAAATCGTTGCTGCAGATGCATAGGACCATGGTGCCCCGGAACAAGCCCGGGCCGCAACCAACTCATGCGCGGCCAGTTTCTGCGGGGCGTTGCCGTGGCGCTGTTACACCAGCTCGTCGAGGCGGCGCCAGAACGCAGCCCTGATGGCCTTCCGGATGTCCTGGAGGTCCGTCTTCGCTTCGCCGATCTTCGCGGCACAGTCCTTGATCAGGACCCGGTCAATCGTCGGCGGGAGCAGCGGACGCTCTGCGAGGAGTTCGTTGAGTTCCCGCTGGCTGACGCTGCCGTGCCAGTTGTCCGCGAGGCTGACTGCGACCGCTTCGGCGCTCTCCACCAGGTCGAACCACGGGCTCTGGGCAGCGGGGGCACCTGTTGCGGTGGAATACACCGGTTCGCGGCGCGCCATACCGGCTGCCGGGACCGGCCGCAGGTCCTGCGGTGCCCGCCGTGGGCCCGGCGTCGGCACCGGGCGGCCGGGCGTGCCTGCCGGGCTGGCAGCAGCGGACACGGAATCATCGGCGGGCTCGGCGCCGGAGGGAGGCCCGGCAGCCTCGGCACCCGAGGCCGTGGCAGGGCCCGCTTCCGGCCCCGCGGGACTAAAGGCCGGCAAAACACCCGGCCCCGGAACCGGCCGCGTACCGGGAGCATGGCCCGCGCCGTTGCTTGAAAGGCCGTTGCCCGGGCTGGCGCCGGCCGGCGCAGCAGCCTGGGCGGCAGCCTCCGCCACCGGCGCCGACTTCGCAAAGCAGCGGTCCAAGAGCGACTGCGGCAGGGTGGCGATGTCGTCGACCTGTAGCGCCAGATGCTCGGCCACTGCCGTGACGCCAAGCCGGTGGCCCTGGTTTTCAATCCCCAGCAGCACCACTTTCATGCCGAGGTCCTGGGCTGCTTCCACCGCTTCGGCGAGGTCGTCGTCGCCGGACAACAGGTAGGCGACGTCGGCCGAACGGTTCCGCGCAACTCCCACGAGGTCGAGGCCGAGCTTGAGGTCCACGCCCTTCTGCTCGCCGTTGTAAGACATCCGGCCCAACCGGACCTTGACCCCCGGCAGCAGGCCGATCCGCTTGTGTTCGTCGCTGAACACTCCGTCCTTGGCCGCGTCATACCAGTACATCCTCAGCAGATCCCGGCTGTCGCGCTCGCTGACAAATTCCTGGATGCCGTCCACAAGGTTCTTGTACTGGACCGAAAATGCTGAACGCAGCGAGTTCCCGGTGACCCGCAGCCCGCCCGTGGCCAGGAGGAAACCTGCGTCAACGAAGATCACACTTTTGCGGCTCATGCTCAGAAGCATAGGTGGTGCTGCCGACAATCCCGCCGAAGGCGGACTGATCCCCGTGAATCGGCCCGGCGACCCCGGGTGTGGGAACTCCGGCAAGCGCAGGCCGGCGGGCGCATCCCGGAACCATAGACTTGCTCAGTGACTGAAACAGCTATGCACTTCACGGCCGGCAACACTCCCGACGCCCCTCGCAGCGACCTCCCGGAGCTGCTGTCCGCCCTCGCCGCGGACCTGCGCGGCATCGGTTACACGGTCGACGGAGTCGCCGCGCTGCTCGGCGAATCCGCTTACTCCGCGCTCGGCCGCGACCAGCTCATCCCGTCACTGATCGCCACAGAAGCCGCCGCGAAAGGTGACCCCGACGCAGCGGCGCTCGCCGCCGTCGTACGCCTGTGGCTCCTGGCCGTGCCCCAGCATGCTGAAGTGCTCGACGCCGCCCTCCCGGGGATCCGCACCGAGGGCCTCCTCACGCTGGGGCTCGTCGAACCGTCCGCGGCGGAGACCGGCACGGATTCCGCTTCGGGAACCGTCAGGGCAAAGGCTGACCTCCGGCCGTACGGCTGGAGCGGCAATGCCGCGGCGGGTGCGGACGAAACCGACGCGGACAATGGCGGCGGGGCCGAGCTGTGGGTGGCCAGCGACCTCGCGGCGCATCAGCAGCCCGGCGTCCTGCGCCACGACCATGTGCTGGGCATCGGGCAGGCCTCCACCACGCTGGTGCAGACCACCATCCGCCGGCAGGTTTCCAAAGCCCTGGATCTGGGCACCGGCTGCGGCATCCAGACCTTCCACCTCCTGCACCACGCGGACCACGTGACAGCCACGGACATCTCGGCACGGGCCCTTGCCTTCACCCGGTTCAACCTGCTCCTCAACGCCGAAGCACTGCGCATCGACCCATCCAGGCCGGAAGACCGGATAAGCCTGCGCCTGGGTTCGCTGCTGGAACCCGTGGCCGGCGAAACCTTCGACCTGGTGGTGTCCAATCCGCCGTTCGTGATCACGCCCCGGAGCCTGGGAGAGGCCGCCGCGGACCAGTTCACCTACCGCGACGGCGGGCTGCCCGGAGACGACATTGTTGCGTCGCTGGTCCGCGAACTGCCGTCCGTCCTGGCCCCGGCCGGAACAGCCCAGCTCCTGGGCAACTGGGAGGTCACGGCCGGGACCGCCTGGCAGGAAAGGCCGCAAAGCTGGGCCGGACCGGACGTGGACGCCTGGTTCATCCAGCGCGAGCTCGTGGGCCCGGAACAGTACGCCGAAACGTGGCTGCGGGACGCCTCCGAGTCCCGCGACCGGCAGCACTACCAGGACGCCTACGCCGCCTACCTGGACGACTTTGCCTCACGCAACGTGGCCGGGATCGGCTTCGGCATGATCTTCCTCCGGCGCCCCGCCGCGGGCGCCCGGCCGGTCATCAGCCGCTTCGAGGAAATCACCTATCCCATCGAGCAGCCCATTGGCCCGTGCCTGGGCGCAGCGGTGGAGCGGGCCGACTGGGTGGCCGCGAACAATCTTGCCGCCACCCACCTGCTGGTGGCCGAGGACGTCACGGAGGAGCGCCACCAGCGGCCCGGTGCGGAACACCCCGGCGTGATCCTGTTGCGCCAGGGCTCGGGGCTTCGGCGCACCAACCTGCTCAGTACTGAGCTTGCCGGCTTCGTGTCAGCGTGCGACGGTGATCTGTCCGTCGGGCAGATCACCGGTGCCCTTGAAGCGCTGCTGGGCGGGGGCGACGGGTTCGACGGCGAAACGTTCCGGAACGGGCTCCTCGCCGAAGTCCGGAACCTGGTCCTCGACGGGTTCCTCCTGCCGGCCTGAACCGGACACGGCGGGCGGTTCCGCCGGACCGTCCGGGTCTGAACCGAAGCGCCACAGAACAGTAATCGCGATGGCCAGCGACACCAGCGCGCCGATGCCGCCGACCAGCAGGAAGGCGGCCCGGACCGGCAGCAGGACACCGAGGAGGCCCCCGAACGCCAACGCCACCACGGTGATGGCGCGGGTCAGGCCGCCGATCATGGACATCGCCTGCCCGCGGCCTTCCTCGGGCATCCGAAGGATGACGATCGCACCGAAGCAGGCGTTGAGGACACCGCAGAAGACTCCCATCCCGGTGTAGGCCACGAACATCAGCTCCACGGTGGGCACCAGCCCGATGACCGCGAGTACCGTGGACGTCAGCGCCATGGACCCCAGGAGGACGCGGAGCCTGACCGGGGCTGATGTGATGCGGGCGGCGAGAACGGCTCCGGCGGCCATTCCCAGGGCAAAAGAGGCCACGAGCAGGCCGTATTGCGTTTCGGACGCGCCCATCTCGCCCCGGACGAGGAAAACTTCAAGGACGTTGGTTGCTTCCCCCACGGCAATAAAGAACAGTGCGCCGAGCACCAGGGCCCACACCAGGCTGTCCCGCCGGATAAGCCGGAGCCCGTCCATCAAAGCGGGCAGCTTCCTGCCGGCTCGTTCGGCGGAGGTGCCCCTCCGGGTCCGGATCAGGAACGCGCCCACTCCCATCAGGACGTAGAGGGCGCTTGCCACGGAAAACACCAGCAGCGAACCGCCCCACCCACTAAGCACTCCGCCTGCCGCAGGCCCTGCCATTCCCGCGATCATGATGGTTGCCTGCATGGTTCCCACGGCCCTGGGTGTCCGCTCTTCCCCGACAATGCGGGGCAGCAGGGCCTGAAACGTCGGGCCGGCCACGGCCTGGCAGGCGTTCAGCAGGAACGTGAGGGCGAAGAGCACGGGAATGTAGTTTTCCAGGTAGTGCATGCTTAGGCCCATGCCTGCAACGGCTGCGGCACTTCCGGCGGAGGCCGCCGTCGCGATTGTCCGGGAATCCCTCGTGTCAGCGAGCCGCCCGGCCCAGGGGGCAAGGATCACCAGCGGCAGGGCCGAGCACAGCAGGTAGGCGGCCACGAGCCAGGAGCCCGCGAGCGTGACGGTGCCGGCCGCGGTCAGTGCCTGCAGATGCAGCATTACGCTGACCACCACGGCACCCATGCCGGTGGCAGCCAGGAACCGGGCACTGCTTGCCAACAGGAAGTCCCGGTTTCGCCAAAGCGCTGGATTTACTTGTATTAAGGCAGGCGATCGCCCGGCCATGTCCCCCATGTCCGCGAAACTACTCCCCGGCGCGATGGAATGTCAAGCGTTTCTTTCAGAGTTGGCTGATCGCCGATAGAATGGAGTCGTGAATGCAGAAACTCCAGAAACGGAGCCGGCCGCACAAGAGGGTGCCAAACGCAGGGCACGGCCGGAAAAGAAGGTGGAGATCACCGACCCGAAGGCCATCCGCGCGCTGGCCCACGCGGCACGGCTGGAAGTGATCTCGGAACTGTATTCTACGCAGGTCAGCCGGACGGCGACGGAGCTTGCCGCGCAGACCGGCCTGACGCCCAGCGCCATGAGCTACCACCTGCGGGCCTTGCAGAAATGGGGAATCGTGGAGCCGGCCGCCACTGCCGGCGACGCCAGGGAACGCCGGTGGCGGGCCGCCGGAACGGACTTCACCATCAATTCAGGCGGGGGAGTGGCCAGCCCCGAGTTTGCCGTCCTCGACCTGGAGCTGGACGCCTTCCGGCGCAGGGTCAACGCCTACGCCAAGGTCCGTGACGAACGCCGGAAAAACAGCGAATCGACCGAGGCGCCCGGCGTCGTGGTGCTCTCCAGCAACCTGCTGTACCTGACACCGGCGCAGCGCTCCGAGCTCACCGCCAAGGTGTTCGGGCTGCTCAAGGATTACGAGCTCGAAGACCCGGACCAAGTTCCCCAGGGCGCCGAGAGAATGGCCACGATGTGGTCCATGATTCCTGACGACCGTAAGTGATGCCCGGCACCCGTTTTCCACATGAATGCGCATCATCCTTCAAAATATGGTGAACTAGGCGAGTATGGGCTCATCTGCCCCAGCCAACCTTTTTCTGTAGGAGCACCGTGCCAAGCAAGGCCAAAACCGGCAAAAAACTCGTGATCGTGGAGTCTCCGGCCAAGAGCAAGACCATCGCCAAGTACCTGGGCGAGGGCTTTATCGTGGAGGCCTCCATCGGTCACATCCGTGACCTGCCGCAGCCTTCGGAGCTCCCTGCCGAACTCAAGAAGACCTCCATCGGCAAGTTCGCCGTCGACATCGAAAACGACTTCAAGCCGTACTACGTCGTGTCCGCGGACAAGAAGAAGAAGGTGACTGAGCTCAAAGCAGCGCTCAAGGACGCCGACGAACTTTACCTCGCAACCGATGGGGACCGCGAGGGCGAGGCCATCGCGTGGCACCTGCTGGAAGTACTCAAGCCCAAGGTGCCGGTGTACCGGATGACGTTCGGCGAAATCACCAAGGAAGCCATCCAGCGCGCCATGGGCAACCTGCGCGACGTCGACCAGGACCTGGTGGATGCACAGGAAACCCGCCGCGTGCTGGACCGCCTGTACGGCTACGAAATTTCCCCGGTGCTGTGGCGCAAGGTGGCCCGCGGCCTGTCGGCCGGCCGCGTCCAGTCCGTGGTCACCCGCATGGTGGTGGACCGTGAACGGGAACGCATGGCCTTCAAGGCCGCGTCCTACTGGGACCTCACGGGCCAGTTCGGCGCCGGCTCGGGTGCTGCTTCCTCTTTCAAAGCGAAGCTGGCGGCCGTTGATGGCGCCAAGGTGGCCAGCGGCCGCGATTTTAACGACAACGGCGAACTCACCTCGCGCAACGTCGCGCACCTGAACGAGGAACTCGCCACGTCCCTCGCGGCAGGCCTGCAGAGCGCCGAGTTCCGTGTCCGCTCCGTCGACACCAAGCCGTACACCCGCCGTCCGGCCGCTCCGTTCACAACGTCCACGCTGCAGCAGGAAGCCGGGCGAAAGCTGCGGTTCTCCTCCAAGAGCACCATGCAGGTGGCCCAGCGCCTCTATGAAAACGGCTACATCACCTATATGCGTACGGACTCCTCCGCGCTGAGTGACGAAGCAGTGACGGCCGCCCGGCGCCAGGCGTCCGAGCTCTACGGCCCGGAGTACGTGCCGCAGTCGCCCCGGGTCTACACGGGCAAGGCAGCCAACGCGCAGGAAGCCCACGAAGCTATCCGCCCCGCCGGAGACTCCTTCCGCACCCCGGCGCAGGTAGCCAAACAGCTGTCCGGCGACGAATTCCGGCTCTACGAGCTCATCTGGAAGCGCACCGTCGCCTCCCAGATGGGCGACGCCAAGGGCTCCACGGCCACCATCCGCCTGGGCGCGGTGGCAGCGGACGGCCGGGACGCCGAGTTCTCCGCCTCCGGCACGGTCATCACGTTCCCCGGCTTCCTTGCAGCCTACGAGGAAGGCAAGGACGAAAGCCGCGGCGACGACGATTCCGAGGAAGCCCGCCGCCTGCCCAACGTGGCCAAGGACGATGCACTCACCGCCTCGGACATCGTTGCCGTTGGCCACGAAACCTCGCCGCCGCCGCGCTACACGGAAGCCTCCCTGACGGCGGAGCTGGAAAAGAAGGGCATCGGACGCCCGTCCACCTATGCCTCCACCATTTCCACCATCCAGGACCGCGGCTACGTGCGAAAGCAGGGCTCCGCGCTGGTCCCGAGCTGGATCGCCTTCTCCGTGATCCGGCTGCTCGAACAGCACTTCCACGACTACGTGGACTACGAGTTCACCGCGGACATGGAAGGCGACCTGGACAAGATCGCCAACGGCCAGGCCGTGGGCGCCGCCTGGCTCAAGCACTTCTACTACGGCGAAGACTCCGACCCCGGTCTCTTGAGCATCGTCAACAACCTTGGCGAAATTGACGCCAAGGAAATCAACTCCGTGCCGATCGCCGAGGGCATCACCCTTCGTGTGGGCAAGTTCGGCCCGTACCTGGAAAGCTCCATCCCCACGGTCGACCCGAAGACCGGCGAAGTGGTTGAGTCTGCCCGCGCGAACGTCCCCGAGGACCTGGCTCCGGATGAGCTGACGGCCGCCAAGGCCAAGGAACTGATGGAGACGGCCGCCCCGGAGGAGCGTGTCCTTGGCGATGACCCGCACACCGGTCACACGGTGGTGGCCAAGAACGGCCGCTACGGCGCCTACGTTACGGAAGTCATTCCGGAAATGACGGACGAGCAGCTCGCCAACCAGCCGGTGGAGTACTACAAGAACGGCAAGCCCAAGCCGCCGAAGAAGCCCGTGAAGGCCAAGCCGCGCACCGGCTCGCTGTTCGCCTCGATGAGCGTGGACACGGTCAGCCTGGAAGAGGCCCTGCAGCTTATGAGCCTGCCGCGCGTACTCGGCGAGGACGCTGAAGGCAACGTCATCACCGTGCAGAACGGCCGCTTCGGCCCGTACCTGAAGAAGGGCACGGACTCGCGGTCCATCGGTTCCGAAGAGGAAATCTTCACGATCACGCTGGAGCAGGCGCTGGAGATCTACTCCCAGCCCAAGCAGAGGGGTGCGCGCGCCGCCGTGCCGCCGCTCGCCGAGTTCGGCCCGGACCCGGTGTCCGAAAAGAACATCGTGGTCAAGGAAGGCCGCTTCGGACCGTACATCACCGACGGCATCACCAACATCACCGTTCCGCGCGCCACCTCCCTGGAGGAACTGACGCGCGAGCAGGCCGTGGAACTCCTGGCGGAGAAGCGTGCCAAGGGCCCGGCCAAGCGTCCCGCCGCACGCAAGGCCCCCGCCAAGAAGAAGGCCGCTGCCAAGAAGTAGGGGCCCTTCCACCCGAGACGGTGGGTGCGGGCCGTGGGCTGCGTTCCGGAACGCAGCCCAC